>JBIOWO010000316.1:0-25267 GCA_044868555.1 Lacipirellulaceae bacterium | reverse complement strand
AAGCCGGCGACGAAATCAGAATCGAAATAGAGTAATAAAGAAAAGCGGCCGGTGAGGCTTACCGCCAAGCCGACCCACCTTCGGCGTGTGCCCGCCTCACCGGCCCGGCCTCTCCTCGGCGCTCGGTTTGCGCGCACACGGGTGATGACTTTTTGATTATATCGCAGACCAGAAACGTGAGACACACTCATGATAAAATATCACTCGGTTTATCGCGCCTTTTTGCTGTTGGCGCTCGCGGCCGACACAGGAATTCGAGAGGCAGAGGCTGCCACACCGCCTGCGTACACGGTCACCGACTTGGGAACGCTTGGCGGAGCAGGCAGCGCGGGGCTGGCCATCAACGCCAATGGTCAAGTGACCGGCTCGGCCGACACCCTGGGAAACGAATCCCACGCTTTCGTGTGGACGCCAGCAACTCCCAACGGCACATCAGGGACGATGAAAGACCTGGGAACGCTGGGTGGAACACAGGGCCAAGGAATGGGCATCAACGCCAGCGGTCAAGTGACCGGCGTCTCCTTAACCACCGGAGACTCTAACTATCACGCATTCTTGTACGACGGCACGATGCACGACCTCGGAACAAGCGGCGAGCGATCCAGCGACGGTTGGGGCATCAACAGCAGCGGCCGCGTGGTTGGGACTTCCTGGAACGGGGCTTTCACGCGCAGCTTCGTGTACGACGGCACGCGGCACTATTTCGATCAATTACCGGTCGCGCGAGGGATTAACGCCAGCGGTCAAATCATCAGCCAGGCCGGCCTGTGGACCCCAACGACGCCGAACGGGCTTACCGGCACATTGACCCCCTTGGGGTATCTGAACGAGCTTGGCTTCGACATCTCGTTCAACGCTCTCAACGACAACGGCCAGGTGACGGGCGCTGCGGGGACAATCGGCGTCGACCTCCACGCGTTTGTGTATGACGGAACCATGCACGACCTGGGAACACTGGGCGGCCCGTACGCAAATGGCTACGCAATTAACAATCGCGGCGACGTCACGGGCGAGTCTACCCTGCTGACAGGATACGGAGCAGCGTTCCTCTACATGAGCGAGACGGGGATGGTGGATTTGAACACGCTGATCAGTCAGAAGTCGGGTTGGAACCTGACGATTGGACGCGGAATCAACGACGCAGGACAGATCACGGGATACGGATTCTTCGGTGACGAGATACACGGGTTCTTGCTGACGCCCGTGCCCGAGCCGGGGGCGCTGGGTGTCCTCGCGGTCGCCGCTGCGGCGGCGTCTTGCCGACGTGGCAGGAGGCGCGGCTCGACAGCGGTCGTTCCCACGGGCACCGGGGTTGAATCTGCTGCCGGCCCCGATTACGAGTCCACCAGCAAGGCAGCCTGGCATTGCGGTAGATTCATCCGCCTATTCATCTTTCTCGCCGCAAGTTTGTTGGCGCCGGTTGTCGCGGCCGCTGCCGCGCCCTTGCCCGTCTACGGCGGACCCACTTATTCGTCGTCCGCCGGCGGGTACGTTGCGCTCCACGACAGCTTGAACTTTGCGGAGAGGGTGTACGTGAATAATGCGGGCACGGCCGCGGCGACCGTCTTCAAGTACGGCAGTTCCGGTAGCCCGCTTGGACTGCGCGCCACTCGATGGAGTGCCTCCAGCGCCGCCGTGGAGCTGTTGGGCGACCCGACTTCGCAATTTGCGCAAGGGATCAACAACGCCGGCACGGTCATCGGGCAAACATCGGCGCAGACGGGCTTTCCTTTTCCGTACAATTTTCAATACCGCCCGGCGCGTTGGGCCTCATCCGGCACTGCGGTGACAGTGCTTGAGCATCCATACATTGAGCAACAAAGTGCCGGCATTCCGGTGCTCGGCGACATCAACGACGCCGGTACCACGGTGGGGCTCGTCCGTCGTTCCGTGCGCGACCAGTTCAACAGGATTGTGGATCTCGGCTCCCGCGCCGGCCGGTGGAACGGCTCCGGAATCTCACTTACCTTACTCGGCGACCTCGGCACCGACTCAGAGGGCTACTCGTACGCGGAGGCGAAGGCGATTAACGCAGCCGGCGTCGCTGTCGGAAATGCACAGAAATACGATGCTGCCGGCAACTACCTTGGTTACTGGGCGGTCAAGTGGGAAGCCTCCGGCACCGCTGCCACGCCCCTGGGTCACCTCGGCGAGCTTGCCAACAACCCGAGCTATGCTCCTAATGGGTTCACCGAGAGTCAGGCGTTCGCGATCAATCAATCCGGTACCGTCGTCGGATACTCCAACGTCTACGACGCGTCGGGCGTGCTGCTGAGGCCGAGCGCGCCGGTACGTTGGGATGCCGCGGGCACGCCAACCGAACTTGAGTCGCCCAGTCCGCACGGCGCAACCGTCGTTTGGTCACCGACCGCGCTGAACGACGCCGGCACAGCCGTGGGGTGGAGCACCGGCTTCGGTGCCGTGCGGTGGGACGCATCGGGCACCGCGGCAACCCTGCTGGGAACCATCGACCCCGCCGATAACCGCTCCGGTCAGGCATGGGCGATCAACGGGGCCGGTACGGCGGTGGGCTGGGCATTTTTCAAGTATGTCGGCGCAAACGATCCCCTGGACACGCATGCGGTCTATTGGGGCTTGGACGCGCAAGCCGTCGACCTGAACACGCTGATCAACCCGAACAGTGGCTGGGTGCTCAACCGCGCTTCGGGAATTAGCGACACCGGCTGGATCGTCGGGCTTGGAATGTTCGACCCTGACGGCGCAGGCGGGCAAGTGGCGTACCCGCGCCATTTCCTAATGCATGTCCCCGCGACGGCAGTACCCGAGCCAGCGAGCCTGGCGGTGTTCATTCTCGGCGCCCCGCTTCTCGTTTGTCGCAACTCCCTCCGCAAAGATCGAAACAAAATCCGATGACCCATGGACGTCCAGCGAACTATGAGACGTGCAGGTGACCGAACCGCTTCAATTTGATACACGGCGATTGAAGCTCCGCCTTCTGCGCCCGGAAGACGCCGCTGCAATTAGCGCGTATCGCGGCCTCCCGGAGGTCGCAAGATATCAGTCCTGGGAGACATTTGGCTTGGAGGACGCAGCCCGGCTCATGGCTGAGCAGCTCAGCGTTGAATGGGGCGACACAGATTCGTGGCTTCAGTTAATGATTATCCTCTCCGAAACCGGAGAGTCAGTCGGCGATTGCGATATCAACTTCACGAACGCTGCGCAGCAAGTTGAGCTGGGAATTACTCTCAATCCACACTACCAGCATCGTGGTTTCGCCTATGAGGCGATTGAGGGCGTTTTGGAATACGCATTTGGCAGGCTCAATATGCACCGTGCATCGGCCACGACGGACGCCGACAACAAAGCCGCTCACAATCTATTCCAACGGCTAGGCTTTCGCCTCGAAGGTCAGGTTGTTGACCACGTGTGGTTTAAAGGCGCATGGGGCAGCGAATACGTATTCGCGATGTTGCAAAGAGAATGGCTCGTGCGCCCAAAACCTGACCACCCACTCAACCAGATTCCTAACTTGGTAGTAGGGTAAACTGGCGTCGCGTGCGCTCCCACATTGGGTCGCCTGCACAACGCATTTATTTTTTCGATTCGCTGCCACCTACCGGTTAGGCCGCGTCGCGCGTAGGTTACGACAAACGAAAGTCGGCGTCCGAATAGGGCTCCTTCAAGTAAATTGCGATAGATTCGGGGGCAGGTCGGGGGCAATGTTGGCAATGGGAACGCAACACCGATACAATGCAACATCAACCATTTCCACCGAATAACCGTGAGCTGCGTAACGACTTAGACACGAATGCAATCGTAAATCAACTTGTTCCCAACACGAGAGAACTAGGTTCGAGTCCTACCGGGGGAGCTTTAACTTCTTTTCTACCAAGCATTTCCGATGTAGGTCGGCGCGTAGGCGGGAATCCTACAGGGGAAACGCTCTCTTTGATCATCGCAATATGTTTCGTCAAGTCAGTTTCTGACGGAGATGACGACCGATGGTCGTTTCTGATTCTTGGAGCGGGGGCAAAATCGGGGGCACATTGGGATCATATTGAGTCCTCGTCGTTGACTAGAGGCGACGAGGAACAGTGGCCAAGCGTAGCCGTGGATCCTCACCCCAGGCTAGAGAAACGATTGACGGCCAAACTGCTCCCAGCCGCGAATCGTCTCCGAGTAACTGTTTGCGTATTCTGAAAGCCCAGCTTTAGGGGCTGCGCTAGCGGTAACCGTGCAGATCCCTGAAGGGATCAGCTCAAGTGCTGGGATTGGACTCTTGATCGACTACGTCACGCCGGTCGGGGATTCGCGATCGACCTTGCGCGCCCGCTGGGCGACCATGTAAGCAGGCGAGCTGGAGCGGCGCACCCCGGCCGGCTTCTCGGGGTTGTAGGAACGCACGCAGAGAGTCGACTCGCGGGCTTTGGTCACTGACAAGGCATTTCGGCGGATGGACACACAATAATCGCTTTTCAAATCTGTGCGGCGGTGCGCTGGGCTTTTAGTTTGTCCAGGAATGTTGAAGTGCATCGGAGATTTCCCGATTCTATTATCCAACGATTTGCTGCGTTCATGCAGACAGCCGATGGACTCCACGAGCTGAGCCTCCAGTAGTTCAGGACTTACTTTTCGGCGACCGCAACCCTGTCGTGAGGTCCCTGCGATTCTGCTATAATCGGGCGATTCGGCCTCCCACACGATGAAGGCCACGTCCATGAGCGATGTCACGCAAATTCTATCACAAATAGAGTCCGGCGATTCCCAAGCGGCCGAACATCTTCTGCCGCTGGTTTACGATGAACTGCGCAAACTCGCGGCCGAAAGACTTGCGCACGAGAAGCCGGGGCAGACACTTCAGCCCACGGCCCTCGTCCACGAGGCATATCTGCGTCTGGTGGACGGCGCTCCAGTACAGCACTGGAATAGTCGCGGACACTTCTTTGCGGCTGCGGCCGAAGCGATGCGGCGGATACTCGTCGATAACGCCCGCCGAAAAAGCAGTGTGAAGCGAGGCGGCGGGCTCGTGAGACATAATCTTGAAGAGGCCGAGGTCGCATCCACAGATGATTCCGAGGAGTTGTTGGCCGTCAACGACGCTGTGGACAAACTCCAGAAAGTGGACCAATTATCTGCGGACATCGTAAATCTCCGTTATTTTGCCGGTCTGACGATGAAGGAGGCCGCCGAAGTGCTCGATATATCGCCTCGGACGGCTCATTACACCTGGGCTTTCGCCCGGTCCTGGCTGCGGCGCGAAATGCGCGAACGCTGAGACTCTCGACGGGCCGAGAAAAATGATCCAAAAATCTTTGCAGACTATCCAAGGCAATTACGCATTGTCATATGGATTGGCGCAAACCGAAGGTGTCGGCCATGAACGAACGCGAAATCTTCGCCGCGGCCCTGCAAAATCACAGCTCTGCTGACCGTTCCGCCTTTCTGGCGACAGCCTGTGAAGACAATCTCGCCCTACGGGAACAGATTGAATCACTTCTTCAAGAGCACGAGACGCTCGGCAGCTTTCTGGAAACGCCACCCGCAGAGCTGCGCGAAGTCGTGCGTGACCAACGAACTCATGATTCGTCAGAAGGGAACAAGGCGGGACCCGGTACTGACAAGAAACTCGTGCAGGAGCTCCTCGCGCCGCCGGATATGCCCGGTCATCTCGGCCGACTCGCCAACTACGAAGTCACCGAAGTAATTGGCCAAGGCGGCATGGGCATCGTCCTGAAAGCGCTCGATCCTGTGCTGCAACGATTTGTCGCCGTAAAAATCCTGACGCCACAGTTAGCGGCCAACGCCGGAGCACGAAAACGCTTCGTCCGTGAGGCGCAGGCCGCCGCCGCTGTTGTTCACGATCACATTGTCACAATCCACGCCGTGGACGAGTGGCTGCCGCTGCAATCATCCCGAGAAACGCTGCCTTACCTGGTGATGCAGCTTGTTGCCGGCGAATCGCTCCAACAACGACTCGACCGGACTGGACCGTTGGAGCTAAGAGAGATTCTGCGAATCGGAATGCAGACCGCCTCGGCCCTGGCCGCGGCTCATGCGCAAGGACTCATCCACCGCGACGTGAAACCGGCAAACATTTTGTTGGAGAACGGCGTCGAGCGGGTCAAGATCACCGACTTTGGTCTGGCCCGCGCCGTAGATGATACGAGCCTCACCCAGGAAGGTATCGTGGCGGGCACGCCGCAGTACATGTCTCCCCAGCAGGCCCGCGGCGAAACCGTCGATCATCGAACCGACTTGTTCAGTCTGGGAAGCGTGCTCTACGCCATGTGCACGGGTGATCCGCCGTTTCGTGCGACGAGCACGATGGCCGTCTTGCGCCGCGTTTCCGACGACACGCCACGGCCAGTCAAGACATTGAATGCCGACATCCCCAACTGGCTGGTTGCCATCGTCGACAAGCTATTGGCCAAAAATCCGGATGATCGGTTTCAATCGGCGGCTGAGGTGGCTCAGTCATTGAGCGAGTGTCTTGCCCATGTCCAGCAGCCGCAACAAGCTCCTTTGCCAGTGAATCTTGGCTCAGCAGCGACCGGCATGATCAAACCACCGCAATTGCGGCGTTACCTGGCTGCCGCAGCAATCTTGGTTGTCGCCGCAGCCGGCTTCGGTTTTTCCGAGGGCGCCGGCGTAACGAACCTCGTGCCGACGATGATTCGTGTTTTCACGGGCGAAGGCACACTTGTTGTTCAAGTTGATGATCCGGACGTAAGCATTCTAATCGATGGTGAAGAGATCAGCATTAAGAGAGCCGGTCCCCAAGAGCTCCGCCTTCGACCAGGGAAATATCAGTTTCGCGCGATGAAGGACGGCAAGCCGGTCCGTGAAGAGCTGCTGACAGTCACGCGCGGCAACAAACAGATGGTGAACGTCCACCTGGAGTCCTCGGGAGAGCAGTTGTCACCCGCGGAAATTCGCCGGTTCACGCCGTATTGGGGAACCGTCAATTGTGTGGCGATCTCACCCGATGGTCAGCACGCGCTCTTCGGCGCGGAGGACACGGTTGTTTGGTTTGTGGATCTGGGCGGCAAGGAAAAGCCCCGACCCATCGAGGGTCATACCAAACAAGTGCTCAGCGCTGCCTTTTCGCCCAACGGCCGACGAATCCTCTCCGGCGCGCTTGATGCAACCGTGCGACTTTGGGACGTCGAGAATGGAAAGGAACTCCGTCGCTTCGAGGGACATACCGATATAGTTTGGTGCGTTGCGTTTTCGCCCGATGGCTCGCTCGCCGCCTCCGGTGGAGGCGGTCAGATAAAGGATGATAAATGGGTGGCCCCTAAAGACACCGCGTTGCGGCTGTGGGACATGGAGACCGGCAAGCAGCTACGCCGCTTGACCGGGCACAATGATTATGTTGAGAGCGTCGCCTTTTCACCCGATGGCAAGCGTGTCGCTACCGGTTGCGGCAATGCCGATCCGATCATACGACTGTGGGACGTGGAAAGCGGCGATGAGCTACGCCGCCTGGAAGGACATTCACTCGGAGTCAAAAGGCTTGACTACTCTGCCGACGGGCGTCGTATCCTGTCCGCCAGCTCTGACCGAACCATCATGCTGTGGGATGTGGACACTGGTAAGGTACTACGGCGTTTCCTGGGCCACACGCGCGATGTCACGGGCGTAGCCTACCTGCCCAATGAGCGTTACTGCGCGTCCAGTAGCTGGGACAACACTGTGCGTCTCTGGGACGTCGAAAACGGGAAGGAAGTCCATCGCTTCGACGGGCATACCGCGTCGATTCGCGATGTGGCCTCTTCGCCGGACGGAAGAAACGTCCTTTCCGGCGCCGAAGACGGTACCGCGCGGCTCTGGCGGGTCCCGGAGCAATTGCCCGTCAATCCTGACGCTGACAACCATCAACCCAACGGCGAGGAGGACTAATCATGCCCACCGCGTAGTTTGACGGATTGCCGATCGTTCACAACAAAAAGCGGCCGGTGAGGACAGCCGCTAAGCACGTGCCTCACCGGCCCGGCATCATTCCAGCGCTTAGTCTGCGCGCTGGGGACGGCCGCTTTCATTGTAACGCAGACGAGAAAGGGAAACATACCATGAGTAACCCACTTCCCATCGACTCGTGCCAAGCCGCGGGAGCCGCGCCGCAGTTCCGACGACCGACGGCGGTCGCCGCGGCACTGGCCGCCGTGCTGATCGGGTTCGGCCCCGCGCAACCGCGCCTCGCCGCCCAGGAGGCGACCGTTCCGCTGGCAACCACGCTGCTGGAAGTGGTCGACGGCGACGGGAACACGCCGGTCGATCCGGCGGACTTGTTGTTCGAGGCCCACACGCCGGCCCACGAGCCTGTGCTCGCGCCCCCGTACAACATCGACCCGTCGCTGCGGCATCACCTGACGCTCGATGAATTCGACAACGTCGGCGGCACCGGGCATATCGAAAAGGTCGCGGGCGGCACGCGGCTGACGCTCGATATCACCGGTTTGATCCCGAACGGCGTCTACAGCGTGTGGAGCGATTTCTACGTCCCGCCAGGCCTTACGCCCGATTTCGTAAACTCGATCGCGTTCGGCTCGTTCGGCGCCACGGACGGTAGCGAGAACACTTTCGTCGCGGGCGCCGATGGCACCGCGCACTTCGAGGGAATCCAGCCGGCCGGCCCGATGTCGATCTTCGGCGAAGCCCCGCCCTATGTCCTCGACCCACCGGTTTCCGAGTACTACGCCTTCCTGGCTTACCACATCAATGGGCAGACCTACGGCGGCGAGCCCGCTCCTCCCGGACTCGAACAAACGTTCGTCGTGCAGGGCATGGCGAAGTTCGCCGTCCCCGAGCCGAGCACCTTTGCGCTCGTTGCATTCGCGTTTGCTGCCGCGGTGCTGACTGGCAGGACGCCGAAATTGTCGCAGGGCCGCCGGCGCATTGCACAACGACTGCCGTCGAACGCGACTGGATGAACACAGGCGCGGAATTGGCTCACCGCGCTCACTGCTGGTTACACGTTTCCCAACACCACCTTGGGGGCTGTGTCTATGAATACGTCCATTGCTTGCAGACTTGCGGGATTGTCCGTCGCGCTCGGAGGTGCTTGCACGGCACTTGCCCAAAGCGACCCAGTGTTGTTCTGGAACACGACGATGCGACGTGTTATCCAGCAAAACGGAGGGACCATTCTGCCAATGCCCACGACGCACGGACCGAATCCCGGCTGGTCGACTCGCTCGATCGCGATAACCAACGGGGCGATCTACGACGTGTTTCAGGCATTTAATCGCACCCACGCGCCGCTGCTGGTCACATCGTCCGCACCTTCCGGCGCGTCGCTCGACGCGGCAATTGCCCAGGCGGCGTACGTCGTGCTTGCCGATTGCTATCCCGACCAGGCGGCCACGCTCGAAGCCGCGCGCTCGGCTCGCCTCGATGCGATTGCCGACGGCCCTGCCAAAGACGATGGAATCGCGTTCGGAAGTCTGGTCGCGGCCAAACATATCGGCAACCGGACGGACGACGGAGCGGAAGAGCTCGGCCTATGGCTCAACAGCACGGAGATTGGCGAGTGGCGCGCCGATCCGCTGCATCCCGCGCAGTCGGCTTGGGGTCCGAGCTGGGGCACCGTGAAGCCGTTCGTGCTTCCCAGCAGCAGCCACATCGGCGTGCCCGGACCCCCGCCGCTCGATAGCCAGGCTTACACCGACGCATTCAACCAGGTGAAGGAATGGGGAGCGCTCGAAAGCGCTTCGAGATCGGCGGATCAAGAAAACATCGGCTTGTTCTGGGCCTATGATCGACCAACCATGGGCCCGCCGCCCGTGCTGTTTGTCAGAAATCTCGAGGACATCGCCGCCGCGGTCGGCACCGCGCCCGCGGACAACGCCCGACTGTTTGCCCTCGCTTCCACCGCCATGGCCGACGCCGCCATCGCGGCCTGGGACGTCAAGTTCGACGCGAAGCTCTGGCGGCCGATCACTGCCATTCGTGAAGGCGACTACGACTCGAACGACGACACCGTCGGGGATTCGAGCTGGGTGCCGCTCGGCGCCCCCGGCGGAAACCCCTTCGATCCGAACGACCTGAACGAAGACGACTTCACTCCACCGTTTCCGGCGTACACGTCTGGTCACGCCACGATGGGCGGCGCCGTGTTCAAAGCCGTGGAGCTGTTCTTTGCAACCAACAGCTTTGCCGAAGCCGATGCTCGGATCGGTAACGACCCAATTGATGCACAGTACCAGCTCTATTCGGAAGAGTTTAATGCAACCGGCATAGCCGGCTTCGGGCGGACTTACGACCGGTTTGTCCAAGTCTACGATCAAGACCTCAACCACGACGGAAGGCTCGACGATGTCTGGGACACCCTAACCGGCCTCGGACAGGAGAATTCGCCCGAAGGCGAAAACGCTACCAGCCGAATCTATCTCGGCATCCACTGGATTTTCGACCAGCGAGACGGCACGTACCTCGGAAACGACATCGCCCGATTCGTGTTCGCCAACCGCTTTCAATCAGTGCCCGAGCCGACGACTGGGCTGCTATTGCTTTCGGCCGCCACGATTATTGCGACGCCACGTCGCCGGCTGGGCTCACGCACCCGCGTTCGCCCGCAGCTTCCGTTAACGCGTCGCAGTTCGACCTGTTCATCGTCACACCGTTGCGCGGAGGAGACTTGACCATGCGACATCGAAAAATTCTGCCAATGGCGTGGATGGTCGGCGCGCGCACGCCGTCCGTGCGATTCGCGAGTCTTCTATTCCTCGCATGCATATCAAACGCCGCCGCAGACGATTTCGTCGTCGACCAAGCCCATTACACCGATAATGTCGTCACCATCTACGGCGGCGGCTTTATCGGCCAGGAATTCAGGCCCACGATGAGCACACTCGACGTTGTCGACGTCGAATTGGAGTCGTTCCATCCTGGAGTTTCGCTCAACGTTCGTGAAGGGACGATGACAGGCCCTATCGTGGGCAGCAGCTCTTCCGTCTTGGCGACGGACTGGCGAATGTTTCACGGGACGTTTGCCCAGTTCGATTTTGCGACGCCCGTTTCGCTGGTTCCGGAACAGGTCTACGTCCTGGAAATCGTGCCGCCGGCGTCGGGGGCAATCGTGGGCGTCGTGACCGACGGGAACTTTCAATGGCGCGAAGAGAACCGCTACACGCGGGGCCGCCTCATCGGCGGCGGCGAACCCGACGAGGGGGCCGACGTGGCCTTTCGCACGGGGTCGCGCCGCGCACCTGGCGTCGTCTACCGCACTGGCTTCGAAGACGACGAACAGCCAGCCCTCGTACGCATGGGATACCAGGGCTGGCAGGGGTCGCCGCGCGTCGCAGTCTCCGGTAGCCAACCGCATTCTGGCGCCTCGTCGCTGCTGATCCCCGGCAGCGCGTTGGCCCTCGCTCCGTCCGGCCTGCTGCAAGGCGGCATCTCCCGCCAAAGCAACCTTCGCCCGCTCACAAGTGGCAACCCGATCGTGGAGATGAAAGCGAGCGTCCGACTGGATGGCCCGTCGACAAACGCCGGCGGCGGCGCGAGCGACGACCTGATCAGCGCGAATCTCGGCGTCAGCGACGGCGGCGCCAACATTGCCGAGCTGCTCTTGTCGTCCAACGGCTACGCCTACGCCTTCACCGCGGACGATGCGTACAACTTTGAAACGCCGGCTACGTTGGGCGAATACCATACACTAGGTCTGCGGTTGAACTATCTTGCGCGGACGACGGAGTTCTTTCTGGACGAGCGGCGACTTGGCGCGCTGCCATTCCCACGCAACGCCCCGGACCTGTTCGGCGTACCGTTCCTTGGGTCGGCGGCAGTGAATACGCCGCGGCTGGACCCGGCACAATATTCGGCCTGGTTTGACGACTTTTCCATTTCGCAGACGCCAGTCCCGGAACCGACGTCGCTGGTCGGTTTCGGAATCGGAGCCGCAGTACTGGCTGCAGGCATGGCACGCTGCCGCCGTCGGAGATCGCCGCGCTTGCCGGAAATGCGCAGGCGTTTCCGCACGGTCGCTGGTTTGCAGTCGCAGTTGGTGTTGGGGTCGACAGCGCTTGCCATCGTCGCCATGTCGGCCGCTGCTTGTCAGGCGCTGCCGCCGCCAACGTATTTGCCCGTCCACGGCGGCCCGACGTATTCGCCCGAGACGGGCGGATATCTCGCTGCCCCCTACGGTGGAGGCTTTGCGCGAGCGACCAACGCCGGGACGGTCGTGGCAATTGCCGCCAAGCTCGACGCTTCAGGAAACGGTTCTTCGGTCGCGTTGCGCTGGAGCTCTTCGACGGCGCCGGTCGAATTGGGTCTCCTCAGGACCGACAAGTATGGCGTGGCTCAAGAAGTTGGATTGGGTGACGTAAACGATGACGGGACCACGGTGGGGTCAGTCGGTATCTTCGATGCTTCGGGAAGTCTCATAGGCCAACGCGCTGCGCGCTGGGATGCGTCAGGCACGGAGGCCATTGAACTGGGCGATCTCGGCGCCGATCCGACCGGACGTCGAGACTACCGTGTGAGCGCTATCAATGCCGCCGGCGCCGCCGTGGGCATCGTGCAGAAATTCGACGACTCGGGAAATCTACTTGGCGGCGCCATCGTTCGCTGGGACGCCTCGGGCAACGCCGCCGAACTGGCCCACTTGGGCTCGGACTGGTTCGGCAACTTCTTTGGCGAGGCCTATGACATCAACGACGCTGGCGTCGCTGTTGGCACCGTCGCAGTCGGCGACGCCTCAGGAAACGACTCCGTCTACCGGGCCGTGCGCTGGGACGCCACGGGCGCGGTGACTGAACTCGCGTCGCTCAGCATTGCCCCATCGGGTTATTCGCACAGCGAAGCGACCCTGATCAACAACGCCGGCACGATTGTTGGCACAGCGCGAAAAAATGAATGGAACTACGTGCCTGTGCGCTGGGACGCCTCGGGATCGACGGTGGTCGAGTTGGGCTGTCTTAGCCCCGAACTTTGTGGCGGCTCTCCAATAGCCATGAATCGTTTCGGCGCGGTGGTCGGTGCGGCTGACAAATATGACGACACGGGCACGACGTGGCTCGGCCGGCGAGCGGTTCGCTGGGATCCCTCGGGCGCAATCACCGAGCTCGGAAACATCGGCACATCGCCGCCCAGGTTTGGCACAACGGGTTGGTTGTACAACTGGGCCAGCGCTATCAACGACGCCGGAACCGCCGTTGGATTCGTCGTGGACTACGACGTGAATTCGGACTACTTCATGGGGGCGGTCGCCGTCTACTGGGGAGCCGACGGCGTGCCGATCGACCTGAACACTCTCATCGATCCCAGCAGCGGCTGGCACTTAGATTACGCCACCGACATCAGCAGGACCGGCTGGATCGTCGGACAAGGGCTGTTTGATCCTGATGGCCTGGGCGGACAAGAGCCGTATGAGCGGCACTTTCTCATGCATGTGCCGGCGACCGCCGTGCCCGAACCGAGCGCGTTGGTCCTGTCCGCAATCCTAACGGCGCTTCTCGCGCCGTTCCGATTGCGCGCTTCGGGAAGCATTTTCAATTCGCTACGGCTTGGAACTGGAATCGGTCTCGTGAGAACAATTCGATGTCCATTCTTGTCCTGCTGGCCAATGGCATCGACTACCATGACGCTCATTTCTGTTGCGACTTCGGCAGCGATATCAGTCGGAAGCACTCCGTCCGCATATTTTCCGGTTTACGGCGGGCCAACGTATTCGCCCGAGGCCGGCGGATATCGCTCTGGTGGATTTCCGCCCGTGTTTGTCAACAATGCGGCCGTCGGCTTGGGAACCACTATCAAGTACGACGCGGCAGGCAATCAGCTGGGGGTTCGCGCCGTGCGCTGGGATGCCTCTGGCGCGGCCCCGATCGAATTAGGGAACATCGGCCTAATCGGCGACGCCTATGCGGATGTTATTGTGGCGGTCGCGCTTAACGAAGGTGGTACGGCCCTCGGACGTGCTACCAAGTATGACGGCTCCGGAAACGACTTGGGTACTCGCGCCGTGCGCTGGGACGCGACGGGCGTGGCTACCGAATTGGGTGTCCTTGGTACGAGCCCCACTGGCTTTGCTGTTAGCGAGCCGTACGCAATCAACGACGCAGGTGCCGCCGTTGGGACAGTTTTCAAGTACGATGACGCGGGAAACTACTTGGGCGCGCGAGCCGTGCGCTGGCGAGCGTCTGGCACGGCGGCTACGGAATTGGGCCACCTCGGTTCCGACCAATTCAGTTTTCCTCTCAGCCAAGCGACCGACGTCAACGTCGCCGGTACCGCCGTCGGCGGTTCCGAAAAGTACGACGACGCAGGAAATTTCCTCGGCTTTCGCGCCGTACGTTGGGACGCTTCCAGTACCGCGGCCACTGAATTGGGCAACTTGGGCACAGATCCGTTCGGTCGCACTAGTACTAGCGCGCTCGCAGTCAATGATGCCGGCACAATCATAGGTCACGCTGAGAAACACGATGATGCAGGCAAGTATCTGGGCTACGTGCCGGTGCGGTGGAACACAAGTGACACACTGGCGACGGAATTAGGGAACCTGGGAGTCGACGCTTTCGGTGTTGCCGGAGGCTTTATCACGGACCTCAATCGGTTCGGCGCCGCGGTAGGAAGCTCGGGAAAATTTGACGCCGCCGGGAATTACTTAGGCGGACGGCCCGCGCGATGGGACGCCTCGGGAGCCGTCACCGAGCTCGGTAACTTCGGCACGAATCCGCCCGGTTGGGGTGGAACACCAGGCGTCTTGGATAGCTCGGCGAGTGCTGTCAACGACGCCGGCGTTGCGGTGGGTGGTTTGATCGATTACCGCATCGGTTCGCCAACCTTTCTCGGGAGTATACCAGTCTATTGGGGCGTCGATGGTCAACCGATCGACTTGAATACGCTCATTGATCCGGATAGCGGCTGGGAGATCCTTTCGGCCGACGACATTAGCAATACAGGCTGGATCACGGGCGTCGGCGGATATGACCCGGACGGACCAGGTGGGCAAGACGGGTACATGCGGCTGTACTCGATCCACGTGCCGGCAGCCGCGGTGCCTGAGCCGGCAACAACCGCGCTCGGACTGGTGGGATTGGCAATGGCGAACAAGCGTTTGCGACAGCGTCGCATCGCCCTCGTACTCGCCGTATTGTTCTTTCCTGCCAGTTATTCGCACGCGGCGCCAGTTTTCCTGAATCCGGCGCCTTACCTCGCCTTCAACAATACGCTGCCCGGCGCTGGGTCGGCCATCAGCCCCTTTGCTGGCCTGCCGATCACGTACTTTCATCTCGAGACATTTGAAGACGGCTTGCTGAACACGCCGGGCGTCACCGCGGACGTCGGCGTGGTCATCGGCCCGATTGGGATCACCGACTCGGTGGATTCCGACGATGGAGCGATCGACGACTTTGGAGGAAATGGCCACTCGATGTTCAACGCCCCCGGCGACGCGGGCATCCGATACAACTTCAACGCCGCTCAGTTGGGGCAGCTCCCGACACACGTCGGTATCGTTTGGACCGATGGTGCAACGTTCAACAACGTCACGCTCGAAGCCTTTGGCGCGCTGGGAGCGTCTCTTGGAACCCGAACGGAGCTCAACGTCGGCGACGGAAACTTCAATAGTGGCACGGCCGAAGACCGCTTTTTCGGCGTGATCGACATGGCTGGAATCTCGGCCATCCGGATCTCGTCCCCGGGCACGCCCGGCTCCAGCGGCAGCGGCATCGAAGTCGATCATCTGCAATACGGGTTACAAGCGATTCCCGAGCCAAACTGTATCGCGCTATTCGGCATTGTCACCGGGTTGCTGGGTGCGATGCGACGCCGGCGGCGCGCTCCTCGAATCTCAATACGACGTGACCTCGCGCGGCCATTTCGCTCGGCCTCCATATCGGGGATCATCCTCATGTTTTCCATTTCTTGGGCCGCCGTGGCTCGCGGAGAGTTCAAGCGAGAAATCCTCTTTGGCGTGGCGCGTGCGACGATCATTACGAACTCACCCGGGTTCGACGGTACGGTCGAAGAGCTGATCGAGCCGCCCGAGTTCAGCGCCTCCGCACATTTCTCGGGACTTGTTTCCAGTGAGGCGAGAGCGTATCAGGACATAAACGGCATCAACGCAGTGCGGGTCGACAGCGGTGAGGCTCCTACGGAGCTTCACAGTTTCTTTGGTCGTGCGGACACCAGGTTTATCGTCGATGTCACCTCTTCAACGCTTGAGCCCGGCAGCTCAACATTTACGTTCGTCATCAATGTGGGCCACATGCGGATCAATGACTTTCCACGTATTGATCCAAACCAATTCGGCGCCAAACTGATTGCCAATGTCGGCCTATCGTTTGGAGGTGACTTTCAAACATGGGAGCTGAACTGGGGCTTGAGTTCGTCTGCAAGCAGCAGCCCGCAGGTCACCGATTTATCGCACGACGAATTCGGCACTGGCCTCCCGCCGTCGCCCACGATGGTCGTAATTGGTGGCTCGGACGTCTTGGTGGAAGTGCCACGCATCGAGCGACAGATCGAAATTGACAACGCTCATTTTTTTAACGGCGCAGTCGAATTGTCGTACTCTATGCATGCGATCGTGAACATAGCCGGCAACGGCCCAATCGAACCGAGTTGCATCGCCTTCATCGGCGATCCGTTTTCTCTCTCCAATGGCGGTCCCACCACCGACGGCGTCGAGTTCTACCTCAACGGACTGCCGCTCAGCAGCTACGCCTACACGTTCGTTCCGGAACCGGCTTCGGCCGTGCTTTGTGCGCTGGCAGCGTGGGGAGTGTGCCTGGTGTTTGGTGGTCGCCGGCGCGGTTGTCGCTTGGCAAATGGGCAAATTGTCATTGCTTGCATTGTACTGCTCACTTCGGCTGGGTCGGCGAGAGCCGTCACCTACAAAGCAACCCTCCTGCATCCGGCAGACTACATAGATTCATTCGCGCAGGGCGTCTCAGGTGGAAGCCAGGTAGGCTACGGTCGCGGGCCCGGCGCCGGCCACGGAATCGATTCGCACGCGCTGCTGTGGAACAGTGCCGCAGACAGCAAGATCGATTTGCATCCAGCGGGTTTCAATCGGTCGGTCGCTAACGGCGTTTCCAGTGCATATCAAGTCGGGTGGGCCGGAGGCGGACCAGTGCCGAACGGCGGTGTCCACGCGCACCTCTGGAACGGCACTGCGACGAGCGCCGCGGACCTTCATCCCCTGGGGTTTGACCATTCGTATGCGGAGGACGTTTCTGAAGGAACCCAAGTCGGGTGGGGCATTCCGATTGGAGCTGACATCCATAGCAATCACGCGCTGCTTTGGAGCGGCACAGCGGCAAGCGCGGTCGATCTGCATCCCGCCGGGTTCGATCGGTCCGTGGCGAACGCGGTCTCTGGGCCAAGTCAAGTCGGGTTGGGAGCTGGACCCAGCACCGATCCGTATGAACACGCGCTGCTCTGGAATGGCACGGCGGCAAGCGTCGTCGATCTGCATCCCGTCGGGTTAGTCGATTCGAAAGCCGAAGGCGTTTGGGGAGGGACCCAGGTCGGGTGGGGCTGGGGGCCAGCGACCGATTCTCAAATACATGCCCTGCTATGGAATGGAACGGCAGCGAGCGTCGTCGATCTGCATCCCGTCGGGTTTGAATCGTCGCGGGCAAGCGGTGTCTCAGGTGGAAGCCAGGTTGGGTGGGGAGAGGTGGGCGGAAATGATCACGCGCTGTTATGGAACGGCACGGCGGCGAGCGTCGTGGATCTGCATCCTTACCTGACCGGATTGGGGCCCAATTTTACATCGTCAGGTGCAAACTACATTGCCGAGAACGGTACGATTGTTGGTGAGGCCGTCGGCGACCTCGGTTTTAACTACGCCGTTCTGTGGACGCCTGTACCTGAGCCCGCGTCCGCGTTTCTGTTCGCGCTGGCCGCACTAGGTCTCGTCTTGAGATTTGGTTGGCGAAAACGCAGGTCTGCGGTTGCGCATCAATGCCTGCCTTCGATAAGCATCATACCGTTCACCGCGCTCCTGACATCTGCGACGTTGGCCGGCCGGGCCGCAGCCACGCCGCCGCACTACCGCGTTACGGACTTCGGAACGTTGGGCGGCACATTTAGCGAGGCGTTTGGTATTGACGCCAGCAGACAGGCTACTGGCCGGTCGTCCACCACCGGAGACTCTGCCGAGCACCTCACGATCATTGTTGGATCGGTTGGTTTGGGCGCAGCAATACACGCGAGCGCGTTCTTCTGGGACACATCTTGCAGAATGCGCAACCTGCGCGATGTTTTGGCGAGCGAATTCAGCCTCGGCGCGAGTCTGGCCGGTTGGAGTTTGCAATCGGGAACCGCGGTCTCAACCGACGGACAGGTCGTCGTCGGTTACGAAACGAATCCCGATGGCGATTCCGAAGCCTGGATCGCACGCCTTGCACCGCGACGGCAACGTCAATGCCGCCGGATTCACCGCCTGGCGCGACGGCCTCGGCTCGACGTCCGCCATGACCGACTACGACATCTGAAAATCCCACCTCGGCCAATCCCGCGACAGCGGCGCGGCTACTGAATCGCATTCCGCGATCTCGGAACCATCCACGCAGAGCCGGCTTCTCATTGTGGTCATTGCATAGTTCAGATTTCGGTCCAAAGCCGAGTCATGATCAAACTCGACTTGTCTGTCGTTTCATCGGGGGCAGATCGGGGGCAATGTTGGCAATACGGACACAACACGGTTACAATGCGACGTCAACCTGTTCCATGTATAGCTCAAGGTTCCAGGGAATCGCGATGTGAGAGACTTCTTTGGTAGATTGGGGCTGATGGACCCATGACCCCAAGGAGTCGAATCACTTCAGCGAGATCAGTATTGCCAAGATCACCGATGGCACGAGCAAGACCGTTGCGCTTGGCGAGAAATTCATGAATTCGCAGTTCTATGAATCGGGCCAGGATTTGGGCGACAACGAGGATTGGCTACAGGGTCCGATTGACTCCGGGAGGCGGATCGGCCGACTGGTGAACGACCGGTTCCGCCGCGATTATCCCCCCGGGGTCATCGACGGGCTGCCGTTCGGCTTCGGCAGCGTGCACGTCGAAGGCGCTTACTTCGCGTTTTGCGATGGCAGCGTGCACCTGGTCAGCTACGACATCGACCTGGATGTTGGCATCCGGCTCGGTAACAGAAGCGACGGCGAGTCGATTCCAGGCGACCTGTTTTAGTTGCGCACTGGCGAGATTTTCCCGATGCCGAATTGATTATTTGTGCGGAACAAGTAAGTTAAAATCTGGCGTCGAGTGTCGCTGAAGTCTTCGAAACATCGTGTTACGAAACGAAACAGAGAGTCGACTCATTCTACCCGCAGCCGTCCGACAGAAAAATGAAACAGGCGAGATTGTTCCTTAGTTGCGTTGCAGGCGGTTTGTATTTGTTTAACACGGCAGCGGCGGCAACGCTGAACGTTGGCCCAGGACAGCCATACAGCACCATTCAGTCGGCAATAAATGCTGCCGCACCGGGAGATACCATCTCCGTTGCGGCAGGTACATACAATCAATCGGTGTTTGTTTATAAGCAGGTGACGATCACAGGTTCCGGCGCAGCGACTTGTATTGTTGCGCCGAGTCCGACCAGCACCCATGTCTTTAACATAAACAGCGGCGGATCTAATAGCTCAATCGACGGATTTACAATTACTGCGGCCTCTCCCGCTTTCTCGCCCGTCAACATTGAAGGCAGCAATGTCAGTGTAACGAACTGCAAGATGGGCGGGGGCTCGTTTGGAGTGACACTACAGGGAGGTGTAAACAATTCGATTGCGAATAACGAAATCTACGATTCGCTTTATCATTGCGTCCTGATCTGGTCAGATGATAATGACGTCTCCAACAACACCATTCGCAATACGCTTACCGGAAATGGTTTACAGGTTCAAGCGGGTAGGACAGGCAATCTAGTCCACAAGAATACTATTACAAATTGCCGACAATATGGAGTTTACATTTATGGAACTCAGAACACCGTTTCTGAGAACACCATAACTAACAATTTCGGTGGAATCATTATTGGTCCGGATGCGAATGCCAATCACGTCTTAGGCAATACGATCAACAGCAATACGGACCGGGCTGTTTTTATTTCGTCCAGTGACAACGTGGTGGATTCTAACAAGGCAAGTAACAACAACGGGCATTCAATCATCGTTTATGCGCCTGGTACCCGCAACTGGATCAATGGAAACGATGTTCAGTACAGCGGCAACAACGGAATCCAATTGAATTGGGACACCACCGCGAATGTGGTCACCAACAACAATGTCCAACATTCAGGAACGCTTGCGCTAGCAACTGGAATCTATTTGACGAATGCGTCGCGAAGCCTCATCCAGGATAACAATGTTGGTTACAGCTCTGAGCATGGAATTGAAATGGATTTCGATTCTCCCCACAACATAATCGTCAACAACGTTGTGGCCTATTCGGCAGCTCAAGGTATTTTGTCGTGGGAGTGCTACGATGGCGGAAACGAAATCAGGGACAACGAAGTAGTTGGGAATGGCCAAACGTACTTTGCCGGAAATGGAGCCCTTCAAGTCCACGGCTTTAACAACTTGATCTCTGGCAACTGGGTCCACGATAACAAGAATTCCCATGGCATTGCCCTCTATCCGGCCGGCCAGTGGGGGATTCCAGGAAGTTATGAGGTCAACGGACTGACGACGCACCACAACGATGTAATAGGCAATACTGTTTCCGGACTGGGTGACAACAATGGAATTGTTCTCCACACGGCAAGTAATTGTGTCATCAAAAACAATAATGCTGTAATCGGCCTGGCAAAAGGAATATGGATCGAAACAGGAAGCTC
This sequence comes from Lacipirellulaceae bacterium, assembly GCA_044868555.1. Classification (GTDB taxonomy): domain Bacteria; phylum Planctomycetota; class Planctomycetia; order Pirellulales; family Lacipirellulaceae; genus JABDGM01. The sequence continues at coordinate 4,518 of JBIOWO010000316.1, read as the reverse complement.
AAATGGGAATTTGATTTACTTCAATACATTCAAAGGAAGTAGAAACCTTATTTCACGAGTCGGTGCGAGCAACACATGGCGTAGCAAAACGACGCAACAGTACTCTTACAATGGTGCTAGTTTCAGCAGCTTCGTTGGCAATTACTGGACAGATAATACGGGCACCGATGCTGATGGAAACGGCATTAACAGCCCCGCCTATGATTTGGGAGATGAGAGCGACAGTTTTCCCTTGAGGCAAGGAATAACATCGTATTCGGGCACATACCTCACGCCGTATCCTACGGGCGACTACAACAACAACGGCGCTGTGGATACGGCCGATTACCTGGTTTGGCGCAAGAGTGATGGCACGACGAACGTGCTTCCAAATGATCCGATCGGCGGCACGATCGGCCAGGCCCAGTACGATCAATGGAAAAAGCTATTCGGCCACACAGCCGGCTCTGGAACCGGGCCTGGTCCTGGGTTTGGCGCCTCTCCCGAGTTGCCTGCCGCACCGGAGCCGCCCGCTGCAACGGAGCCGACACCGACTCCGCCATCCGAGGCAGAAGACGAAAGTCCGGACTACATAACTGATACCACTCCGCAGCAGCCGGACGGCCCGCCGGAGGTGTCAGGTCGAGGATCGTATCGGCCGCCGGCCCGCGCATCGTATTCAGAGCCGGCGGCCGCGGGAGTGGCGAACGCAGGGAGTCTCGCACCAACACCGACTCCCACATTGGCGGCATCGGAGGACAGACAGGCATATAGGACAGATGCTAGTCCGCAGCAGTCTATACGCTGGCGGGAGGATTCAGGCTCGAAATCGTATCGGTTGCCGATTCACCAATCATCGCCATGGCCAGTGAGAGGGGCGAATGCAAGAAGTCGCCTGCCGGCGCCGACCTCCACGCCGAAAGCAGCAGAAGCAGGTCGGGACTATGTCGGCCGGGAGGAATCTGGCTCAAAATCGTTTTGGTGGCCAATTCACCAATCAACCCCATCGCAAGCGACTGCCAAAGCGGGAAATGCAATAGATCGCGTCCCGACCTCAACTTCTGTACCGGAGATAGCGGAAGAAGGTCAGGACGATTCAAGGGATACGAGCCCGCAGCAGCGCGCGGGCCGGCGTCGCGGGAAGCTCAACGCGAGATTAGATAGTGGTTCCATCCCTGAGGGCACACCAGCAGCTTTCGAAAACGGAGCTAATGCGACGCAGTAGCTTTGGCCTACGGCGTCCTCCAGTGTCCTGCCTCTGACGGAACTGGAATTTTCCTTTGCGGGCGTTAGCATAACGCCAAGCGAAGGAGGATTCCATGAGCACGGACAAGAACGGATCGAATTCACGGGAGCGTAGGCACTTCTCCCCACAGCAAAAAGTGGCCGTCGTCAAGGAGCACCTGGTCGACCGCGTGCCGATCTCCGACCTGTGCGACCGGCACCACATCCAGCCGGCCCAGTTCTCCCTGTGGCAGAAGCAGCTCTTCGAGAACGGAGCGGCTGCCTTCGAGCGCAAGACCAAGAACGCTGGCCCCACGCCGGTCGAGCGCCAGGTCGAAGGGCTGCGGGCCAAACTGGCCACGCTGGCTTCCACATTTCGTTTGAGGCACAGCGGAGTGGCCAATGGCTGCTCCAATACAGCTTCGATGTTTACAGCGGTGACGCAGGAATCGAGCGAGACCGGTACCACTACAGCCTGTTTAACTGCTGCCAGGGCATGTATCAAATCGGCAGCCCATATTGGGACGAATTCTTTCCTCGCACTGTGCGAACAGTCCTCGATCATCAGCGCTCCGACGGCTCGTGGGATGCAGAAAGCTATCAATATGACCAGCCGTACGGCAATTCGTACACGACGGCATTAGTGATATTGGCCTTTGGCGCACCGAACGAAATGTTGCCGATTTTTCAGCGATAGGTAGCTATCGATTTCAGTCAATGGTCAGGTTTCTGTGTCGCTGACCTCTTACCGCAACGATTGAGCCGACGAAGGATGGCACCGTTCGCGCGGGTATTTTCATGAGGACCCAGTGAGTATCAACAATAGACCAAACGGCACGAATCGGATTTGAAAGAGTTACATGCAACTACGTCCACGTGAAGTGTTCGTAGCGCTCTGCCTTTGGATCGGCCTTTTGCAGAGCGCAGGACGAGCGGATCAGCTCTTGTCGAGCGATACCAATGTGATGGTGGAACTCACGTTTTCGGCGATTCGCGAGTACGCCAACCCATTTAATGATGTGTCGCTGGATGTAGTTTTTACCGAGCCGGGAGGGCGGGAACTGCGCGTGCGGGCGTTTTGGGCCGGAGGAAAAGTTTGGAAAGTGCGGTATGCCTCACCCGTTCCGGGAACGCATCGGTTCCGAAGCGTGTGTTCGGTGGCGACGGACGTTGGGCTTCACAATGTGGATGGCACGCTGGAAATCAAACCTTATACGGGAACCAACCCCGTCTATTTGCACGGACCGCTCCGCGTGGCGTCTAATCGGCGATACTTGGAGCACGCAGACGGCACGCCGTTCTTTTGGCTCGGCGACACCTGGTGGATGGGCCTTTGTCATCGGCTCCATTACCCGGACGAGTTTCAGCAACTCGCCAGCGATCGAAAGGAAAAGGGATTTAACATCATTCAAATTGTCGCCGGGTTGTATCCTGACATGCCGCCGTTCGATCCGCGAGGGGCCAACGAAGCTGGCTTTCCTTGGGAAGCTGAGTTTGTCACGATTCGACCGGAGTATTTCGATGCGGCCGACAAGCGGCTAATGTACCTCGTCGACCAGGGATTCACGCCCTGCATCGTTGGCGCCTGGGGTTACTACATACCCTTGATGGGCGTCGAGCGAGCCAAGCAACATTGGCGGTATCTCATCGCGCGGTACGGTGCGCTACCGGTAGTATGGTGCATCGCGGGTGAGGCAAATCTGCCTTGGTATTTTGCCAAGGGCTTTCCGTATGACGATCGCCAGCAGGTGAAAGAGTGGACTGACGTGGCCCGCTACGCCAGGAATCTCGACCCGTTTCACCGGCTGATGACGATTCATCCCACTGGCATCGGACGGCTGAGCGCTCGCCATGCAATCGATGACGTGTCGCTACTCGACATCGACATGTTGCAAACGCCCCACGGCCAGCGTGACGCCGTCGGGCCGACGGTACATACGGTCTGTGAGTCGTACGCGGATCAACCGATTGTGCCAATCATTAACGGAGAGGCTGCCTATGAGATGCTGTTTGACAAGCTTCCCACGCAGTGGACACGGCAGATGTTTTGGTTATGTATGACGAATGGCGCCGCCGGTCACACCTATGGTGCAAACGGCATCTGGCAGTGCAATCGCCGTGAGCAACCACACGGCAATTCTCCTCACGGCGGCGACTACGGCCGGATCGCATGGGACGACGCCATGAATCTGCCCGGTTCGCGGCAGGTGGGGTTCGGCAAGAAACTGTTGGAACAATTCGCGTGGCACCGTTTCCGGCCGCATCCGGAATGGGCCGAGTATGCTGGCGGAAGTCATTCGTCAGGCGAGGCCGGAGCGCCACCCACCTACGGGCCGTTCGCCACCGGTATTTCCGACAAGGTTCGCCTGATCTATGTGCCGGAGTCACGGCCCGTACGCATCGTGCAACTTGAGGCAGGCGTGAAATATCGAGCGCGCCTGTTTGATCCATCGAGTGGCCAGACGTCAGATCTAGAGATTGTCGTTCCCGACGACAATGGCACCTGGTCTGTGCAGAAGCCGGACAAGAATGGGGAAGCTGACGACTGGGTAATCGTAGTCGAAACCGACGTAGGCGACGCAGCTGATTGAAGCGCTAGAATCCCTCCATGCAATATCCAAGTCAGGGCGTCACTTCGGGGCCGACGCACGTCAAGAACTTCTGAGAGTGGATGCCAGCTTTGTGTATACTTTTCGTAATCGCCTGATCCTCGGCTTCGCCGTTTTGACAATGTATTGACCCATTACGTTGGTTCGCGTATGCAAATGTCGCGCGGGTGCGCGTCACGAGTGCAAAAAAGGAGGCGTTTCGGTTGGCGTCTATGTCGAAAGTGGATACTGCGGAACCCTCCGTTGAAACGGTCCAGGCCGGCGTGCTTCCGGCCTGGACGACTGGCGATTTGCCCGCGCCGCCAGTCCTTACTTGGCGGACGTTGTCGTCGCTGATAGGCCCAGGCATTCTCTTGGCTGGCGCATCCATTGCTTCGGGGGAATGGCTGGCGGGGCCTGGGCTGACGGCGCAATTCGGCGGCACTCTGCTTTGGATTGCCACTTTGAGCATCGTGGCACAGGTGTTTGCCAACATTGAGTTCATGCGCTACACGGTTTACTGCGGTGAACCACTGCTTGTCGGCGCTTTTCGCATCTGGCCGGGCCCGCTGTTGTGGGTGTTTGTTTATGCGTGGCTGGAGCTTGCACAAATCTGGCCATACAACGTGGCCAACGCGGCGGTGCCCCTTGCTTCCGCCGCCATGGGCCGATTGCCCGGACCATCGGATGCCGGCATGGTCAAAGCGCTCGGCGTCGTGTTGTATCT
>JBIOWO010000315.1:0-10616 GCA_044868555.1 Lacipirellulaceae bacterium | reverse complement strand
ACAGTTTCCGGCACGAGCACGTCCGCGTGGCGATTAAGCTTGGATGCAGCAGGGAATGTTATTGCCACGGACTGGTCGGACGCTAACGGCGGGATCAAGTACGCAGCACGCGATTTGACCAGTGGAGGACTGGTGCTGTTCGGCGAAGACGGGCCGGACTTTGGCGTGCCTCACGCGACGATCCCAAACGCCTATATTCACGGATCGATCATCTCCAAGCCCTACACGACGGGCACGGTGCTTCAAGATCTTGTCGTCTATGGCATGGATGAGGACATGGAGAGTTCGTTTGGCGAAGCGGACGGCAACAATGTTTGGCGGTGGAATGTCGGCTCGGCCACGAACTACGCCGAGCTTCCGACGCTGGTGCTCGACACCGGGGATTTAGGAGCGGACACATCCGGCGACCCGATCCTCATCAGCGACAAAAGCGCGTTCAGTAGCGCCGGGGAGATTGCAGAAATGCACTTTTCGCCTCAGCACAACAAATGGTATTTGGCCGGGGCCAGCACTTTCGGGCACGACGAGGCGTCACTCGTAGTTGCAAGCGTTGATCCCAACGGTGTCAATCCGCCGACCGTTCTCTGGTCTTCGAAGCAGTTTTCCATCGATCATGGTCTCGATGGATTTACGGACGGGGCCGCGGCGGAAAGCGCTGGAATCAACGACATCTTCCGAGAAGTTTGGGCCGTGGATCTATCAAATGACGGCACCAAGTTGTACGTCGAACTTTCGAACAGTTACCTTGAAAATCCGTACATCGGCCCTTCGAGTCCAAACGTGAAGGGCCATGTATTAATTATTCCTCTGGATGCCAACGGAGTACCCAACATTCAAGTCAATGACAATGGCACGCCGGGAAATCCCATTGACGATACACTCGCCAACGTGCAGTCAATCCCCATTGGCTTCAACGGAAATTTGGATCGCGTCAACATCGACGTCGATGCGGCTGGGAATATTTATGTCAGCAACAATATCAGGGAAGTGCTGCAGGTGTTCAGTCCAGGCGGCAACACGGTCGCGACCACATCCTACAACGGAACAACTGGCTCATTCAGTATCGGGGCCCCAGCAGGAATCAACGGCGACTACGACAACGACGGCGACGTCGACACGTCGGACTACGTCCTCTGGCGCAATAGCGTCGGCCAGATGAGTACGTTCCCCAATGATCCGGACGTTGGCACCACGGTCGGAGATAACCAGTACAACACCTGGAAAGCGAACTTCGGCAAGCCACCAGGAGCCGGCAGCAGCCAGTCGCTCGCGGCCGTGCCTGAGCCGGGCTCGCTAATGCTCGTCGTACTGGGCCTGGCCATCGCCGCCACAGCCCGCCGCCGTCGATCAGCGTGAAACCGGCCTACTTGTGCCCGCTCATCGCCGGGAACATTTCGTTGATCATCGTGATCGCGGCTGGCCCGACCAGCACAATGAAGATCGCCGGGAAGATGAACAGCACCAGCGGGAAGATCAGCTTCACAGCGGTCTTGGCCGCCTTCTCCTCGGCCATCTGGCGGCGGCGGGTCCGCATCGAATCGCTCTGCACGCGCAGTGCCTGGGCCACGCTCGAGCCGAATTTGTCGGCCTGAATCAATATGGCCGCGAGGGCTTTCAGGTCGTCCACGCCCGTGCGGGCGCCCAGCTCGTGGAGCACTTCGTTGCGGGCCCGGCCCATCTGCAGTTGCAAGTTGCACAAGCCGAATTCCTCGGCGATCACCGCGTACGTCTTCTTCATCTCTTCGCTGACCTTGCGCATGGCTTGGTCGAGGCCCAGGCCGGCCTCCACGCACACGACCATCAGGTCGAGCGCGTCCGGCAGGCCGAAGAAGATGTTGTCCTGCCGCTGCTTCGTCAAGAACCACAATACAATACTGGGGACGTAAAACGACACGCCGGCCACGCCCACGGTGTACATCAGCGTTTCAGTCGTCCAGCCCTTGGACCAGAGCAGCGCCCCGCCACCGGCAAGGAAGCCGAGTCCCAGGCAGATCGCCTTGAAACCCAGGAAAATGCTGGGCGACGCTTCGCCGCGAAAACCGGCATAGTTGAGCTTGGCCCGCAGCTTGCCGACGTCTTCCTCCGACTTCGGCTGCAACGCCCGCGAGAACCGCGGCGTCGCCTTTTCCAACAGCCGCGTCATGCCGTCGGCCCGCTTCGTGACGCCGCGATGGCCGTCCGAGTTGTCGGCACGCCGTCGGGACGGGTCGCGGAAGTCGTCCAGCCGCTGCTCGGCCCGCGGCTTGCCCGAGGACACGATTTCCAGCAGGAACCAAGCGCCGGCCGCCGCTGCGCCAAAAATGGCCAGCTTCACCAGCAAGTCGGAACTGATTAACGCGGCAAAGATGAACATGGTAATTCGTATTTGAGGCGAGTAGGTGAGTAAGTGAGTAAGTTGCTTTGATCACTCGCTTACTCACCTACTCACACCCTGATATTCACAATCTTCCGAATCAATAGTGCCCCCAACAACTGCGATATGATGCCGCCGACCAGCATCTTCTTGCCCAGGTCGTCGGTGAACAGCAACATCAAGTAATCGGGATTCATCCGGTACACGACCGCGAACAGGACCGGCGGCAATGCCAACAGCACGATGCCCGACAACCGGCCTTCGCCCGTCAGCGCTTGCACCTGGCCCCAAATCTTGAACCGCTCGCGGATCAGGTATCCGATCTTGTCCAGAATCTCGGCCAGGTCACCGCCCGTCTGCCTCTGCAGAATGATAGCGGTGGAGAAGAACTTAAGGTCGAGGTTTGGCACCCGCTTGGTCAAATCCTCGAGCGCTTCTTCGAGCGGCTTGCCGAGGTTTTGTTCTTCGAACGTGCGGCCGAATTCGGAGCCGATCGGATCGGACATCTCCTGGGCGACCAGGTTGAACCCGGACGCCAGGCTATGCCCAGCCCGCAAGGCGCGGGCGATCAACTCCAAGGCCTCCGGCAGTTGGGACGCAAATTTCTTCAGCCGTTTCTTCCGCTTGAACAGCAGCCACACCACGGGCAATAGCGCCAGAAAAGCCGACATCACCGGCGCCAGCGCGACGCTCAACCCGCCGATCGACGGCAACAGCAAGCCCACCATCGCCAGGCCGCCGCAAATGATCATGAAATTCGCTACGGAGAGCGACACGTTGGCTTGCTCGAACAACAGGCGCAGGTTGAGATAGCGTGAGACGATTCGCTCGATGGCGCTGGTGCTCTCGCCGCGCATCGACTTCAACAATTCCTGGTACTGGGCCGCCTCTACTTTGCTGCGGTGCTTTTTGCCGCCGCTGGTCAAGACGCTCAATCGTTCCTCGACCTCGGCCTCCTTGTCGCCGCGCAAGATAAACGCGACCGCGCCGACTAGCGCGGCGACGCCAAAGAATACGAGGACGGAAATGACGATTGGTGACATGTGCGTAGCGGAATTCGCAAGAATTCCGATTCTCTTCGAATTGGATCTGAAGTCTTGCGACTTCAGCTACCTTTGCGTCTAATCCCTCAGCATCACTCGTTCGCGGAACGCGCTCGACGGCAGTCGCACGCCGCTGGCTTCCAGCCGCGGCATGAACGTCGGCCGGATGCCCGTGGCCGAGAATTGACCCACCGCCCGGCCCCGTTCGTCCACGCCTTCCTGCTGAAATTTGAAAATGTCCTGCATCACGATCGTGTCCTGTTCCATGCCGACGATCTCGGTGATGTGCGTTACCTTGCGCGGACCACCTTGCAAACGGTTGGCCTGCACGATCAAGTCGACCGCGTTCGCGATTTGCTGCCGCATCGCCTTGGCCGGCATCTCAAATCCGGCCATCATGATCATCGTCTCCAGGCGGGCGATCGCGTCACGCGGCGTATTGGCGTGGCACGTGGTCAGAGATCCCTCGTGGCCCGTGTTCATGGCCTGCAACATGTCGAGCGTTTCGCCGCCGCGGCACTCGCCGATGATGATCCGGTCCGGCCGCATACGCAGACTGTTGCGCACGAGGTCCGTGGCCTTGATCTGGCCCTTGCCTTCGATGTTCGGCGGGCGCGTTTCCAGCCGCACTACGTGGTCCTGCTGCAGCTGCAATTCGGCCGCGTCTTCGATCGTCACGATGCGGTCGTCGTTCGAGATGAAGCTCGACAGCGTGTTGAGCAGCGTCGTTTTACCAGAGCCAGTGCCGCCGGAGATGATGATGTTCAGCCGGGCCTTCATCGCCCCTTCCAGCAGCATCACCATTTCGGGCGTCAGGCTTTTGTAATTCAAGAGGTCTTCCAGCTTCAGCGGGTTGGAGCCGAAGCGGCGGATCGTCACGCACGGGCCGTCGAGTGCCAGCGGCGGAATGATCGCGTTCACGCGCGAGCCGTCCGGCAGGCGGGCATCGGCCATCGGGCAGACTTCGTCCACGCGCCGGCCGACTTTCGACACGATCCGGTCGATGATCTGCATCAAGTGCTTGTCATCGCGGAACTGAACTTGCGTCTTCTCCAGGACGCCGCTCCGCTCGACGTAGACGTTCTTCGGACCATTGATCATGATTTCGCTGATCGACGGCTCCTTGAGCAGGAACTCGAGCGGACCCAGGCCGAACGTCTCGTCCAGCACTTCCTCGATCAGCCGGTCGCGCTCGCTGCGATTGAGGAACGTGTCCTCGGTGTCGCATAGGTGCTCGACCACCAGCCGGATCTCGCGACGCAGGACGTCGCCTTCCAATTCTCCGACGCGCGACAAATCGAGCTTGTCGACAAGCTTGGTGTGAATCCGCCGTTTGATGCTTTCGAATTCGGCTTCCTTATCCTTCTGCGAGAAGGAAGCGGGTGCGTTGGAGAGTTTGGTCATGGTGTGGTTCCACCGTCGAAGCGAAGGGACCGAGCAGGATGCCGGCGTACCGTGAGCCGGAATTGCTCGCAAGAAAGGATAGCTCACCGAAAAACGGCGAGTCGGGCGGTTTACGAGCAGGTCGGATTCCGCCGATCCTGCCGATCGTAGGAGCCTGCCGGCGGTAGGCCGCTTGCGGCCTAGCGAATGACTACTTCGCCGGCCAGAGATGCAACCAGCTCTTCAGCTTCGACCCCACGTCGCCGGCCGGTGCCGAGCCGAGCTTGCCGCTCAGCGCGTCGCCCAGTTGGGCGATGGACTGCGTGATGGCGGCTCGCGGCGCTTGCTGCACTAGCGGCACGCCGTTGTTCCGCACCTCGACCATCACCCGATAGTCGTTCGGAATCTGCCAAAAGATTTCCCGGCCGATCGTCTCCTGCGCCTTCCGCAGACTGATCTGGCCCGTGTCGTAGCCGACGCGATTGACGACAATCTTCACTTTGTCTTCGAAAGACGGCGTCTGCTTGAACGACGCCAGCAGCCGCACCACGTTTCGCAGGCACGGCAAGTCGAGTTGCGTGACCAGCAGCACGACGTCCGATTCGTTGAGCGCTTGCATGTCGAGCGCGCTGAAGCTCTTCGACGTGTCGGCGATCACGTGCGTGAACGAGGCTTTGAGCAAACCGAGCACGCGCGTCAAGTCGTCGGTCGTGATATGCCGCGCATCTTCCAACTGCACCGGGCGCGGCAACAGGTACAAGCCGGTGTCGTGCTTCGTGAGCGACCGCTTGAGCAGTGTCAGGTCGAGCCGGCCGATGTTCTGCGCCACGTCCGAGAGCGTGTACTCGGGGATCGTATCCAGGAACACGTCGGCGTCCCCAAGGGCCAGATCGAGGTCCAGCAGGACGACCGAATTCGCCGGATCGGCGGCCAGCGAGCAGCCCAGGTTTACGGCCAGGCTGGTCGTGCCGACGCCGCCCGTGGCGCCTGCCACGGCGATCATCGTGCAGCCGCGGCTGGCTCCGCCGCCGGCGCCGAACCGCTGCCGCGACACGCGCTGTAGCGCCGCGGCCAGGTCTTCGGTCTTCAACGGCTGCGTGAGAAACTCTTTCGCCCCGGCCCGCATGGCCCGCAGGATCAGCTTCCCGTCGGTCGACGAGCTGGTCACCAGGATCGCGCAGTCGGGGGCCGACTTCGCCAGCGCAGTTACCAGGTCCAGCGCCTTGTCCGGATTGCTGTCGATCGCCACCAGGCCGATGTCGGGATTGGTCTGTCCGACGACGTCGCCAAAGAACTCGTAACGCGAGCACTCGGCTTCGAGCCAGATCGTGTCCAATCCGAGCAGCGTAGCCTTGAGCGCTTCGCGCGTGGAGTCCTTCGGATCGACGACGGCAATTCGCAGTACGTTGCCCATGAAATCCAGAGAGGTCAGAGGTCAAGAGGTCGGAGGTCTGGGTCAGAACTCGGAAAGCGGATAGTGGGCGGCTGCAATTCGAGCGCCGCTCGCCGAACGTCGCCCAGCGACGTCCCAGGCCTCCGACCTCGGATCTCTGACCTCTTCTCCGCAACAGTAGCTTACGCCGGGCTACTGTTCGTCGTATCCCACCGGGCCGATGAGGCCGGTTTCGCTGATCCCCGACGGCGCCCCGCCGCCGGATTGCTGCGGATTATTCGGATTGGCAGCATTGCGCATAAAAACCGGCTGGCGCAGCGGGCTGTAGGGCCGCGGTGCTGAGTACTCCGGCGACCCGCGCAGCACGCTGGGCTGGCCCGTGAATGAGTCCCCCGGCGGGATGATGCCCGCGCCGTTGGGCGACTCGCCAGTCGGCGGTGTCGCGCCACCAGGCGGCAGTGGCAGATCGTCCGGCATCGCGGGCGATTGCCCGGACGGCATGTTCGGCATCCCCGGCGCGGGTGTCGGTCCGGTTCCGCCGGGCGCCTGATCGGTGACCATCGCCGGGCCGTAGGATTCGCCCTCGTAGCCCACGCCGCCCGGCATATTCATGCCGTCGGTGATCACGCCGTTGTGTCCGCCGTTCGGACCGCAATTGCACGGCGCACCTTGGCCGCCGCCATAGCAGCAATCGTCGGTGCCGCACGACTGCAGGCCGCTGGTCGGATTGCATTGTGGCGGCACTTCCACATGCCCGGTGCAATACAAATCGTGATTGTCCGGGACGGTGGAGTTCCAACCGGGCCCACCGCACGGCACCTCACCCGGATCCATCGCGTCCACAAACTCCGGCGTCACCAGCACCAACAATTCGATCTCGTTTACCTTGGATCGCGTGCGACGAAACGGCACGCCGAGGATCGGCACGTCCGAAACATATGGCAAGCCGGCGTTGAGCGTTTCGGTCCGCTCCTGGATCAAGCCGCCCAGGGCAAATGTCTGGCCGGCCCGCAGCTCGACCGCCGTGTCGATTTGGCGGACCGTGAGGGCCGGAATAAAGCTGCCGCTCAGGTTAACGCTGAGCGTTGGATCGATGTCGCTGATCCGCGGTCGCACTTCGAGGCGGATATTGCCGTTGCCCAGCACGATCGGCAGAAAGTCGACTTGCGTGCCGTATGGTTTGAACTCGATGCTCGTAGTGCCCAGACTCTGCGGAATCAGGATCGGAAATTCGCCGCCGACCTGAAATTGTGCCGGACGGCCGCTGACGGCAACGAGGTTCGGCTCCGCCAACGTCTTGGCGGCGCGGCATTCCTGAAGTGCATTCAGAAAGCCCATGAACGCCGAATTGCCGTTGAACACGCCAAACTGGAACGTCTGCCCGCCGCTCGCGATGGGCCCTCCCACCTTGGCGAACGCGCCGCCCGTGTTGTTGATCAGGCCGCCGGGTTGCAGCAATCCGCTGACGTTCGACGCCGCCAGGATGCTGCTGCCATCGACGACCGCCCAGTCCACGCCCATGTCGCGCAGCTTCGTACGCGATATCTCCATCACTTTCACTTTCAGCAGCACCTGCTGCACGCCGCCGACCGTGATGTTGTTGATCACTTTGGGCGCGTAATCCTCCGCCAGCCGCATGATCTGGCTGACGAAATCCGGCCGGTCGACGAATCCCTTGAGCACCAGGCTCTCGCTGTAGCGGTAAACGCGGATCGTTGAATTGGGGAACTGCGTTTGCAGTGCCACCTCCAGCTCGCGGGCGTCGCCGTAGATCAATACGTCGACGGTGTAAATCTTGCCGTCCTCGTCCCACAGGTTGACCTGCGTGACGCCGGCCTTCTTGGCCGCGATCTGCACCTGGTTCGCCGACAGCGGCGTGACGGCCAGCAGCTCCGGATTATTGACCTGCACGCGCGGGATGTTCTTGTCCAGCGTGAGAATCCGGCTCGTATTGGTGATCAGCTCCATCTTCTCGCTCAGCCCGCTGATTTTGCGGACGACGGATGGAGACTGCAGATCCTGGGCGCGGGCGCGAGTTCCGGCGGCTCCCTGGACCATGACCAGCGTGGTTGCGAAAGCGGCGACGAGCGCGGCGCGGCGCGCGGTGCGGGTCCGCGCGGAGTAGTTGTCGTACATCCTTGTACTTCCTTCTTGATCTAGCGGCGGTGGGTCCCCGCCGCGCTACCCAATCTCCTGCACAATAAAACCAAGCGTGCCCGGGCGGCGAGTGGAAAATCCTTTTTCCATCCCCCGCGTTCCAGGCCTGTGATTCCTAGGGCTTCTCGCCGAAGTCGATCGGGAAGTCGTCCAGCATCTTGCCGGGGTCGGCCGCCGACGGCTTGCTGCCGTCGCTGCTGCCCGGCGTCGCGCCGCCCGTCGTTGGCGGTACAAATACCGACGGCCCGCCCGCGTTCGCATTCGGATCGCGGATCGGCTTGCCCGTCTCCGGGTCAAATTCCATGATCCGGACGCCCTGCGCCTCGACGATCTCCATCAAAAACGGCGGCTTCGGCGGCACGGCCTGCACGGCCGTTAGCAGCGCGCTAGTGTCCGCTGGGGCCGATTTCTCGTGCTCTTCTACTCCCTGTTCCTTCTCGCGGCTGCCCTTGCCCGCTTCGGCGAACAGCTCATCCGCTGAGACTTCCGCCGTGGCGTTCGATTCCTCGTCGTCCGGATTGCGCGGGATCAAGCTGACCTCACCGAGGTTCTCGGCCAGCGTCAGCTTGCTCGCCTGCTCAGGCTTCAAGAGGAGCGATACGGTCTTGGCGATTGTCCGTTCCTCGCCGCCGTCCGGCGACCGCTGCACCGTCTGGTCGACGGCGAATACGCGGATGTTCTGCAAAATCACTTTTGACTTGGCCGAATCGAAGCCCGACCGCGAATCCTTCCGCACGAATAGCTGCACGTCCACCCGGTCGCCAGGGCCCAACAGGCCGGCCGCGCTCTTTTCCGCGTCGACCGCAATCGTCTTTAGACGATAGCCCTTCGGAATGGAACGGATCGGATCGGCAATCTGGCCCGGTGCCAACAACTTGCCTTCCAGAATCGGCTCGCCTTCGATGATGGCCGTCCGCGGCCGCCGACCCTGCAACTCTTCCAGGTTCGAGATCGCGCCGCGCGGCACCTTGTCCTTGGGCCACTCTTCCAGCGACAACATGCTCGCCTCAATCGGGTCGCCCAGATTGATGTTGTGCAACGCGACGTAGATCGGCACCGTTTCCATCGCTGCCGGATGTTTGGAGTTGCGCTCCAGGACCTGGCTGATGCCGATCGAGGCCACCAGGCCGCAGCCCAACGCAAGTACCAACAGCAAAAGCGATTTCGGTCGCATGATTCCCCCTTCAGGTCCCGTTTGCGCAGTATGCCGCTAGCAACGACGCATACGGTGCCTTGTCGGATTCTTCGGCATGATCAACATATTCGGTTCAGGCAATTCGCTGTTAACGATCGCGTTCGTTCTCGTTGACAGCAACGTCACCGCTAAGATGAATCGGTCGTGAGAAACTTTGCCGCCGGCACGACTATGTCGATTCGGCGTGCCGCCGGAAAAGAGTCCCCACTCCGTCCAGGTTTACATCAACATCCCCGCCGCGAAAAAGTACGCAATCGTGCCAATCGCGATCGGGATGCCGTACGGCAGCAACATCATGCTGCTCTTCCGTTCGGCCGCGATTGCGGACAGTTTTTCCGGGTCTTTCACAGTGAGTATTTCGTTGCAAATCATCCAAAACTGCGTCTGGTGTTTGCCCCAGCGGCGCTGCACCAGCACCATTCCCACGGCAATCACGCCACCGGCGATGGCCGACACGGCAAACGCCCACAGCGTCGCTGTACCCCACACCCAGGCGCCGATGCCGGCCAGCAGCTTGACGTCGCCGGCGCCCATGCCGCCGATCGCGTACGCCGGCAACAGCAGCGCCAAACCAACGACCGTGCCCACCAGGCTGTACATCAACCCTTCCCAGCCGGCGAACGGCGAATACAGGGCGCTATACACCCATCCCGAAATGATCATCGGGAACGTAAGCCAATTTGGCACTTTGAGCTTGTAACCGTCGATCACGGCGGCGACGACCAGCGTCACCGACACGACCCAGATGGGCCAATTCGCGATCAGGCCCTGACTGACGTATTGAAAATCGAACATGATGTGACCCAGTTGAATGAACTACGTATCCTTACCCGCGCGGCGCGAGCCAAAACGCCAGCGCCACGCCGACGACTGTGCAAAAGTAGCACGCCAATTCGACGGCAGTCGTCAGCAACTCTTGCGGTATTAATGGAATCATGGCAGGACTTTCCCCACAGAAAGCCTAGCTTAGGAATAAAGGGACTGGGGGTTGGGGGCTGGGGGTGAAAAATTGAGTTGTGGCGGACTTCCCCAGTCCCCAGTCCCCAGTCCCTAGTCCCCAGTCCCCAGCCCCTAGCTCCACAAAAAAACCCC
>JBIOWO010000314.1:0-39744 GCA_044868555.1 Lacipirellulaceae bacterium | reverse complement strand
CCTACTACAAGCCCGCCAAAGAGCGATAATTTGCCAACCGGCTTCCGACGTACTACGCTGGGATGAATCCGGGGTCAGGAGTCCTCGGGGTCGGGAGTCTTTTTCGACTGGCGACATCCCTTTGCCGTAAAGGCCCCCAGTCGATAAAGAGTCCCGACCCCTTCGCGCCGCGACTTCACAACGCTCGGATAACCAGGGATTCGCTCATCATGAAGCCATCACGACGAAGTGCTACGTCCCGCATCCTCAGCCTCGGGATTCTCTCACTCGCCGCGGCCGTTCAGCCAGCGCCCGCCTCAGCCGCCGCCGACACCGGACTGGTTGCCCGCGTCGAAGCCCTCAAAGGCCGCGTCGAACGCTCTTCGGCCGGCGAGATCATCGCCATCGATCTCATGAACCGGCCGACCACCGATGATGACTTGAAGCTGCTCGCCGCCGCCCCGCAACTCCAGAAGCTCGCGCTGTGGGGCAACCGTATCTCCGACGCCGGGCTCGATCACCTCGCCGGGCTGGCACAACTCACCGATCTGCAACTGCAGAACACGCAGATCACCGACGCCGGACTGGCCAAGCTCGTCGCGCTCAAGAAACTCAAGTCGCTCAATCTGCAGCGCGCCACGGGAATCACCAACGACGGCATGGCCCACCTCGCAAAAATGCCCGAGCTGACCTACCTCACGCTCATCTACACGCGGCTCACCGATCCGGCCCTCGCCCACCTGGCCAAGGCCAAAAAGCTCCGCCTGCTCGACCTCCGCGGCTGTCAGATTTCCGACCCCGGTCTGGCCCACCTCGCGAACATGACCAGCCTGGCCGCGCTGAAATTCCGCAGCGGGAACATCACTGACGCCGGCCTCGCGCATCTCAAAAACCTGAAGCGGCTCCGCGGCCTGGCCCTCGAAGATGCCAAGATCACCGACGCCGGCATGGCCCCGCTCGCCGGCCTCACCGAGCTCGACGACCTCAACCTGTTGCGCGTGCCCATTGGCGACGACGGCCTGGCGTCGCTCGCCAAACTCACGAAGCTCCGGTTGCTATTCCTCCGCGCCACGTACATCAGTGGCGACGGCCTCGCACATTTGAAAGATTTGCGTGAGCTCCGCAAGCTCGATCTGTGCGAAACGAGCGTCAACGACGATGGCATGAAATACCTGACCGACATGAATGAGCTCGAATGGCTCAATCTGTGGAACACGATGGTCGGCAACGACGGCGTCGCTCAAGTCGCCAAGCTGCCGAAGCTGAAATATCTGAATCTCGACAACACACGCATCGACGACGAAGCCCTGAAGCACATCGCCACCATGCCCGCGCTGCACGCGCTTTACTTGAACGAAACATCGATTACAGACGCCGGCCTGGCCCACCTGCAATCGGCCAGGTCTCTCAAGAAACTCGAGCTCCGCCTGACGGAAGTAACGGAGGAAGGGGTCGCAGCACTGAAAAAAGCCCTGCCCAATGTTGAGGTCCTATTCGATCAATAGTAGTAGGCACACTCCGTGTGCCGTAACAGCCCAACGCGCAACCGTCGCCAAACTCTTGCGCCCGACTAACCGCAAATCGCTCCAGTTCCGGCACAATGTAGCGGGCACGCTCCGCGTGCCGTAGCAGCGCAGCCGATAACCGCCGCCACACTCTTTCGTGCGAATAACCGCAAACCACGCCAGTTACAGCACACGGAGTGTGCCTACTACTTTGGCCGAATCCAATGCAGATACTCTCTTTCACCGAGTCTGGCTCTCTCCGGATTCACCGCGATGTAGCGTTGCAGGTACTCAAACTGCTCCGGGCTGCGCACCAAATGATCGAAACTCTCCTCCTGCCAAAAGCGGCCGCAACGACCGAGGGCGCGGTTGATTTCGCCGGCTGAGTATTTTTTCCACGACGTACACTGCGTTTCAATTTCCGTCGTTCCCAGCAAGCACACGAGCACGTGCACATGATTGGGCATGACGACGAAATCGCCAAGATGATACCGCTCGCCGTCGAAATGCCGCATCGCACCGGCAACCATTTGGGCGATCGCCATGTTACGCAAAACGCACGCTCCATGCCCACGGTCCAAATAGGCCATGAACGGGCGCGTGAACATGGTGTTGTATTCGCGCTCGATGTCCGGCGACGCGCGCAGCCGACGCTTCCAGCCCTTCTCGCGCGAATCGATGCCGTGGCGCTGCAGCCAGTCGTCACGACGACGGTGCCATGAACGCAACAAGGACTGCGGCACGGAATCCTCGGTCCGAAACGTAACAAAGTACGTCACCCCGGGCTGATACCAGTGCGGCAGAGTTCCCTGCCGCACGACAAATTCGTCCCGCGGATCGAAAAGCTCGAACATGCCCCACAGTGTAGCAGGCACGCTCCGCGTGCCGTAGCAGCGCTGCCGATAACCGCCGCCACACTCTTTCGTCCAAATAGCCGCAAAGCACCCCAGTTACGGCACACGGAGTGTGCCTACTACGATACCGCCGATTTGCCACTTCACGCGGCCGCAATTAGTCTGGATGGTATGGACACCTCGCCGACGACTCTGCAACTCCTTTCGCATTTCGACGGCGACACAACTCCCGCCGCTGCGGAAATCGAGATTGTCCCGCGCGTTCAACCGACGCGCGGCATCGGCTGGGTATTGAAATGGACGGCCGCGGCGGTGGTTTTGTTCTACTCGACTACCGTATTGACGGAGTTCGCTTACTCGCTGGCGGCGGAGCAATTGCTCGTTCGAGCCGCCCGGGCTGCTGTCCTCGAAGCGACGCTGCCGCGGGCCACCGTCCACAGCGTCGAGCAATTGGTACTCCGGCGGTTGGGCGATGCCGTAGCATCGCAGGGCGGAGTGAAGCTCGCGCTCCTGCAAAATGGCGTCGGAGTCAGCAAGAAGCTCCAGCCTCTTGGCGGCGATCGACTCTCCATCTCGCTCGCGATGCCCGCCCAGGCCCTGATGCCCGATTGGCTCCGCACGCTAACGCTCTGGCGCGGATCGGCAATCGTCCAGGCCCGCGCCGAGCGAATCATGCCAGGACGAAAATTGAAGCAGAGTGGCACGCCCTAAGCCTCCGGCGCAGGGCGTGGTTTGAGAGGCAGACTCAAAGCTGGGACCGGCACTGCCACGCCCTTCGCTGATGCTCATGGCGTGCCACCCTTGCCGACTCGTCACACGGCCGCCGCGTACATCTCTGCGTAGTCCAGCACCCATTGTTCGATCAGCTCGCGGAACCGTTCCAGATCGACTTCCGCCAAGCGTTGGTAATGGCTGCGGCTGAACGTCTCCTTGTTGCGCACCGTTCCCTTGGCCATGATCTCCAGCACGTGATATTTGCTGTACGGGCCAACGACGACCTGCAGCCGGCTGAAGGAATTCACGCGCCTTCCGTCCGAGACGCCCATGTCGTCGCGGCTCACTGCGGCGCCCCAGCCCCGCTCGTCGACAATCGTTTCCAGTCGGAACCCGGGATAGTTATCGGCCAGCTCGTGCAGACAGCGCTCGATGTGCTCCGTCAGAGTCAGCCGATACTCTGAATGTCTGCGCCGACATTCTTCCTCGCTGAGCGCCTGGGCGGCCGCCGCACGCAGCTCGGCTGAGCGCGCCTCGCGGCCACGCTCGGTTGCCTTCTGAAGACGCTCGCGGAAGTCCATCGTTGTTGCCTAAACAAGAGTGGGAGAGGGGGAGACTAGGAGAGGCGGAGATAAGAAAACGCGCGTTGCCAACGAGTCTCCTTGTCTCCCCCTCTCCTTGTCTCCCCCTCTCCTTGTCTCCCTGTCTACGAACTACCATTCGCGCCGTCACTCGGTTTGGCCTGCGAATCCGTGGGGCCCTCCGCTGGCCGGTCCTTCGCTTGCTTCTTCTTCTGATGAAATTGTAGCAGGTCGCCGAACGTCCGCATCGCCTCCTTGCCTTCCTCCATGGCCGGCGTGATCGGCACCAGCTTTTTCGCTGCGCGTTTTTCAAAGGCGCCCGTTCGCTGCGGACGCTGCTCGTCGCGACGATCGCGTCGCTGCTTCGGCGGGCGCCGTTCGCGCTGGTCCCTTTGCCCACGTTCGCGACGTGGCCCGCCATCCGGCGGCGCTTGTGCCGGCGCCGCTGCCGACTCCTGGCCCTGTCCTTCCGCCGGTCGCTGCGGTCGACGCCGCGGTTCTCTGCGCGGTTTCTCGGCCGGTTTCGGCCGCTCGGTGCCCGGCGCAACCATCGTGAGCGCCACCCGCCGCCTCTCCTTGTCGATCGACGCCACCCACGCTCGCACCTGGTCGCCGACCGCTACCACGTCGTGCGGATCGCGAACGTACGCCGCGCTCAACTGGCTGATGTGAACCAGGCCGCTGTCCGACAGTCCGACGTCGACGAACGCCCCGAAGTCGACCACGTTGAGCACCGTTCCGCGCAGCTCCATCCCCGGTTGCAAATCCTCGAATTTCACCACGTCCTTGCGGAAGATCGGCGGCGGCAGGTCCTCGCGCGGATCGCGGCCCGGCTTCGACAGCGCCTCGACCATGTCGTCCAGCGCCAGCCGGCCAACGCCCAATTCCACGGCCAGTGCCTCGCGATCGAGCGGCGCGACCAGCTCGCGAATCTTCGCCGCGCCGTCCGCACCAACCAACGTCGCCGGCTCGATACCCAGCTTCGCCAGCAGCCGCTCGGCCGCCGCATAGTTCTCCGGATGAATCCAAGTGGCATCGAGCGGATTCTCGCCGGCGACGATCTTCAAAAATCCGGCCGCCTGCACAAAAGTCACGTCGCCCAACCCGCTCACTTCCAACAGCTGCCGGCGCGAACGAAACGGACCATGCTGTTGACGGTGCTCATACACGCGCCGCGCCGTGAGCTGATTCATGCCCGACACATACCGCAGCAGCGGAGCACTCGCGCTGTTGAGGTCCACGCCGACAAAACTCACGCACGATTGCACCACATCATCCAGCGTGTCGCGCAGGTGCTTGGCCCGCGCGTCGTGCTGGTACAACCCTACGCCGATGCTGGCCGGATCGATCTTCACTAGCTCGCTCAACGGGTCCTGCAGCCGCCGGCCGATCGAGATCGCGCTCCGCTGGATCGCGTCGCAATCGGGAAATTCCTCCCGCCCGATCTCGCTCGTCGAATACACGCTCGCCCCGGCCTCGTTCACCACCACGTAGTGCACGTCCCGCTCTTTGAGCTCATTCGCCAGAATCTCGGCCACCAGTTGCTCGGTTTGCCGGCAGGCCGAGCCGTTGCCGATCGCCACCACGTGCAGCTGGTGTTCCTGAATCAGGCCGGCCAGCGTGGCGCGGGCCTGGACCTTCTGCTCGTCGCTGCCCACCACGTGCACCAACCCGTAGCCCAGCGGCATGCCGAACTCGTCGAGCGTCGTCAGCTTGCAGCCGTTCTTATAGCCGGGGTCAATCGCCAGCACCCGCTTGCCCGCCAGCGGCGGCTGCAGCAGCAGATTCCGCAAGTTGCGGGCAAACACGTCCACCGCGTGTAGCTCGGCCTTTTCCGTCAGTTCCCGCCGCGCCTCGCGCTCCAGGCTCGGCAGCACCAGCCGCGCCAATGCGTCCTTCACGCACCCAACGAGAAAAACCTGGTGCGGATGATCGGGCGCGAGCAACAATTCGACCGCCAACCGCTCGATCGCCGGCTCGTCTGCTTCGATTTTCACCCGCAGCACGTTCGCCCGCTCGCCTCGATTGATCGCCAGCACGCGATGCGGCGGAATGCGATGCAGCGGCTCGCGAAAATCCAGGTAATCGTGAAACTGCGCGTTCTTCTTGCCGTCGTCGCCGATCTTGGCGCTGCACAGCCGGCCGCTTTTGCGATACAGCTTGCGGACCGACTGACGAACTTCGGCATCCTCGCTGAACAGCTCGGCCAGGATGTGACCGGCGCCCAACAGGGCGGTGGCCACGTCGGGCACCTTCTTGTCTTCGCTGATGAAGTCGGCCGCCCGCGCTTCAAGATTCGTGGCGCTGGCGGCCCGCGTCAGGATTTCATCCGCCAACGGCCCTAGCCCTTGTTCCCGCGCCTGCGTGGCCAGCGTCTGCTTCTTCGGCCGGTAGGGCAGATACAAATCCTCGAGCCGCTTCACGCTATCGGCCCGCTCGATCGCCACACGCAGTTCATCGGTCAGCGCGTGCTGCGACTCGATCGACCGCAGAATCGTTTGCTTCCGCTCTTCCAGTTGGCGCAGCTTAGAGACACTGTTTCGGATCCGGCCGATCTGCTCCTCGTCGAGTCCGCCCGTCTCGTCGCGCCGATAGCGCGTGATGAACGGCAACGTGTTCCCGGCGTCCAACAGCGCAACGGTCCGCGCGATCGCCGCCGGGTCGATGCCTAACTCGCGCGACAGGCGGGTCGTATCGATGGCGGTCGCAGGTGCCATGAGTGGTTGTCGCGTTTCAAGAGCCGATGCGTCGCGCCGCCAGATTCGGTCGACCGTCTCGAGCGCCGTCGGGCCGGTGAGATGAGCCGGCATAGGATGATGCAGGTTTCGGGATCAAAGGAGCCATGGAGCCGGACAAACCGGGCTCCGAGACGGACACAGCCGCCAGGAAATTGCTCAGCGTGATTTTGGCACCGCAATGCAAACGTCGGAAATTGTTGTGCTTTCGCTGCATGCTGTCAAGTTTTGCGGGATTATATAGCCCGGCCATCCTGGCCGGTTTGAGTACGCTCGCCATTCGATTGTCGACACAAACCTCATTGCGCAGAACCGACCCAGGATGGGTCGGCTATATATTTTCTCGCATTCAACCACCCCATTTTGACATTCCAATCGCCACTTTGCGACATCATTCGCCGGCCAATCGCTCCATCAAAAAAAGTTGGTGCTTTCTGGCAATTGGATCAAACCCGCAGGGTCCGCATTGCCGATTATGGCGATACGAACCCCTGACGCTCGCGGTTTAGACGGTCGCGGCCTGGGGGACGCAGCAGGATGCTGCGCAAGTGTCGATTTGATCCCCCCAACGGCATGTAAGGACGCATCCATGGCTCGACAACTTCGCATTTATCGTGGCCCCGCGGAGCAATCGGCACCCACGCGGACCGCTAGCACCGCCGGACACAACACGGTCACCGTCGGCCTCGGCGAAGTGCTGCCACTGCTGGCCGACGCGGTTGCCAGCCAGCGCACCTGGCTCAGCGACTTCACGAACGACGACATCACCATTTCAGCCGACCTGTACGAGGTCCTGCTGGCCTACCAATACTTCCGCAGCCCTGCGGCATAAGGAAAGCGAGGAGCAGGGAGTGCGGAGCGTGGAGTAAAAAGCGCGGAGCAAGAATCTTACTCCCTGCTCCTAGTTCCCTGCTCCCAGCTACAACAATACACGTGCGGGAGCACCGTGGCCTTCGTCGGGCGGCAAGTTCTTACCTCCAGTGAGAATCGTTGCCCCCGCGCTGCCGCTACCGTGCCGTCGCGTGCAAAGCCCGCTGTGCTTCGTCGCCGCGGGCTATTTTTTTGCGCTAATGCTTTGCTAGTGAAGGTCCCCCAGTGAGCGATGCCGGACTTAGCCCGTTCTCCGATGCCGACGCCGCCGGCCTCGACGCGCGGCAGCAGATCGCCGATTTGATCCGCCGCCTCCGGCAGGCGGCCGACCACTTGCCGGCCGACCGTACCGCTCACGACGACCTCAAAATCCTCAGCCAAACCCTCCGCGAGTTGCGCCGCGCCTTCGCGGTGTTCGCCCCCTATCGCACGCAGCGCAAGGTCACGGTCTTCGGCTCGGCCCGCACGCCGCGCGATGCCGCGGCTTACAAACATGCCGAAACACTGGGACGAGCCATGGCCGACAGCGGCTGGTTTGTCGTCACCGGCGCGTCGACCGGCATCATGGAGGCCGGCCATCGCGGCGCCGGCCGCGACCGCTCGATGGGCCTCAACATCATGCTCCCCTTCGAGCAGGAATCCAACGAAGTGATCCGCGGCGACCACAAGCTGGTGACGATGAAATACTTCTTCACTCGCAAGCTGATGTTCGTCAAAGAATGCGACGCGGTCGTTTGCCTGCCCGGCGGCTTCGGCACGCTCGACGAGGCGTTCGAAGTGCTCACACTGCTGCAGACCGGCAAGCGCGAGCTGATGCCGGTCGTCCTCCTCGACGCGCCCGGCGGCACGTATTGGAAAGAGTGGCTCGCCTTCGTCCGCGGCAATCTGCTGGCCGGCGGCATGATCTCGCTCGAAGATCTGTCGCTCTTCCGCGTGACCGAAAGCGTCGACGAAACCGTCGCTGAGATCCTCGGCTTTTACCGCGTGTTCCACAGCATGGAGTACGTCAACAGCCGCCTGGTGCTGCGGCTCACGAAGCGGCTCTCCCAGCGCTCGTTGGCCGGCCTGCAGCGGGATTTCGCCGAGATTCTTGTCGACGGCATTTTCCGGCAGGAAGGGGTCGTCCTGGGCGAATCGGTCCGACCCGATTTCGACGGCCTCAGCCGGTTGGTCTTCCACTTCAACCGCCGCAACCTGGGCCGCCTCCGCCAGCTCATCGATGTGCTCAACACCCAGGCGTAGAGTCTTGATCGCCCTGGCGAGCCCCGCTTCAGCGGGCGGGCCCTTCTGAACCTGAAGTCCTCTTATTCCGCTTTTTCCGGCCCCAATTCCCGGCCGCTGAAGCGGCCTCGCCGGAGAAGGCTTTCTCATCCTGAAACTGGCGATGTCACTCTGATGACACTCTCTGCCAGCACGGCGACATCGGAATGACGGCATCTGGCCCAAAGCACGTACGTAACCACTTGGAAAATAGTGAGTTATGACTCGATCCAAAAGGCTCCGTCCGACGTTTTGGCACGCCGAGTGCGTTTAGAGGCCTCTCGTCCGGACAACTGACCTTCCATCGCTTCTACCAAACCCGCAACCCGCTTTTACAAGGAACAGACACCATGAAGACCACCTTCAAAACTGTTTTGGCCCTGTTGGCCACCCTGACTGTTGTTTCGTTGGCTGCGCCCGCCGCTGTGGCAGCGCCGCCCCAGCCGCTGCTCCTCGCCCCGGGCGAGCCCAACGGCCCGTACTTCCCACTGCCGAAATTCGGATTCTCGAGCTTCAACATGAACGGCTTCGGCGAGCGCGTCACGTTCGTCAAATGGAATGGCCGGGCCGCGCAGCTTGGCCTGCAACCGGGCGACGTGATCCTGAGCATGAACGGCATCCCGCTCTCCTACACCGGCTCATGGAACGACGCTCTGCGGCAAGCCATGCTCGACGGCGGCTGGGTGCAGCTCCGGATCCGTGACGTGAACACCGGCTTCGTCGCCTTCCGTCAAACGTTTGTCGGCGGCTACGGCCCGGTCGTGGACAACTACTACGTCGATTGCCCGACCGGACCCATTACGCCCCACGTGTACCATCACAACCACAACTACAACCAGAACGGCAACGGCCCCACGGTGATCGATCTCGTGAAGCTCTTCACGGACAAAAAGAACAAGCCGTAACCAACCGGCGAAGCATGGCAATGCGAAAAAGGCCACGGCCCAAAGCCGTGGCTTTTTTTGTGCACGGGGTCGGGAGTCTTTTTCGACTGGAGGCCATTGCCGTTTGAGAAAGCCATCCATTCGAAAAAGAGTCGCGACCCCCTGGCACTGCGCTACCTCCGAGCGCTCAACTCATGCACCATATCCACTAGCGTCCGCGCATGATCCACCGGCGTCTGCGGCAACACGCCGTGTCCCAAGTTGAAAATGTGCCCCGGCCGGCCGCCGGCTTGCTGCAAAATATCGGCAACCCGCCTCCGCAATTCGGCCACGTCGGCCAGCAGCGCCATCGGATCGAGATTGCCTTGAATGGCCCGCTCGGACCCGATCATTTGCCACGCATCGTCCAGCCGCACTCGCCAATCGACGCCGATCACCTCCGCCCCGCCGGCCGCGAGCAGCGGAATCAGCTGCGGATTTCCGGTGGCGAAGCTGATCACCGGCACTCCCGGCGCGATCTGCGACACCACTTGCGCGACATACGGCAGCACGAACTCGCGGTAATCGTCCGGCCCCAAGCAGCCGGCCCAACTATCGAAGAGCTGCACGGCCTGCGCACCGGCCGCGATTTGAGCGTTCAGATACACGGTCACCGCCCGCGCCAGCCGACTCATCAGCGCGTCCCACGCGGCCCGGTCGCGGTACATCAGCGTCTTGGTGTGCAGCCATTCGCGGCTCGCGCCGCCCTCAATCGCGTAGCTGGCCAGTGTAAACGGCGCGCCGGCAAAGCCGATGAGCGGAATGTGCGCCGGCAAGTCGGCCCGTGTCTGCCGCACCGCTTCCATGACGAAGTGGAGCGAGTCGGCGCTTTCCAATTCGACGACGCGATCGACGTCACCCGCTTCGCGGACCGGATTGTGGATGAGCGGCCCTTCGCCGTGGGCAAACTCCAGCTCCATTCCCATTGGCTCGAGGATTGGCAGCAGATCGGAGAACACAATCGCCGCGTCGACGCCCAGCCGCTCGACGGCCGTGCACATGATTTCGCTGCATAATTGCGGACTACGGCACAGCTCCAGAAAACTGATCTTCTCGCGAATCGCGCGATACTCGGGCATGTACCGGCCCGCCTGGCGCATCAACCAGATTGGCGTGAAATCCGTCCGCTCGCGCCGACACGCTCGCATGAACGGCGTGTCGTCGAACGGAGATTTCGGATTTCGGATTTCGGATTGCGGATTGCGGATTGCTTCTTCCAATCCGCAATCCGAAATCCGCAATCCGAAATCGGCAACTTCTGACGCTAACTTTTTCTTCCGCGCCACAAGCTCTGTTGCTCGCTCCGCCGTCTCCATCACGAGCTGTCCCATCTTCGGATGCGACGGCTCCAGGTCGACCGGCAGGTCCTGGCTGCGAAGCATCTCGCTGGTCGTCGGCCCGATCGACGCGACGACAACGCGCCGCATCGCCGTCGTCAAGTCGTCGGCGAGTCCCAAATCGTCGGCCAGCTTCAGCAGGTTGACCACCTGATTGGCGGACGTGAACAGCACGACATCCACTTCGCCGGCCACGATGCGGCGGATATTCGCCTCCAACGGCCCGCAATCGGCCGGCAAATCCCACTCATAAACGCGCACCGCGTCGACCTTCGCCCCGCGGGCCTCCAGCCCGGCCAACAGGCTGCGGTTGGTGACGCCGTATTCCTGCAGACCGACGACCAGATTGGCCACCGGCAGCTTTTCATCGAGCGTGGTGAGCAGTTCCCGCCAGGTGTTCGGCTCGGGCACGGTCAGCGTGGGGGTGATGCCCAGTTCTTTCAGCGCTGCTAGCGGTTTCGGGCCGCGCACGACCGACTTGATGTCGCTCACAGCCGCCAAAAAACGGTTGCGATCGACGTGCCGCTCGATCTGCTGGACGAGGATTCGCGTGCCGACGCCTGTGAGAAAAACGATCACGTCGATCTGGCCGGTGATCAGCCGATTGGCGAAATCGACGGCGGGCTGGTTGCGCTGGAGTGGCACCTCACGCATCGAGGGGCTCACCAGCGGCACGCCGCCGCGCTTGACGATCATCCGCTCCATTTCCTCGGCGCGACGGCTTTCGAAGGCCGCGATGCGCAAACCGGCGAATGAGACGAGATCAGCGGGTGCGGACATGGGTTCGTCGTCGATCGCCCGTCAAGTTACCTATGGCGACGGCACCGTCGAATACTAGCATTCCCTTGATGCGTTCATGCTACGACGAGTTCGTCCGACAAGATAGTGGTCCGCGCAGCGCTTCGCCGGTATTTTTCCGCGAAACATTTGCGCGGTGCGAGCGCAGCGAGGAACAAAACTGCACGACCGACGAACGATACTTGGCCACAAAATATGGTGCCAAAAAAAAGTTGCTTGACAGCCAAAGGCAATCGCGCACAATGGCGTGCTGTCGATGCGCTCTCGCGACTGCGTGACGCAGCGACGTGCGGTGTACGTAAGGGGATTTCCGCCGCTGTCGGTGGGAGAGCCGCTTCGAAATGCGGGCCGGACCTTCGCACCGGAAAGCGGCCATGCTGACAGAATCGCGCCGAAGCAACTGTCTGGTGGTGCGCGCCAAGGGCCAGGTGAATTCGACCGGCCCGGCGGTCGTGCCAGCCAGCGAGGCAGTTGATTCGGCGAATTTCGCGGCGACCCTTGCCGATCGAAACACATGGGAAAAACCTGCTCATTTCAGGACTGGGCATCCGACTTTGGCGACGATCTTGGGAGGCGCGACTGACGGACCGACGTCGGCGACACCAGTCGCGTACAACCTGGATGTCCCTCCCAAGCCTTGTTGCCGGTCAAAGCCCAGTCACGCGGCAGAACGAGCCCAGCGCTCGTTCTGCCTTTTTTTGTGGGCGGAGTGAGTAGGTAGCCAAACAGCGGCCCGCGTGATTCAATTACCTGCTCACTTACTCACTTACTCACCTACTCACCTCTTCCATGGCCCGTTGTCTTCTCGGACTCGGCTCGAATCTCGGCGACCGTGAGGCGATGCTTAACGCTGCCGTCGCGGCGATCGATGCGCTGCCTGACGTGCAATTGCGCAAGCAGAGCGAGTGGCTGCGCACTCAGCCGATCGGCGGACCGACTGGACAGGGCGAGTTCTTGAACGGCGCTGCACTCGTCGACACGACCATCGCGCCGCTCATCCTGCTCAAGGAGCTGCAACAGATCGAGGAGCGGCTCGGTCGCAAGCCGGCCGAGCGCTGGGCCGCACGGCCGATCGACATCGACATCCTGCTCTACGACCGCGAAGTGCTGGAGATGGAAATGATCACGCTGCCCCATCCGCGGCTGACGTTTCGACGGTTCGTGCTGCAGCCG
This sequence comes from Lacipirellulaceae bacterium, assembly GCA_044868555.1. GTDB lineage: Bacteria > Planctomycetota > Planctomycetia > Pirellulales > Lacipirellulaceae > JABDGM01. Next base: position 27,015 of record JBIOWO010000314.1, on the reverse strand, counting down.
GCCGCCCAGGTCGCGCCCAAGATGATGCACCCCGTCATCGGTTGGCCAATCGAGCGATTGTTGCTGCACCTCGACACCGCGAGCGACGTGGTGGCGATCGTGTCGCCCTCGGAGACACGCCGCAGCGCGCTGGCCGAGTCGCTCGTCGCGCGATTCGCCGCGCAAGGGGTCGCACAACCGGAGCTGGGCACGGCCGCATCGCATTGGCCGGCCGATTGGACGTCGTGGATCGCGATGAATCCGCCACGAAAAAGCGATCAACCTTCCGTCGCTCCGGCTGGCCTCTCGTACGCGGCGGCCGCTTTTCCCAAACTGACAATTCTCCTGGACGGCGACCCGGCGACGCCGCGCCCCGTGCAATCGAAATGGTCGCCGATTGTCCGTCAGCCGGGCCGCGGACCGACGCTGCGTTTGTCGTCCGCCGACGCGGCGACGCCCGACGCCGAGGCATTCGCAGCCGTCGAGTCAATCTGGTCCGATCTAGGCCGGTACAGCGCTCATCGCCTAGAATGATTCCAGGATGAGCGCACACCGCACGAAAACCCCTGTCGCAAGCACGCCGCCCGGCGACGCGCGAAATCGTGCTACTGCGCCCCCGCGCGTGATCACCGACGGACAGCAACTGCGCGAGGCGGTGCTCGCAGCGCGACAGACCGGCCAGACGGTCGGCCTCGTGCCGACGATGGGCGCCTTGCACGAGGGCCATCTCAGCCTGCTGGATCGCGCCCGGTCGGAGTGCGACGTGACCGTGGTCACCGTGTTCGTCAATCCGACGCAGTTCGGACCGGGCGAGGATTTTCACCGCTATCCGCGCGACCTGTTTGCGGATGTCGCGATGCTGGGGCGGCGCGGCTGCAACCTGGTGTTCGCGCCCGGCCCCGATGCCATGTACCCGCCCGGGTATTCAACCACCGTCGACGTTGGCTCGCTGGGCCAGGTGTTGGAAGGCGAACACCGGCCGACGCATTTTCGCGGCGTGGCGACGATCGTCATGAAATTATTCCAGCTCGCGCCGTCCGATCGAGCGTACTTCGGCCGCAAGGATTATCAGCAGACGCTGGTCATCGAGCGGATGGTTGCGGACCTGAACGTGCCGATCGACATCCGCGTGTGCCCGATTGTCCGCGAGCCGGACGGCCTGGCGATGAGCAGCCGCAATGCATACCTTTCGGCCGACGAGCGGCGCCGCGCGCGAAGCCTGTCACAATCGCTCCACCTGGCGGAAGAGCTGGTCGCCGGCGGTGAACGCGATGTGGCCGCCGTCCGCAGTCGAATGGAGCAGGAGATCGACCGCGCCGGCGGCGTCAAACTTCAATACATCGCCTTCGTCGCCGACGGCACCGTAACGCCGGTCGAAAGAATCGCTAGCCCAACAACGATCGCCCTCGCCGCGCTCGTCGGCAACACGCGACTGATTGATAATGTCGTCGTTAGTTGTTAGTCGTTAGTTGTTGGTCGCTAGTCGTTCGTCACAATTGGATGGGGCGGTCGTCGGAATGTGTGGCAGTGCACATTCGAGTACTTCAGTACTTCGTACTGAGTACTCTTCGTGTCCGACACTCAATTCAGCTACAAACTTTTTATGGCCTCAACAACTAACAACTGACAGCTAACGACTCCTCCCCATGTGCAGCGAACTGTTTCGTATTCCGTATTCCTGGGGCGGCGTGCCGATCTTCGGCTTCGGCGTGCTGCTGGCGTTTTGGGCCGTGGCCAGCGCCCTCACGCTCGCTTCGCTCGTGCGGCGTCATGGCTGGAGCGGCGAGACGTGGGGCACGATTCCCATGCTCGTCTTGCTCGGCGCGGCGATCGTCGGCATGCCGCGGCTGTTTCCTGACGGCTTTCCCGTTCGCGGCTACGGCGTGATGCTGCTACTGGGCATCTCGGCCAGCGTCGGCGCGGCCGCGTATCGCGCTCGACAAGTAGGACTCAATCCGGAATTGATTTTGTCGGGCGCCATCTGGCTGGTCGTGAGCGGGATCATCGGGGCCCGGTTGTTTTACGTCATCGAGTATTGGGGCGTACGATTTGGCACCGGCAACTTGCGCGACACGATTTTCGAAATCCTCAACTTCCCCGAAGGCGGACTGGTCATCTACGGCGGGTTCATCGGCTCGGCCATCGGAGTTCTGTACTTCACCCGCCAGCACCGGATACCGTTTTTGGCGCTCGCCGATCTGGCCGCGCCGAGCCTCATGATCGGCCTGGCCTTCGGACGGATCGGCTGCTTCCTGAACGGCTGCTGCTACGGCGGCGAAACCAACCTGCCGTGGGCCGTGACGTTTCCCAAATACAGCTCGCGCTATGAAGCCGACCAGCCGCTCTCGGCACGCCGGTATACGCCGCCATACACAGATCAGGCGGCCCGCGGCGAGCTGCACGGCTTTCGCATCGAACCGCAAGGCGACCAGCCAGCGGTGGTATCGCGCGTCGACGCCGGCTCGCCCGCTGCCGCGGCCGGTATCAACGTGGGTGATGCAATCGCAGCGATCAACGGCACGGCGGTCGAATCCTACGCGCAGGCCAAAGCGCTGTTGCAGTTCCAGATTCTTGAAAGCCAACAGACTATTCAACTTGTGCTGCGATCCGGACGCACAGTTGACATTCCATCGTTGCCGCTTCCCGACCGCAGCGGGAGAGTGCACCCCGCGCAGCTCTACAGCGCGATCGACGCGGGCCTGTTGGCGTGGCTGTTGTGGTCGTTCTATCCGTTCCGGCGGCGCGACGGCGAAGTGATCGCGCTGATGATGACGATTCACCCAATCACGCGGTTTCTGCTGGAAGTGATCCGCGTCGACGAACCGTCGGTGTTCGGCACGGGGCTGAGCATTTCGCAGAATATCAGCGTCGCGTTCCTGGTGTGTGCGGCCGGCATGTGGTGGTATCTGTCGCAACAGCCCCGGAAAACCGTCTGGCCCCGGGCCGCGTAGTAAATGGGTGGCACGTCCCTGAGCTTCCAGCGAAGGGCGTGGTGTATGCGGATCGAGGAACCACGCCCATCGCCCCGGGCTCTGGGCGTGCCACCCAATTCCTTGCACGCCAATAGTTTGCGACTCATTCCTTCCCGCCGCCGATTTTTTCCCGCAAGACGCACCACCTCAGCGGTAACTATCTTATCAGCCATGGCCCGCGTTGACCAAAACGAGCGGCCCAGCGAGCCCGCGTCCAATCCAATTGATTGGTCGGCGGCGCTGGCGCTGCACGGACGTTGGCTCCGCACGGTGGTGATCGCGCGTGTTGGCGACCCATGGGCCGTCGACGACGTGCTGCAGGAAGTCGCGGTGGCGGCCGTCAAGAACGGCCACCAGCTCCGCGATCCGGAGAGCTGTGGGCCGTGGCTGTATCGGCTGGCCGTGGTGACGGCGCTGCAGTATCGCCGCCGACATGGCCGCGGGCGGAAACTCGTCGAGCGCTACACCGAGCGCGTGCCGCCGACCGATGCCGACGAGCGCGAGCTCGATCCGCTCGACTGGCTGTTGGCGGACGAGCAGCAGGCGCTGGTGCGACAGGCGCTCGCCCGCCTGCCACGGCGCGACGCCGAAATCCTGTTACTGAAATACACTGAAGACTGGACGTACAACGAACTGGCGAAGCAACTTGGATTAAGCGCGAGCGCCGTGGAAGCGCGGCTACACCGCGCACGACAGAAAATGCGACGGGCGCTCGCGCAGCTTGATCCCACACTGACTACTACATAGCCCGGCCATGTTGGCCGGGTTCAAATCTGCAAGCCACACGGCCACGTGTCGACCGACCCAACTTGGGTCGGCTAAATGTTCCAGGATTGCGATGCACGACGTGATTCAAGCCGACGACATCCTGTTCGACCGCCTGGTCGACGGCGAGCTATCCGCGACCGAGCGGCGACAGCTCGTCGCGTCGCTCGACGATCGTCCGGGCGGCTGGCGGCGCTGTGCCCTGGCGTTCCTCGAAGCGCAAACGTGGCGAACCGACTTGAAGCAGATCGTCCGTGAATCGGACGCGACTCCATTACCGGCCGGCGCCACAGCGCCTCTTCCGGCGCGGACCAGTGGACGCGGCCTCCGATTGTTTGCGATCGCGGCCTGCGTCCTGCTGTCGTTCACCCTGGGTTTGGCGATGCGCGAGGATGGCCTCTCTCTCCGTAGCGCGACGCCAAACCCCGGTGGCGAACTCGCGATCGCGACCGCTCCGCCGAGCGCGCCGCCCACCGCGTCATTGCCCCGCGCTACCAAGGCCGACGAGGCGCTGACGTTCTGGGTCCGCAATGAACAAGGGCAAGCGCAGCCACTCCGCGTCCCGCTGGTCGACGCCGCGGCGCTCGACCGGCAGTTCGGAGTCGAATTTCAACCGGGCCTGACCGCCGCGGCCCGCAGCCGGCTCCGCGAGCGCGGCTACGACGTCGAGTCGAAGCAGCGCTACGCACCGCTGTGGCTGGAAAACGGCCGACCAATGATCGTCCCCGTCGAAGACACGCGAATCGTACCGGTGAGCCAGCCGGTGTATTGAGTGAGTAGGTGAGTAAGTGAGTATGTGAGTATGTAGCGAATCGAAATGCCAACGACCTACTCACCTACTCACCTACTCACCTACTCACGTACTCACCTTTTTCCCAAGGAGAAGAGTTATGTCCATGTCTCAGTTTCGCGGCGCCGTCGAGTGGGCGCTGATGGTGGCGCTGGTGTTTGGCGCCGGGGCGATTGCCCAAGCGCAGGACGAGGATGCGCCATCCGATGCCAAGATCATTCGCATCGGCCCCGCGGATGCCCAGAATGAAGTGCCGAACTTGCCCGTTCCGGACGGCCGAGAGCGGCCGGAAATGCCGAAGTATTGGATCGGCCTGTTGGGCGGACCGGTGACGCCCGAAGTGCGGCACCACGTGCAGCTTCCGGAGAACCAGGGTCTCATGATTCGCGAAGTCGTGCCCGACAGCCCGGCCGCCAAGGCGGGCATCGAGCAGTTCGACATCCTGCTCCGCGCGAACGACGCCGAGCTGCACGAGATGACCGACCTGGTGGACCTCGTTCGCACGCAAGGCGAACAGAAGAGCCAGATCACGCTCGAAGTGTTGCGCCACGGCAAGCGCGACGCCGTTTACATCACGCCGGAAGAACGTCCCGCGCACGTTGCTCAGCAGGGCGGCGGGTTCGGCCGCGGCTTCGGTGATGGATTCGGCGGCGGCTTCGGCCACGGGTTCGGCGATGGATTCGGCGGTCCGGAGGGCGGCGCGGGATTTGACTTCCGCCACTTCGGCCCTGGCGTGATCGTCGGCCGCGGCGGCGCCGGCATTGCCGGGATGCCGAACGGCGTATCGGTCAGCATCCAGAAGCAGGACGGCGAGCCGACCAAGATCACCGTCAAGCGCGGCGACGAAACATGGGAGGTCGTCGGCGACGATGCGGAGTCGCTCAAGCAATTGCCGGACGACCTGCGGCCATTCGTGGAGCGGATGCTCCACGGCGGCGGGCCGGCCAACTTCAACATCGAAATGCCGGAATTGGGCAACATGCCGCAGCGGCCCGGCTTCGACGGCGAGCGGATCCGCGAACGGCTGGAAGCGATGGAGCGCCGGCTGCAGGAAATGCAGCAGCGATTGCTCCCGCCGGATCACGAGTCGAAGGAAAAGCCGGCTCAGCCGAACGAGCAAGCCCAGTAACGCAGTAGTGTAGACAACGCTGCCATGGCGTGCGCTAGTCGCACCGCCATAGGCCGTCCCTCTCGGACCGTCACCCGAGAGGGACACGATCACCCGGGCCGTGCGAAAGCGAATCGCACGGCCCGGTTTGCGTTGAGCAGGGAGCAGGGGGCACGGGGCACGGGGCACGGAGTCTATTCGATCTTACTCCACGCTCCGTGCCCCATGCTCCCTGCTCAAAAGAACATGCCATGGCCGGCGGCGCGGCCATGGCATGCGGAGCGGCTGCTGGTGGCGAAACAGGGCGAGCATCGACGCAGCCGCTGGAAGTGTGTCCTCTTTCTGCCGACCCGTGATTAGGCATCGGTTGCAATGAGGATAGACGCCGAATGCGAAGATCGGATGAGCCGCATGCGCGCACTCGATGAATTGTTTGTGTCGATTGCGCGAAGGTCGCCCAACGCAATCAATAGTCCGTGCCTCAGAATACATGTGTGGCACGTCCCTGAGCTTCAGGCGAAGGGCGTGGTTCACCGCTTCACGCCACGCCCATCGCCGGAAGCTCTGGGCGTGCCACCCGAGTTCATTGATTCTCGCGAGCTGCTTCTCCCACCGCTTTGAGCTGCGCCACGAACGGCTCGGCGAGCGTGCCGTTCGATTGGATCGGCACGTCCCAAGTGAACGCGCCGTCGTAGCGCCAGATGTTGCGGCTCCAGCCGACGACGTCGTCGGTGGCGAATCGCGGCTCGCCGGTGCCCCACCGCTCGCCCAGGAAGCTCAGGATTTGAATCTGCGTGCCGTCGAGCCGTCCGTTTTCCTGGCGGCGGATCTGGATGCCGGCCACGTCGTTGATCTCGCCGGCCGTGTAATCCTCGTGCGGCGTCATTGAGAACACCCGCGTAAAGACGCCCGGGTTGAAGGCCACGATGCTGTTTGGGTTGCCGGCCCGCGCGGCGGCGGCGAAGCTTTCGAAGTTGGGCGGCTCCGCGCCGCGGTACATCGTATTTGGCCAGTAGCAGCCGTCGAACCACCAGCCGACCACTTTGTCGCCCCACCGCGTGGACCACTCGCGAATCACCTGCTCCCACTTGGTCTGAAACTCGCGGTTCGGGTGCGGGCCGTTCTGCCACTGCAACGCTGCCCGAGCGTCGCGGTCGCCGCTAGGCGCGCCGGCTGGCAGGTAGACCATCAGTCGAATGTTCCGCTGGTGGAGCGCAACGTACAAGTCGGCCACGAGGTCGCGCCGCGAGCAGCGGCTCGGCTCGCGCCCCACGAAACCATCGTAGGTGGCGTTCGGCGACAGATAGTAGCCCGAGTTCTGGCCGATGGTGATGAGATAGTATTGGGCGCCGACCGACTCGAGCTGTTCGGCCAGCGCTTCGACGTTGAAATTATCGACCAGCTCGTTCCACCGTTCGACGCTCGGCCGGCCGCCTTCCCGGCGGGCAATCCAATCGGCCAGATAGTGCGTCATCACGCCAAACCGCGCCTCGCGCAACCACGCGGCCCGGTCGTCGGCCGCGATCGCAGAACAATTCAAGCCAAAGAATTCGAGCGCAATACTTAACGAAAGCAATGACAATAGGATTATCTTGCGACGACACGATCTCATCTTTAAGTCTCCGCCCGAAGACTAAGAATCAAACTATTTGAACAGGAGACAACGGAGGTAACAGAGAAGAGTAATAGGATTTCTGCTCTCCGTTTCCTCTGTTACCTTCGGTTCAATATTTGGTGGTCATTGCTGTGTGGGTGCGACCGGATCGCCAGTCTTAAGTTCTTGTCCGTCTGCCTGCAATCTCTTTTCAAGCTGTTGATAGTTGAGTTCCTGGACCGCAACTTTGGCGTCGATCGCCAGGGCCGCGGCGGTGGCGGCCGATTGGCCCAGGATCATGAACACCGGCTCCATGCGGATCGAGCCGTAGGCGATGTGCGACGACGACATCGCCACCGGAACCAACAAGTTCGAACACTGTTCGCGCTGCGGCACAATCGAACGGTAACTGATCGGGTAGGGCGGGAAGCCGCCCACCTGCACGTCGCCTTCGTTCTGCACGTGCCCGTCGGGCGTGACGTAGCGCTGGCAGTTGTGGCTGTCCATCGTGTACGCCGCCAAGCCGATGGAATCGGGCACAACTTCCTTGCCACGGCAATTGTGTTCGGTCATCACATACGGGCCGACCATCCGCCGCGCTTCGCGCACGTACAGTTGCGTCGGCCAGTTGTCGTTGTCGACGAATTCATCCGCCGCCAGCCCGAGCCGCTGGAACTCGGCCCGCACTTTTTCCGGCACGCGCGGATGATTGGCCAGCGCCCACAACAGACCCTGCTGATAGGAAACGTGAGCGGCGACGATCTTCTCGCGCTCGGCGTAGCTGGCCTCAGGATAGTTGTAGTTGCCGCCGATGTAATCGGTCGAGAACGCGCCGTTGTTGTTGGTGTCGGTCTTGCGGTTGGGCATCCACAGCGGGTTCCAGGGCGGACGATGGTCGCCCGCCTCGAAGTTGCGCAAGAGCAGCTCGTAGCGCGACTCATCGTAGTCGGCCGGCTTCGGCCAGGGGCGGCGATTGGCCGGCACGTCGGTCGTACACAGCCGGTAGCAATAGGCCTGTACGCACGCGTCGCCGCTGCCGTCAGGTAGCAGGCTCTTCGATTGGATGCCCCACAACAAGCCGGACGCCGGATCGCCCGGCCGCACGTACGGGTCGACCGGATGCGTGAAGCGATGATTCTTGACGTTCCGCTTCGGCTCAACGCCGTTGAGCGTCTCGCCATACACGTCGTTGCCCTCGCGACCGACGTGGTACGCCACGCCCGCCGCGGCCATGAGGTCGCCTTCGTAGGTGGCGTCGATGAACATCCGCCCGACAAACTCGCGGCCCGATTCGGTCGCGATCGATACGATGCGTGTGCCGTCCTTCTTCCCGCCGTGCGCCCGATCGAGCCGCTCCTGCATGATCGGCGTGATGCCCGTTTCGGCCAGCCAGTCGCGATAGACCTGCGACGCCACGTGCGGCTCGAAAGTCCACATGGATTCGTCGCGCGGATCGTGCCGCGGATTCCTGGCATTGTACTCGTCGCGCGATTCGCGGACCCACGCGGCGTCGTTTTGATAGTGGCGCCAGATTCGATGGTAGAAGTCGCGCGCCAGTCCGCCGATTGCCTGCTTGTTGCCGATATCGGTGGCGCCGAGGCCGCCGGTCGTGAGGCCGCCGAGATGGTTCGACGGTTCGATGAGCACGACGCTCTTGCCCATCCGCCGCGACTGAATCGCCGCGACGATGCCGCCCGACGTGCCGCCGTAGACGACGACGTCGAATTCGTCCGTTGCACCGGCCGGTCGAGCGAACAGCGCGACGAGCAGACCGAGGAACGACAATTTCAATTGCCTGAGTTTCATGATTCGCCTTTGGCCCCAGTAGAACAAACCGTCGTGAAAGTGCAAGCAAGCGGTTTTCCCGGTTTTTTCTGGGCAAACATGCCGGTCGAGCCACCGTTACGACGCGCGTTGCTAGCAATCGGCCGGGCAGCCGATCGTGGCGCGCTGATCCTGTGGCGCAAAGTTTTCCGTCTGCGGGCCGCGGGCGAACGGCAGAAGACCTGCCCGTCGCACCGGTCGCAACACGGCGACTGCACAAAAAATCGGCACTGTTGTATTGATTGTGCGGACTGCGAGCGTTGGTGGGTCGATTGGAAAACACGGGGACCGTTTCCAATTGTGCCGGTTGGCGCGCTTGCTGAAACCGTCCGGACGGCAAGGATGCCGTTCTGGCTCTCTCGCAGGCCGGGCTCTCGGGCTCGCCACAGCGAGTTGCCGTCGACCCGACCACAGCGTTGCGACGCCCGTCGTCGCGTATCAGGCCGCAAGCCTGACCCACCTAAACGCCCTTCCAGGAAGAAGGAGATACGACAGATGAAAGTTCATCTGACATGGATTTGTGTCGCCGCGTTGGCGGCAGCTGCGTTCAACGTGCCCGGCGCGAGTGCGCAGTACGCGCCCTATCGTCCACAGCAGCAGCCGCTGCCGCCGGTCGCCGGTTATCCGACGACGGCACAACCGGCAGTTGCGCCGGCCGCCGCGGCGACAAGCCGCTATCAGGCTCCGGCCGCGCCCGCCGCTGCCGCAACGCAGCGGTATCCGCAAACGGTTGCCCAGCCGGCGGCGCAGATTCCGGCGTATTCCTATCCGCAATCGACCTATCCGCAAACCGCGCAGGCTCCGAGCTATCCGGGGATCAGCAATTTCACGAGCTATCCGTCAGTCGCCCAGCAGCCGACTCCGCCGGCGCCGACTGAGGGCGAGCAGATGCCCGCGCCGACGCCCGCCGCGCCCGATCAAAGCATGGCGGCGCCCATCGCCAACTCGGCCGCCGGCGCAGCTCCGGCCGATTGCGGCTGCAACGGCTACCCGAGCACCGGCTATCAAACGGCGAACGGCTACAGCGGCTACGGCCAGGCGGGTTGCGGTTACACCGACTACGGCATCGCCGGCGCGTGTGAACCGGAATGCGGCGGCAACGTGTGGTTCGGCGGCTTGTATTGGCTGTTCATGGAGCGCGACAATCCGAACACGCACAAGCTGACGGTCCGCGTCGACCATAACACGGCGAGCGATCCGTACTATCCGCAGGCGAACACGACCGTTCTCGACACCGACCAGACCGACTTCGACTTCCGCAGCGGCGTCGAAGTGCGGTTCGGCAGCACGTTCAGTGTCGGCAGCGCTTGCGACGAGGGCTGTGGCAACGGCTATGGCTACGGCAACGCGTGCGGCTGCGGCTGTGCGCCGGATAACTATGCATGGGAAGTCGCCTGGTGGGGCCTCGATGAAGACAACCAGTCGAACACCTATTACGACCAGGATCCGCTCGATGCAGTCCGCCTGTATGGCATGGTGAACTTCGCCGGCATCGAGTATTACGACGGCGCCACCTGGCGGCCGGTCAACGACTACTACGGCTACGAATTGCCGATTCCCGATCCGGGTGCGCCGGTCGACGGCGACTTGATCGTGATGGGTCAACGCACGCGGTCGTACTTCTCGTGTCAGAATCTCGAATTGAATTTCATTCGGTTCCCGGTATGTGACACGGGTTGCGGCGGCGGTTGCGGTGGCGGCTGCGGCGGCGGAGGTTGCGTCACCGGTTGCGGCACGAGCGATTGCGGCTACGGCGCATGCGGCTGCGAGCCGGAGTGCACGCCGATTGCGTTCTCGATGTGCGGCATGTGCGGCGTGCGGTACTTCCGCATCGACGACGATTTCTACTACGGCAGCCAGTGGGCCATGTGGGATTCGGGCGCTTACCTGCCGTCGAGCTGGATCAACTACGACCTCAGCGTCGACAACAACCTGCTTGGTCCGCAAGTCGGCTGGAACATGAACTACTGCGTCGGGTGCAAGTGGAACTTCTTCTGCAACTCGACGTTCGGTGTGTTCAACAACTACATCGAGAGCCACCAGCGCGTGTGGGGCGAACAGGGCCGCTCGCGCTATAACCAGACCGGCACGTGGTTTAACAGCAATACCGACAAGGACGACATTTCGTTCCTGGGCGAGCTGCGGTTGGGCGGATCGTACGACATTTCGTGCAACTGGCGAGCCGTGCTGGCCTACCGCGCCGTGGCCATCACGGGCATTGCCAACTCGGTGGACCAGATTCCGACCGACTTCACCAACCCCCAGTACCCGGGCATCATCGACTCAGACGCGTCGATCATCGTCCACGGGCTCCAGGTGGGTGCCGAGTGCCGGTACTAGTAGCGCGTGCGTCAGCCAAGTCGGGGTCGAGGCTTCGGCAGGCTCAGCCGAGCGGACGACCCGGCTCGCTTGATGGGTGAATGGAACGACCCAGCACCTCGGTCGGTGGGCAATTGCTCGCCGGCCGAGGTCTTTTTGTTGGTGTGCCAGGATGCGTTGTTAGTCGTAAGTAAATCAACGTTCGTCGAACATCTTCGGTCCTCAGTGGTCAGTTTTCAGTAAGCCTCTCGGTACGGACAACCAAGAATCAAGAACTCGTCAAAAAAAGAAATGATGTGCACACTGACGTTAGGATCGTGCGCGCGCCGCGACCGGTAGCAGTCTGGCGTCTGCTCGATCACTACATCACCCGCCGAGCGCGATACTGCGGTCCTAAGGGGCCGAACTGCACGCTGTTCACAACTCCGCTCCTGCCTTGGCGGGGACCGAATTTTTTCGGTAACACCGTTGTCAGGTGGTAAGAGTTCAGTCGTGCGCGATCAGCCAGTCGACTTCCCGCGGCCAGCGCCTGACGGACACTTCACCCGCCACGTTAGCAGAAGGGGCGGGCCGGTTCAGCAACTATTTTTGGCCGGGCACCAAAATAGCGATTGGCGACAAAAAAGCCCGCCCGGCTTCTGTGCCGGGCGGGCTGGATTGCGAGTTGGCCGCGTGATCCCTACGCGTTTTAGCTCGCGTTCGGTTAGTGCCACGCCGTCATCAGCAGATCGACGGCGCTGGCGTAGTCGGACAAGGTCTGCTCGGTGGGGAAGACGCCGGTGCCCCGCCGCTTATGCAGGACGAACGTGTCGACACCGGAGCCGCCGAAGAGGATGTCGTTGAGGCTGTCGTAGCCGCCATCGAGGAAGTCCTTGTCGGCGCCGCCGTTGAGGTTGTCGAGACCGGCTTCGCCGTAGAGGCTATCGTCGCCTCCCTCGCCGAACAGGTCGTCATTGTTGGCTCCGCCGTACAGCCTGTCTTTGTTGGCGCCGCCGAAGAGATCGTCATCGCCGTTCTCTCCGTACAGGTAGTCGTCGCCGTCGCCGCCACGCAGCGTGTCGGCGCCGTCGCGACCGTAGAGATAGTCTACGCTGCTCAGGCCCGACAGGTCGTTGTTGCGGCTGTTGCCGTAGATCTTGTCGGAGTAAATGCTGCCGATCACGTTCTCCATCCCGGTGGCGGACGAGAGCCGCAACCGCAGATGATTCGTCCGGACGGTCTGGTCGGAGGTGGACGCCAGATTGACGCTGATCAATCCGCCGAAGCCCGCGAAGTCGAGGGTGTCGACGTCGACATTGGCGGCCTCAGTGACACGGTCGTAGCCCAGCGTGTTGCCGACGAAGAAATACGTGTCGTCGCCGCCCAAGCCGGTCAGGGTGTCGTCGCCGGCGCCACCTTCGAAGGTGTCGTTGCGGCCACTTCCCTCGAGGGTGTCGTTTCCGGCGCCACCGAAGGCTTTGGTCCTCACGCCACCTTCGACATCGGTGTTATCCAGCGTGTCGTCGTTGTCGCCGCCGTTGAACTCGAGTTCGATGCCGGCCAGCGAAACTCCGGAATTCAGATCGTCGACTTCCACGGTCAGCCTGTCCTTGCCGGCCAGCCCGTTGAAGACAATCTTGGTGACGTCGGCAATGTCCTTGGTTTCGCCGTGGCTTTCCGTATCACCGTTGCTTTCTGCGGCGTCGAGATCGACGTGCACTTCGTCCCCGTCGAACCGGACGACGGCCACGTCGTCAAAGCCGGCTCCAGTGATCGTGAGGACACCATTGGCCTCGTTAAAACTGACATCGCCGGTCATCATCCGGCGGTCTTCCAATTTTTCGAACTTTCGGGTTTTGAACTTGTTACGACGCATGGCAATGCTCCTTTCGTAAAGTAGGGTGGAAAAAAGTCTCCGTTCCGGCTTCTCAAACGGAGCACTGCCGAAGTTGTTACAGGCGGGAGAACGATATTTTTGGAAACTGCGGCGAGGGCCGAGGAAAGGCCGCGTTTTCTTGCCGCCAGCTAAGCGAGCACGCTGGCAAGATGCGGGAGTTGGGGTGGACCCGGCTCGTAGAAGAGATATCGGCTATGACGCGCGGCGGATGTTGGCGCCTACAGCGGAATCACGGATACGCGCTCCGCTTCGCGTCGCGGCTAAACTTGAAGATGTCGCGTCGCGGCTAAACTTGGAGATGTCGCGTCGCGGCGAAACGGGCGGTGTTAGACGCTCACGCCGGTGAGGTGTTTGAACTCGGGGTCGTGGCGGAGCGGGTTGAAGTCGGGTTCGTCGGCGATCATGTCGCGGTAGTTGGAGTCGATCTCCAAGGCGCGGGCCAGGTACTTGAGGGCCAGCGTGCGGTTGCGGGCCAGGCTCCAGTAGCAGGCCAGGTGGTAGTGCAGGACCGCTTCGCTGGCGTCGACGCGGACGGCTCGCTCAAGCGATTCGATCGCCTTGGCGAGCTGGCCGGTGCGCTTGTAGCACAAGCCGAGGGCGAGCCAGACGTGGATGTCGTCGGGCACGAGATCGGCGCCGCGCTCCAGCGGTAGCAGGGCCTCTTCGTAGCGGGCCAGGTCGCGGAGCGTTTCGCCGAGCAAGTAGCAGGCGTGGCCATTGCCGTGCACCAGGGCGCCGCGGCGCTGGAGCGTGCGGAGCGCATGATCCAACATGCCGAGCTCGCGGTAGCCTTCGGCTTCTTCGATCGTGCGGCGGAGATGGAGTCGGTTGAGCGACACGTGAATTTCTCGCTGTACGTCAGGCTGTTTCTAAGCCTGACATCGGTCAATCGCCTGCGGAAATGACACTCCAATCTGCCAAGGTAATGCCTGACATGCGTCTATCTGAATTGTACTCACGAACGGTGCGCGTCCACAGTATTTTCCACGAAAACAGTCCGGAAACAAGGAGTCGGCGTCCGGCGGCAACTGTCGGGAAAACCCGGCCGCGTGCGCTGCGAATTTGGGACGCGTAGACCTTGCGGCGCGACGGCCGGGTGGTTGACATGGGTGCAATTTCGTGCTGCGGGCGCGCGGCGGCCGGTGTTGTCGATGCGGAATGGTTTGGCATCGGTTTGCGGTCGTGATTCCGCGTTGCCGACGACGCTGCGCCGACGCCGGTTGGCGGTTGCGGGAGTGATGATTCTGGGCGACGTTCGTGTGGCGAAACGGCAACGTGGGCGGCGGACGGTGGCGTAAAAAATCGCTGTTTTTGCGGGGCGGCGATCGGCGGCATGGGGGTTGCTTGGATGGGCCGTCGCTCTTCTTTCCCGGTCGCATTCCCGCCCGCTGAGGCGGGCTCGCCAAGGCCCCCACCGTGCGTCAGATCGTTGGCATCGCGTTTTTAGTATTAGGTGTTGGCATGTTGCTGTGCCAATGGGAGGGTCTGGCCGCCCGCCCGTTGGCCGCGGCGCCGGATGCGCGGTGGGTCCGCACGGTCGACGGCTGGGAACGGCCCGATACGTGGCACGTGGGCGTGGTTCCGCCGCCCGGTTTGCATCCCTTGGTGGTGGCGGCTGGGCAGGGGCTAGTTTCGGTGTTCGCGCTGGTGGCGTTCCCGACGTGTGTGGGAGTGGGCCGGTCGGGAGTGGGCCAGAAAACGCCCGCCCGCTAAAGCGGGATCGCCGAGTGCGGGCGTGCGGTTGCAAGCGGTTTGCGCGGCGGGGGTTGCGCGATTTCTACAAAATCTTGTACGGCGCGTGGGCCTGATAGGCACTATTAGTTCGGGCGTGGGGAGTGCGCCTGCTAGCCATCCTAACTATCCCGTCCGCTGAAGCGGACTCGCCTTACGAGGTTGCCATGCGACTGACGCTGCGGACATTGTTGGCCTATTTGGATGACGTTTTGGATCCGGCCGATAAGGAGGCGCTCGGCAAGAAGATCGAGTCGAGCGAATTTGCCGAAGACCTCGTGCATCGCACGAAGGATACGATGCGCCGCCTGCGGCTGAGCGCGCCGCAGGTCATTGGCACCGGGATGGGGCTGGATCCGAATTCGGTGGCCGAGTATCTGGACAACGTCATGCCGCCGGAAAGCGTGGGCGACTTCGAGCGGATTTGCCTGGAATCGGACATGCACCTGGCGGAAGTGGCCTCGTGCCATCACGTGCTGACGATGGTGCTCGGCCAGCCGGCCGATATCGATCCGGCGGCCAAGCAGCGGATGTATACGATTCCGGTCGAGGCGGCCGAGCGGAAGAAGTTGCGCGTGGAAAGCGCGCATGCGTCGGCGGCCGGTCAGCAGATTGCGTCGCCGCCGGCGGTGGGCGCGGCGCTGGCGGCGCAGTCGTCGGCGCCGGCCAGGCACATCGAGATTCCGGAGTACTTGCGGGCGACTGGGTGGGTCCGCTTTCGCGGCCTGTTCTTGGGTTTGGCGGCGCTGGTGCTCGTGGCCGCGACGCTATACTTCTTTGGCGGATTGAAGGACTGGTTCGCAAGTGAGCCGACGACGGTGGCGATCGCTCCGCCGGTGGGCGACGTGAGTGTGCCGGCGCCGGGCACGACTGTGCAGGCTCCGATCGCGCCAGCTCCGATTGCGCCGGCGGCAGCACCTGGAACATTAGAAGCGGCCGGCGGGGCGGCCGAGCCGGCGGTCGGGCCGAGCGCTGCGGCGCCGGCGGCCGAGTCGCCGCGATACCCGGTAGCGACTGCGCCGCCGGTCGGGGTCGGGGTCGGTGGCGACCCGGCTCGCTCGGGTGAGGCGCCTAATCCGTACACTGTCGCGCCGACGCCGGAGACGCCGCCTTACGCGGCGACTCCGCAAGAGACGACGACCGCGAGTGCGTTGCGCGATACGATGCCCGCACCGGCGGTTGCGCCCGAAGCGGCGACTACGCCTGACACATCGGCGACGGTCTCGGTGGATCCGGACGGCACGGTACGAGTCGCCGACAGTGGGCCTGCGACTGTAGAGGCTGCAGCGCCCCCAGAGTCGATTTCCGCTGTGGAACCGGAGACGCCAAAGGTCGTTGAGCTGGGAACCTACCGGGGCGGAAGGACCGTCTTGCTGCGATACGACGACGCGGCCGGCACTTGGCTGCGCGTGGTGCCACGGAGTGCGGTCGTGAAGGGCGAACGGCTGTTAGCGCTGCCGGAGTTTCGGCCGATCATCACGCTGACCAGCGGCGTGCATCTGGACCTGTTGGGCGGCACACTTGTAGCGCTGGACGCGGACGACGGTGCGACTGCTGTCCCGCCCGCTGAAGCGGACTCGCCGGCAATCGAGGTGGTTTACGGCCGGATCGTGTTGATTAACACGTCGAGCGAAGAGCGGCCGGTGCGGTTGGTGCTGGGGTCGACCTCGGCCGAGGCGCGGCTGGCCCACAGCGCGACGCTGGCCATCGAGGTGGAGCGAAAGTACGTGCCGGGGAGCGATCCGCGCAAGACGCCCGCGCCGCTGGTAGCCCGGTTGTATGTGCCGGACGGGGGCGTGGTGTGGCAGGATGCGAGCGGGCCGACGACGCTCGACAAGCCGTCGGAGTGGACGATCGCCGATGGTGTGCCGACGGCGGTGGTGGCCAACGCGTCGCCGCCGGCGTGGATCGACCAGGAAGCGGCGGCGCAGTCGAGTGAGCAGCGTTTTGCCACGCCAGTGGTCGACGGTACTCTGGTAGCGAATCGGCCGGCCGACGTGCAATTGCTGGAGTTGTTTCAGGGCAATGGGCGGCGCGAGGTGAAGTCGCTCGTGGCGCGGAGCGGCATGCACGTGGGTTTGTACGTGCCGTTCATCGAGGCGCTGCGGGATTCGGCGCAGCGGCCGAATTGGAATACGCACATCGAGTCGCTGCGTTCGGCGATGGCGATGAGTCCGGAGTCGGCCGAGAAGATTCGGCAAGCGCTGGTCGAGCAGCGTGGCGATGCGGCGGCCGCCGACTTGTACGAGATGTTGTGCGGCTACAACGCGGACCAGATCGGCCGTACGCCCGAGCAGGTGAAGACGGGCGCGATCGCGCGGCTGATCGACTGGCTGGAAAAGGACAGTCTCGACTATCGGGTGCTGGCGGTGCACGACCTGTGGGAGATCACGGGGAAGCAGTTGATGCCCAATCCGGCGGGAAGTGCGTCAGATCGGACCCGGAACATCCGCCAGTGGCGGAATCGTTTGGAGGCCGGCGATCTGACGCCGGTGGCGGGGGAGTAGGGCGGAGGGATCCGTGCAGGTTCGACGGCCGGTCGTTTCAGGCGCGAACGCGCCGAGCAAGCTCGGCCGCTAAATGGCCGCCGCGAACTGCGGCAGTTCTGGTGAATTCTGCGGGGGAAACCCCCGTTTGTCGGCGGTGCCCACAAAGGCTAGAATGGCTAGTTCGCCACGGCGGGAATTACTCGATGTGGCGGACCGTGAGCTTGGAATCCTGAGTGGACGCCTGGGGAGCAGATTCGTGCAGATACAGATTTCCACGCGGCATGGTCATCTGAGCGATGCGTCGCGCGACAAGATTTCGGCCCGGGCGGAGAAGTTGACACGGATTTTCGATCGGCTCTCAGCCATCGAGATCATCATCGATTTGACCGATTCGGATTCGCCGCGGGTCGACGCCAAGGTGTCGGCCGAGCACAAGCACGATTTCGTCGCGCACGATCAATCGGACAATTTGATGGGTTCGGTGGACACGGTGATTCACCGCCTGGAGCAGCAGCTTCGCAAGTACAAAGAGAAGGTCCAGGAGCGACACCGGAACTCCGATCCGCACCGCGGCGAGGCTTCGGAGCCGGAACGAGGAGCGGAGAAATAGCGGGCTTGTTTGGCCCGCGAATTGATCCTTGGCAAGTGAAGCAGGCAGCAATGAGTTCCGACTGCGACTCGTCGTGGGTCGGTCATTGACAGGGACTCGGCAGTGCGAGTCGTTCGCTCGTTGTGAGCACACAGGCGATCAAGATAGGCGATTGGGCGCACCAAGCTAAACCGCAAGCGAATTTATAAACCGCAAGCGATATCAAACCGCAAGCGATACGAAACCGCAAGCGAATCAAGATACTCGTTCGACGAGGGTGAATAAGCGATGAAGTTTTGTGACTTTATTTGTAAGGATGCGGTCCGAACGCAGTTGGAAGCGGACAGGAAAGAAGACGTGATTCGAGCGATGGCATCGTCGCTCGTGGAAGCAAAGAAGATTCAATCGAAGGATTACGAGAGCATTGTCGAGGCGATTCTCAAGCGGGAAGAGCTGGGGAGCACCGGGATTGGCCGGGGCGTGGCCGTGCCCCACACGAAGCATCCTTCGATCGACAAGCTGATCGGCACGGTGGCCATCAGCGAGCACGGCGTGGATTTCGACAGTCTGGACGGAGAGAAGGTGCATTTGCTGTTTTTGTTGATCTCGCCGCCCGATCGTCCGGGCGACCACTTGCGGGCACTGGAGAACATATCGCGACAGCTTCGCGACGATACGTTCTGCCGGTTTCTGAAGCAGAGCAAGCGGCCGGAGGACGTGTGGCAGCTGTTGGAGGAGGCGGATAACAATCAGTTTGGGTCGTAGTGGCGGAGTGAGTACGTGAGTAGGTGAGTAGGAAAAATGACGAATGACGAATGACGAATGACGAATGGCGGAGAGGAATTCGTCATTCGTCATTCGTCATTCGGAAATTCATAATGAGCGCTCCGCCGATCAGCCGTGTCGTTGTCATACAGAATCCGCTGGGCATGCACATGCGGCCCGCGGAAATGTTTGCCCGCACGGCAATGAAGTTTCAGTCGCGAATCGAAGTGATTGTGGGGAGTCGTCGGATCGATGGTCGAAGCATGATCGATTTGATGACGTTGGCCGCGACGCAGGGAACGAATTTGACCCTGGAAGCGGAAGGCGCGGATGCGGCCGAGGCGGTGGAGGCCTTGGCCAGGCTTGTGGAAGACGGCTTCGAAACGAACGAGGGGCAGAAAACAGAGCCACAACGGCAGGACGAGCACGAGGGGGGGATTTAGGTACGTCACGTGCGCTGGGCCGTCGTGGAGAACCGGATATAGCGAAGCAGCGTTTGCGGCGTGGCGGCAAGCGAGCTTCAACCAAATCAATTGACTCGCGGCGGGTTCCGTTACCGGGACGCCGCGAACCACGCAAAGATTTTTTAGCAAACCAAATTGGTACAACGGGTGTTCGAACTAGCGGCCAACCATCCGCCGTCGATCGTGTCTGGAGCGTCTCTTTTCATCGCTGACCCAGACATCTGACGATTGACGCGGCGAAACGAGCCGTTGGCAACAGGCCCCTGGGCGCGCCGCCCGATGCCTCCCTGCAGGGGAACGAAGCATCGGCGCGAGAGCCGGCGCCGGGCGTCTTGGCCCCGAGCGCCCGTTGTATCTCCAAAGGCAGCATGGAACGTCTTCAAGGGATTGCCGTTTCGCCCGGCGTGGCGATCGGCGAAGTGCTCGTGATGGATACGGAGGGATTCCGCATCCCTCGTCGTTTCCTGCCGCGGGACGCCGTCGACGTGGAATTGGAACGGCTCGACAACGCCATTGCGTCGGCCACCCACGAGATCGAGCGCAATCGCGACCGGGTATCGGAGCAGCTCGGCAAAGACTATGGGGCGATCTTCTCGGCCCACATTTCGATGCTCAACGATCGCGGGCTGCGGGCCAAGCTGGAGGAGATGATCCGCCAGCGGCACTATTCGCCCGAATACTCGGTGAGCCGCGCGATGCGGCACTATGCCAAGGTGTTTCAGTCGCTCGAAGGCGGATTTCTGCCGGAGCGGGCGAACGACATCTTCGACATCGAAAAGCGTCTGCTGCGGCATCTGGTTGGCAAGCGGCGCGAGGAATTGGCCCACCTGCAGTCCGAGGTGCTGATCCTGGCCCACAACCTGACGCCGAGCGAAACGGCCAATCTCAACCCGAAGTACGTGCGCGGATTTGTCACGGAGATCGGCGGGCCGGGCAGCCACACGGCGATTGTGGCCGAGGCGCTGGGCATTCCGGCCGTGGTGGGGACGGGGCCGTTTCTGACCGATGTATCCGGCGGCGAGACGGCGATTATCGACGGCTACCAGGGGCTGGTGATTCTACAGCCCGATGAGGAAACGCTGGCCCGCTATCGGCACGAAGTGGTGCAGCATCGGTCGCAGGCGGCCAAGTTGGAAAAGCTGCGCGACCTGCCGGCCGAGACGTCCGATGGCGTGAAGATTCAGCTGTTGGGCAATATCGAGTTTCCGTACGAAGTGGAGCAGTGTCAGAAGCGCGGCGCCGACGGCATCGGGCTGTATCGCACCGAGTTCCTGTTCATGTCTGAGGATGCCGAGCCGAGCGAATCGGATCAAACGGCGGCGTACTCGGCCGTGGCCAAGGCGCTGAAGGGGCAGCCGGTCGTGATGCGGACGATCGACCTGGGGGCCGACAAGCTGTCGAGTGTGCCGTTTCCGCAGGATGAGAAAAACCCATTTCTCGGATTGCGGAGCATCCGGCTGGCGCTGAAGTATCCGGCGCTGTTTCGGACTCAGTTGCGGGCCATCTTGCGGGCCAGCGTGGCGGGCAACATCGGCGTGATGTTTCCGCTGGTGAGCACGCTGTTGGAGCTGAAGCACGCCAAGATGGTGCTACGGGAGGCGATGGAAGACCTCGAGGAGGAAGGGGCCCAGTTTGACCGGGGGATCAAGGTCGGCATGATGATCGAGGTGCCGTCGGCCGTGATCATGTTGGATCATTTTGCAGACGAAGTGGATTTTTTCAGCATCGGCACGAACGATCTGATTCAGTACGTGCTGGCGGTGGACCGCAGCAACACGGACGTGGCCGGCTTGTACACGGGCTCGGATCCCTCCGTGCTGCGGCTGTTGAACATGGCGATTCGCACGGCGAACGAGCGGAAGGTGCCGATCAGCCTGTGCGGTCAGATGAGCGGCAATCCGCAGTACACGATGCTGCTGTTGGGGTTGGGGTTACGGACGCTGAGCGTGACACCGGCCGCGATCCCGGAGATCAAGCAGGTCTGCCGGCGGGTGTCGATGGCGGCCTGCAAGCGCGTGGCCGAACGGGCGCTCGAACTCGAAAGCGCGCGCGACGTGCGGACGTATTTGAAGGAAGAGTTGACGCGAGTGTTGCCGGAGATGCCGATGTGAGGCGAGTAGTTAGTTGTTCGTAGTTGGTGGTTAGTTGTTGATGCACGGACACAACGAATCACGGAGCCCGAACCACAAACAGCTAACAACTGATAACGACAATTGACAACCAACAACTAACAACTAACAAGTCATTTTGCACATGAAACAGGAAATGTTAATCAATGTCGCGCAGGCGGAGGAGTGCCGCATCGCGATTGTGGAAGACGGGGTTTTGGAAGAGCTGTACCTGGAGCGCTCGAGCCAGCACAACTATGTCGGCAATATCTACAAGGGCCGGATTGTGAATCTGGAGCCGAGCATCCAGGCGGCATTTGTGGATTTTGGCGTCGGCCGCAACGGGTTTCTGCACATCAGCGACGTCGAGGCGCAGTATTTTCGCCAGGGCGGATACGATCCGAAGAAGGCGATCCTGCCGGACGGCAGTCAGGCGCGGGGCGGAGAGGAAGGCGAGCGCGGCGAATCGGGCGGCCGGGGCGGCGGGCGCGGGCGGAACGGCGGCGGAACGCGGACGGCGCGGATGCGGGCCGGCGTGCGGCCGCGGATCAAGCCGCCGATCCAGGATATCTTTCAGCGCGGCGACGAACTGCTCGTGCAAGTGATCAAAGAGGGCATCGGCACCAAGGGCCCGACGCTTTCGACGTACATCAGCATTCCGGGTCGGTACCTGGTGCTGATGCCGGCGCTGGGGCGGATCGGCGTGTCGCGGAAGATCGAAAACGACGACGATCGGCGGCGGCTCCGCGACATTCTGCGGGAGCTGAATCCGCCGAAGGGCGTGGGCTTCATCGTCCGCACGGCCGGCACCGATCGGACGAAGAAGGAGCTGTCGCGCGATCTGGCGTACTTACTGCGGCTGTGGAAAGTGATTGTGCGGCGGATCAAGAGCACGTCCGGCCCGGTGGGCATCTACGAAGAAAGCGACATGATCATTCGCACGATCCGCGACATTTTCACGGGCGATGTGGATTCGATCCTGATCGACGAGCCGCTGGCGTACGAGCGGGCCAAGGAGTTCCTGCAGATCGTGATGCCGCGGTACGTCAACCGGCTGCAACTGTACGAAGGCCGCGAGCCGTTGTTTCACAAGTACGCCCTGGATGATGAGATCATCCGGATCAACGAGCGGCGCGTGCCGCTGCGGGGCGGCGGGTCGCTGGTGATCGATCAGACCGAGGCGCTGGTGGCGATCGACGTCAACAGTGGCAGCTTCCGCACGGACGGGTCGGCCGAGGAGTCGGCGTATCAGTTGAACATGATCGCAGCCAAGGAGATCGCGCGGCAACTGCGGCTGCGGGACCTGGGCGGCGTGGTGGTGAACGACTTTATCGACATGCGCAAGGAGCGGAATCGGCGGAACGTGGAGCACACGCTGCGGGATGCGATGAAGCGCGACCGGGCCCGCACGAAGATTCTGCGCACCAGCCCGTTCGGGCTGATCGAAATGACGCGGCAACGGATTCGCCCGAGCATCAAGCGGAGCGTGTACAAGGAGTGCCCGTCGTGCGGCGGGAGCGGGCAGGTGAAGAGCGCCGAGAGCATGGCGCTGGACGTGTTCCGCAAGCTGATGGTGCCGAGCCAGATGAGCCAAGTGTCGCGAATCGTGGTCACGGTGGAGGAGGAAGTAGCCAGCTACCTCAATAACAAGAAGCGGCGCGAGATCGTGCAGCTCGAACAGCAGAACACAATGGAGGTGCAGGTGGTGGCCGGCGAGGGCCTGTCGCCCGAATATCTCAAAATTGAATGTTTCGATTCGAATGGCCGGGAGGTAAAGACCGTGCTGGGTGGTTCTTAAGTGTCTGTCCGCAGATTTTGCAGCTGAGCGCAGATGGGAGACGAGTTGAAGGCTGAGCGGGCGCCGACGGTATCCGCGCTGGTTGGATTACTTTCTTCCTCGATCTGCGCCCATTTGTGTCGTCTGCGGACAATGAAAACGAAGGCCTAGGCCAGCTTGGCGTCGAGCGAGATTTCGGCGGCGCTGAGGACTTTGGAAACCGGGCAATTTTGCTTGGCCTGCGTGGCGAGCTCTTGAAATTTCGCGTTGTCGATGCCCGGCACGCTGGCGGTGGTCGTCAGATGAATCTTCGCGATGCGGAAGCCGGCTTCTTCCTTTCGCAGGTCGACCTTGGCCTTGGTCTCGATCCGCTTGGGCGGCGAACCGGCGCGGGTCAGCGCGCCGGACAGAGCCATCGAGTAGCATCCGGCGTGGGCGGCGGCGATCAGCTCCTCGGGGTTGGTGCCTTTGCCGTCTTCGAAACGTGACTTGAAGGAATACGGTCCGACCCACGCCCCGCTACCGATGGTCATCGTCCCGCTGCCGGTCTGCACGTCGCCTTCCCATACGGCGGTACTTGCTCGTTCTGGCATAGTTGCACCTCGTAGTGATAATTGTTATTCACCACAGAGTGCACAGAGGACACAGAGAGAGGAACGGAGCCAGATTTCTCTGTGAACTCTGTGACCTCCGTGGTGAGATTTCCGCAATGATTTTAGACGACTGTGACCCCGGCGTCGTGGGCCGGCAGATCGTCGGGCATGCGGAAAAACAGGGCGGTTTTTGTTGTTTAACAGCGGTCGACCGGCGACCGGCCGATTGTTACACTTAAGGATTCTGAAATTTGTCGTGCGAACCTGCATTTAGCGAGTAAGCCATGTACGCCATCATCAGCGACGGAAATCGTCAATACCGAGTGGAAGAAGGCCAGGAACTGGTGGTCGATTACCGCGACGTGCCGGCCGGCGAGAAGGTGAAGTTCGAGCGCGTGCTGGCGGTGGGCGGCGATGGCGACGCCAAGCTGGGCTCGCCGCTGGTCGCCGGCGCGAGCGTCACGGCCGAGGTGCTCGGCCCGGAGAAGGGCGAGAAGCACGTCATCCAGAAGCTCCGCCGGCGGAAAAACTTTCGCCGCAAGACGGGCGCGCGGCACGTGTTCACGCGGGTGAAGATTGGGAAGATAACGGTGTAGGGCTGACGGTACAGATCCGAGATTCCGTTGCTTGTCTCACTGCGGCACTGCTCCATGGACCGGCGTATAATACAGAAGTGACCCACGCGAGGATTCGCGATGGCGCCGCAGGAAAACCGAATTCCGGATTTCCGTCAGGATGGGTACCTACCCGAAGGCCTCCATCTTGCATCCGAGGCGGAAGTCACCTTTCGGTTTGGTTCATCCAATCGGGTGCGCCGCCGCTTGGTGATTCGCGTTCGTCGGTGGATCGAACTCGCCCGCGAGATCAACGCGGAGCGACTATTGATCGATGGGAGTTTTATCACGGCCAAAGCCGAACCCAACGATGTCGACGCGGTGATTCGGTTGCCGAGTGATTTTGAAGAACAGGTAAGGCAAGGCCTTGAGGCCGCTATCGAACTCGAAGCGGTGCTGCTGACGAGGCGACCGGAAGAGTTGTTCGCAGCGGAGGATGAGTTTGATTGGAACGATTGGATTGAATTTTTCAGTCGGACGCGAGAAGCCGACGGCCGACGCAAGGGGCTCGTGGAGATAGCATTATGATCTCTACCCTAGTTGAATACGAGAAGGCGCAGGAAGAACTGCGTTCGCTTGAGGAGCGACTGAGTCGACTTCAACAGACGAACCCAGTGGGGTCAAAGGGCTTTACGAAAGCCGGTATTCGCAAGTTAATTGCGCGCCTTCAAGAAGAATTGGCGGTGTTCGAGGGGAGTGAAGAAGCGCGGCAATCGTAGTACGGGCGTGCTGGGTGCCGGCGGAAACATTTTCCGTCGCAAGACGGGCGCGCGGCACGTGTTCACGCGGGTGAAGATTGGGAAGATTACGGTGTGAGCCTCATCTATGCCCCACCGACAGTCAACGACCGTTGCGAACGTTGAAGGGCCGTGGATCGACTCGCAATTTGATTCCAGCCTGAACGAGCGTTGCCGACGGGGCTGGAATATGCCTGTTGACGAATTGTCGAACGAGCTGCTTGCGACGTATCTGCGCCAGAGGATCGCCCTGTCACTAATCGTGCCCGAAGCACAGCGGCGGATCGCCAAGAAGTTTGTCGACGATACGGAGTTCTACACTGAGGAATTGGAGGAGTCACTCAATGCTGCGCTGGACGGTCTGAAATGAGTCAGGTACCGAACCATCAGACGTTCATGGACGCCTACGCCGGCGAGGCGCCGTGGGATATCGGTCGACCGCAGGAGGCGTTTGTGTCGGCGGTCGACAAAGTGGCGAGCCCGGTGCTGGACGCCGGTTGTGGAACGGGCGACATCGCTTTGTATCTGTCGGAGCGCGGACATCGCGTGAAGGGGTTCGACTTTCTGCAGGAGCCGATTCGGCGGGCGCGCGAGAAGGCCGCCCAACGAGGGTTAACGGCCGAGTTCGCGGTGGCCGACGCCCTGAGGCTGACGGAGAGCAGCGAGCGTTACAACACGGTGATTGATTCGGGGCTGTTTCACGTGTTCACGGATGCCGAGCGGCGGCAGTACGTGGCCGGTTTGAAGCACATCGTGCAGCCGGGCGGGCGCGTGCTGCTCATGTGCTTCAGCGACGCGGAACCGCCCGGGTACGGCCCGCGGCGCGTGTCGCGGAAGGAACTGATGGATGCGTTCGCGGGCGGATGGGAGATCGAATCGCTGACTCCGTCGCGGTTCGAAATCAATCCGAAGTTTGTCGGGCCGACGTTTTCTGAAGGCGGGCCGAAGACTTGGTTTCTGGTGGCGCGGCGAAAGGATTGAGTTTGATAACTGACAGGCGCTGACCAGCGAATAAGTGAAAGCCGCATCGAATGTTGTTGTGATCGCGCAGTTTTCCAAACCTACGGGAATGCCGTGATGAGATTTTCAATCCAATATGCGGGGCTTGCAGTATCGTTATTTGTCGCCATTGCGGCGGGCGGTGATGCTGGCGAGTTTCACAGCGCCGAAGTAGACTTTTCGGTCACGACCGACGAAAATTGGTCTTTGGCGGACGCGACCGTCTTAAAACTCTTGAATCAGGCAGCTTCCCAGACACCCATTGTACATGCGCGGCATAAAGGACTGACCGCGACAGCGAAGACCGTCGATTCCGGCATACTTCTGTTATGTTCGAAACTGCCTTTAGGAGCTCCACGCGATAATCCCAATCTGATTCTCGCGAAGGAAAAGGCATGGGCCGATGAGTTTGAAAAGTCCGGTGCCGGATATTTGACATTGATGCAGGAGCGCGTCAAGTTGCTCGGAGCGCCGACTAAATTCATTGGCGATCCGAAATCGGTGAAGATTGGCGATGTCGAATTTCGTCAAATGGATGCGGTCAATACGAAAGTGGCAAATGTTGAAACAAAACAGCGGTATTTTTGTACTTTCAGGAAGGGGTACTACGTGTACTTCGTGCTTTCGTTGAATGACGAAGAGGATGCCGACTACCTGACGATGATGAAGATCATCAGGTCATTTCGTATTCCGAAGGAGTGAAGCTGCTGGTGGCGGTGTGTGACGGCGGGAATGACGGACGAATCGCCAATAACCGAGTTCGCGGCCAAAACTTGGATATTCAAGGCCCAAGCACGGCCCTGTAAGAAATCTTGTGTCAGCTAGCAAGAAGCGTGTAGGTATAATACCCCATTCTTGCAGAAGGAGACTGACGCATGGATTCTGTACTGCAATCGCGGGCCGAGGAGTTGGCTCAGGAATT
>JBIOWO010000313.1:0-13213 GCA_044868555.1 Lacipirellulaceae bacterium | reverse complement strand
TTTCTGCTCGTCGGAGAGCGGCTTGGCCTTGTCAAGCTCCGCCACTTCGGCCTGCCAATGGCGATCGTACACACCAGTCACGCGAAACACGGTCCAGCACAATTGCTCGGGCGCGAGCGGCTTGAGCGACGCAATGGAAAAATCGCGCGCCAAGCGGTCGGTCAGGTCCGCTACCGTGGCGTCGAATTCGGAGCGTTTTGCGGCAACGTCGGCGGTAGCAGCGGCCAAAGCGTCCTTGGCCGACGTGACGACCTGCTCGCGCCGAGTGCGTTCGGCCGCGGCCGCGTCGAACGCCGTGCGAGCGGCCGCGAGTGCGGCGGATGCCGCCTGCTGGGCCGCCGTGGCCGAATCAACCAGCCGCTGAGAATCCTCCACGTCAACCCGCGCGACTTCGGATCGCTCCTGGAGCTTCTTGAGCGCTTCGGCCAGCGCAGCGTCATCCGCCACCTTCTGTC
Organism: Lacipirellulaceae bacterium; assembly: GCA_044868555.1. Lineage (GTDB taxonomy): Bacteria > Planctomycetota > Planctomycetia > Pirellulales > Lacipirellulaceae > JABDGM01. Next base: position 12,758 of record JBIOWO010000313.1, on the reverse strand, counting down.
GGGCAACGTCGGCCGCCGCAACGGCGGCGGAAATCGCTTGTGCGACCTCGCTTCGCTTCCCATGTTCGGCGCTCGCAGCACTCAGCCCTTCATTAGCCGTCGTCAGTGCCGCCGTCGCCGTTTTCACTTTTTCATCGAGTGGGCCCATGGTCGGACCGTACTCGACGAGCTGCTTCTCGGCGGCCGCCAGCTCCGATTGCCGCGTCGGCACCAGCAGTTGCGATTTCTCGATGGCCGCGTTCATGTCGTCGAGCTTGGAAATCTCATCGGCCGTTTCCACGCGACGCTCCATCGCGGCCAGCTTTTCCGCATCATCGTCGTATTTGGTCCGCGCCTCTCGCATCGCCTCTTCGGCCTTTTCCCAATCCGATCGCAGCGGCGTGGCCTTCGTCAGTGCGCCGTCGACAACCGGCTTGGTATTGGTCAATGCCTCCGTCGTGGGCGGAACCGCCGCCGTCTTCTCTTCCATCGTCTTGGCCAACACGGCCAATTCCGCGGTCACCTTTTGCGAACGCGACACGAACTTTTGCGCCGCCTCGACCAATTCCTTATCCTCGGCGAGCACTTTGGCCACCTGTTCGGCCGCGGTGGCCGCCTGCTGCAATGGCCCAGCCACGTTCTGTTTTGCCGCTAGCCGATTTTTCGCGTCGGCCGCCTCTTTGACGGCCGTATCGGCTTTCTGCTTCGCCTCGGCGTACTTGGTGCGGGCCGTATCCAGTTCGCCGGCGACCGGCAACAACTGGGCTTCCGCGTTTTCCCAGGCCTCCGCCGCTTCCGCATACGCCTTCTCCGCTGCCTCCGCCATCTGCTCCAGTGCCTTACGCTGCTCTTTCAGTCGGGCGAGCTCCGCCGCCGCCGGTTCCGAAAGCGTTATCAGGCCGGCCGGCAAATCGTACGCCCGCTGATAAGCGTTGCTGAGGGCGATCTCGCGCAGGAAATCGCGAATGTTGAAGTTCATCGCCGCAAACCGCTCGCTCAAAAGCTCGAGCAGCTCCGGGTTCGACGCCGGGTTATCCGGGTGCTGCCAATCCACCGGGTGAACCAGGCCGCGGCCAAACATGTACGCCCACAGGCGATTCACGATGTTGCGATTGAACGCCTGGTTTGTTCCACTGGTGGCCAGCTCGGCCAACTTCGCGCGGCGGCTAAACTTGGGAACCGACTTGACGTTATCGGCCGGCGCCACGCTGTAATCTTCGCCCGGCAGCAGAAACGGCTCGTCGACGAGCACGCCGTCCGGCATCCGCGCCCCTGTGCGGCGCGGCTTTTTGACGAACACCGATTCAAACGTCAAATCGCCGCCGACCTTTTCAGCCTGAACGGTCTTCTGCTTGTCGCCCTCCTTGCGGACAATCGCGTACGTCGGCGCCACAAACGCCAACAGACCGTGATAGTCGGACTGCAGATACTCGCCCACAAGAGGATGATCGTGACACTGCGCGCATTGCATATCTCGCCCAAAGAAGATCCGGCCGATGTCGCGCGTCAGCAGGTTGGGCTCCGAGCCGCGATCGAGCGTGAACCGGGCCGCAGGCCGCTGTGCCGGGTCGTCGCCGTCGGCCTCGAGCAGCTCGCGTGCCAGCACGTTCCACGCTTTGTTCTGCTGCACGGATTTCACGAGCCACGACTGCCATTCGTCGGCCGTGACGTTGGCATACGCCCGCCGCTCCATCAGCATCAGGTCGAGCATTTCCGCGAGCCGGCGTGCGAATTGCGGCGAGTCGAACAGCCGATCGACCAGGCGCTCGCGCTTGTCCGCGGCCGTGTCGACGAGGAACGCGCGGGCCTCCTCCGCGGTGGGCGGCATGCCGACCAGGTCGAGCGACACGCGGCGCAAAAATTCCGCGTCGGTGCTTTGCTGCGGCTGCAGGCCACTCGCAGCCGTCAACCGCTCGTCGATCAGGGAGCGAAGCGATTCGCCTTCACCCACGGCGCGACCGCCCTGAATGCAGGCCACCATCAGCATCACTCGCCAGGTGAATGCCATCGACGCTCTCATGCGCCATCATCCGAGTTAGGAGGGAAGGCCTCGGCAATCGGGAGGAGCGGTCGCCGTCGACCGCCAAACCGAGGCCTGCAGTACAAGTACCACGCTCGTTTTTAGAACCTGTGTGGCGCGTGAAGTCAACCGAATTTTGGGCCTTTCTGCGCCGTAACAGCAAATGGCAGTCCGAAGTATTCGCTTCGCGCACGCGACGATTCGATGCACGCAACAAACGCGCCGCAAATTGCCTTGGTCGTTACCGCGTTTTTACAAATCGCCCAAGTTCGGCGCTGTTCGATTTCCGTGGGGTGCGTGCCATGCTCTCGCCGCGTGAGCGGCGTGAGCATGCTTCCGGACCCACCGCACGATCTCACACAGATGAGATTTACTGCATCCGACTACTTGGGCCGAAACACGGCCGCAATTCCTCCGCCCGCCGCCAACGACACTCGCAGCGGCGCCGCGGCCGACACCTCACGCTTTTCCAACCGAACTGCGTTCGGCTGTTCTTCGTCGAGCGAGCCGTCCAGATACACGCTGGCCGCGTATGTCCCGTCGCCGAGAAAATCGAGCGGGATCGTCAGCTCGCGCGGCGTCCAATTCGTCATGCCGCCCAGGTACCAGTTGCGACCGCTGCGGCGGGCGACAATCACGTACTCGCCGGCCTCACCGGCGACAAACCGCGTTTCATCCCACGTGGTCGGAACCTCGGCCAGAAATTCAAAACCCGGCTGCCCGGCGTAGGCCTCGGGAAAGTCGGCGACCATCGGCATTGGGTTTTCGTAAACGACGTACATCGCCAGATGGTGGCACCGCGTGCCCAGCACCAGCGGTTGCACGTCGCGCGGCTCGAACTTCGCGCGCGAGGCCGAGCGAAATCCGCCCAGATGGTAATCGAGCGGCCCGGCCAGCAGCCGCGTGTAAGCCACGTTCACGTTGTGCTGCGGATCGCAATCCTTCTGCCACTTCAGGTATTCGAGATTGAGCACGCCCTCGCGATTGAACAAATTCGGATACGTCCGCTGCTCGCCACTCGGCTTGTACGACCCGTGGAACTGGATATGCAACTTGTGCTTGGCGGCCGCTTGCAGCAACTTTTCCTGCCACTCGACCATTTCCTGATCGTCGCGATCCATGAAATCCACCATCAGGCCTTTGACACCCCATCGCTCGTATTGTGCAAAAGCCTCGTCGAGCTTCTCGCTGAGTGGTTTCCAATGCACCCAAAAGCGGATGCCGACTCCCTTCTCTTTCGCATAGGCGAGTATCCGCGGCAAATCGAGGTCGGGCCGCGGTGTGAGAATGTCCGCGTCGGCGTGAGGCGGAGAAAATCCCGGTTCGCGTTGCACAAACCACGGCAAGCTGCCGGCCACGCTAATCACCGAGTGGTAGGCAATTTTGTTCCGCGCACAAAAGTCGATGTACCTCTTGTGCGTCGCAAAATTCACTTCGGGCGTGGACGGCGGCCCGTTCTCCACCGTGCCGGTCCACCAGTGGAATGTCGTCTTTCCCGGCTTGACCCAATTGAAATCACCTTCGGCCGGATCGTTCAGGCACGACAGCAGGTTGCTCTCGATCAGCTTGCCGGCCCGATGGCCCAGCAAGATTACCCGCCACGGGCTCCACAGCGGCGTTCGGCCGATGACGCAGGCGTCCTTCTTGTCAGGCAACGGCGACAAGCGGCTGCGGACTGATGCGCCCTGCGATTCCGCAGGCCGCTCCAGCGACATCCCAGCAAAGCCGCGCATCCGCGCCTCGCTCACCGCCGCGGCCGTGCCGTCGGGCCATTCGATCAGCAGTGGCATCTCGATCAATTTGTCCGCGGGCAACTCCGACATCCGCTTCCGCTCGTACAATCCTTCGTGCGACGTTTTAAAACTCTCCAGCGGCAGGAACAGCACCGTGGGATCGCCCGCGAAATGGAACTCGGTCGCTTCCTCTTCGATGGTTACTTCGCGTAAGTTTTCCTGTTCCGGAAAGCCGTACCGCAGCGCGACGCCGTCGTCATACGCCCGCAGCTCGATGTCGCATTCGATGCCGCCGGCGCCGCGCAGCCGAACCGTCGCCGCCGAGCAATGGTTGCGCAGGCGGCTCGTCTTTCCCCACGGCAGGTCGATGGTCTCGTCGATCGTGCTGCGCTGGATATCCTGAATCGACGATCCCGCGGCAATCCAGCCGACGCCAGCCACTCGCACATCGAGCGGCGACGGCTCGACGACCGGCTTGCCGCCCCGCTCCACGGAATAGAGCAACTTGTTTCCGCCGGCCGCGATTTGCAGTTGCAACTTGACCTTGCCGTCCGGAGATTGAAGGATCACTTCGCGCTGGGCCCGCGCGCTGGCCGCAAACAAAGTGAGCGATAAGGTCAGCAGCGCTGCGAAACGTAGATGCATGCAATGTTCCCCGGCAGTCAGAATCACAAGAGGACGTTTGCCGATTCACATAGTATAGCAGTACCCGCGGCAGCAAGACCGAAGTAAACGCGATACCGACCGGCCCGGCCGCGCCGAGTTGCTGATCCAACCCGCCAATCAACTCATCCGTCGTAGTAGTTTTCGTCCTCCCCTTCTTCTACGTCGAAACCCGGAATGCCAAACTCGCTCAGACATTCGGGCGACAACAGCACCATCTGTTCGATCGCCTCGATCAGCCCGGCCTTTGTCTTCCCCGTCAACTCCAGCAGCCAGTCGTCCAAATCGAAAAAGCTGTCAGGATTCGCCTCCCACGTCGCGCGCACGGCGTGGATATGTTTGCACGGCCAAATCTCCGACGGACACGTACATTCGCCTGTCACTTTCTTCGTCCGAGTGGCGACCGTCCGATAGGCGCCGAAATTGCCCGCAATCCGCGCCGAGATTTGCTTCCCGCATCGCATCCGCTGCGTCATCAGCGGACTATCGACGTACTCGGCAACCCGCTCCTCGAACGATGGTTTTCGCCGCGTGGCCATGCCTGGGCTCCTGTCTTGACGAAGGCGCGTGTCAACGAGCGACAGGTTACAAGATATTGAGCAACGTGGCCGCGCCAAAAAGCTCCACCAATCCCGAAGGGATTCAATCATTCAGAGCGTTTCCATTTTGAATGTGGCGGTTGGTCAACCCTCTCCCGGTCCCAGTGAGGGACCGGGAGAGGGTTCATGCTCGCTACACCGTTGATGAAAATGCTCTAGCCCAGGGTTGGTCGCCCCAGCGACCTACCCTGGGTGAACTTGACCACGACATTCCCAAACCCTGCAAGGGTTCCACCCCAATTCTGAGGGCCGCCGCGCAGCGGCACACGCCGGGATACTAGTGTATAATAGATTTGGCCAATGCGACGGATGCGGCTTGCTGCCGTGGTCTCGATCACCGGCATAGGATATGCCTGAGTTCATCGAAGTAGATCCCGGCGAGCTGCATCTGCCGCCGGGCCGCTCGCAAGGCGCCGATCCCGGCAAGTTGGCTCGCCAAATCGCCAAATATGGTGACTCCTTGGAGGGAATGCCGCCGTTGCAGGTGATCCGTGGACGAGGCGGTCATTTACGAATCAACGATGGCGTGACTCGCGCCACACGAGCAGCAAAGTTGCGCCCCGGACAGTCGGTCGATGCGGAAGTGATTTACGATCTCCCGAAGCTCGACGTAACCCGCACTCCCAAAGTAAGGGAAACTTTGCCATGAACAAGCGCGATCGCACGGAATTGTTGGACACGTTGGCGGAACTCCAACGCAGCTATCCCGACTGGCGCCTCGGACAGCTAATTTCCAACGTCGCCGGCTGGGCGGACCAAAACATCTGGGACATCGAAGACGAGCAGCTCCTCGCGGCCGCCGAAGAACACCTGCAGGCGCTGGCTCAGCGCAAGCAAGAAGCGCGCACGTAAATCATTCCCCTCACTCCGCGGCTCCCAATCCACCTGCAGCGATGAAATCGCCCGCCGCATCGCCAACGCGGACTCCGGCCGCCCCACGACAATCGTCGCCGAAGACGTGCAAAGGGCGATCCGTCCGTGCCTCCATACGTCAGCTCGGATGTCGGGCCAAAGCCCGGCGCACCTTGGCCTTGAGCAGGGCGACCAACGTGCCGGCATCCGCGAGTGCATGATATTCGTCGCGTTCGGCTTCCGTCAGCGTCCCCGCATCCGACTTCTCGCCGAGCTCCGTCACACGGCCGACGACCTCGGGCTCCGGCTTCAAGTCGAGAATTGTTTGCGCGACCTGCGGCGTGAGCACGTCCGTCACCGGGTCAAGATACCGATCCAGAAAATGCTCCGCGGTAGCCATAATGATTATTTCTACCACACCCTGGGCAACGGGAATACCGCGGGAACGAAAGCCCCGAACCGTTCCCACTTTTCCACCGTCCGGAAACCGCCTTTCACTCACCGACGATGTGGTAAGATTAGTGCTCCCGAGGCGGTGATTACCATGGGCACCTCCCAATCCCAAAATCGTCAATCTGTCAAACGCCTCATGCGCTTCAGCCTTCGCACGGCGCTCCTTCTGTTGACGCTGTTGTGCGCTGCTCTTGGGTGGTGGGTCGTGCGAGCGGAGCGCCAGAAGGCGGCCGTTGCGGCAGTGCGCGAGGCGGGTGGCCGGGTACATTACACGCTTGAATTTGATTCCAAGGGCTACTTCGCCAAAAACCCTCAGCCGTGGGCACCGGCTTGGTTGCGGGACAAATTTGGCGAAGATCTGTTCATCACGCTCGACGGGGTGTATTTCGAGCGACGAGAAACGGACGACAAAATTGTTGAACGGCTTGTCCCGAAGTTGCGGCAGGTTGCAAGCCTGCGCTGGTTGGAGTTGCGCGATAGCTCGATCACGGACGCCGCAATGCACGACATCGCAACGCTGACACAACTTAAGCGGTTATTCATCCGCTCATCGGCGGACGACTCCGCGCCGCGCACGCAGATCACGGACATGGGTCTTGCGCAATTGAAGTCGCTGCGAAAGCTTCGGCATCTTTCGCTTGGTGGGTGCACGATTGACGGCTCCGCATTTGAGCACCTCGGCGCGCTTCGTCATTTAGAATTAATCGACCTTCGCGAAACGGACTTCAATGATGCGGCTGCCCGGCATTTGCCGCAGTTCCCATATCTCACCTGCCTCAATCTATGGAAGACTCGCGTCACCGACGCCGCGGCTGGCGAGATTGCTCATCTGGGTCGTCTGGAAGAGCTGTATTTTTGGGACAACAAGCTGACGGACGCTGCGGCCGCGGAATTGGCAAAGCTCACGCGACTCAAGGTCTTGGACCTGTCGGGAACACAGTTCAGCGATGCTGGTGTGCGCGAATTGCGGACACTGTCGGAACTTCAGGAGATGCGGCTCGACAATACGTTGGTCCAAGACGCTTGCGTCGACGAGTTCCCAAAACTACGAGACTTGCAGGTTGGCTGGACGCGGGCTTCGGACACGCTCCTCGAACGGGCTAGCCGGCTGCCGGAGCTGCGGTCTCTCGATTGCTGCGAGTGTGAGCATGTTTCCGACGCCGGCCTCAAGTACCTTGAAAATGCGACGTCTCTCGAGCGCTTGTTTTTTCCTTCCCGGCGTGTCATCAGCAACGAAGCGCTCCAAAGCCTCCGACAAGCAAAGCCCAAGCTCATAATCAACTTCTAATCGCGCGGCCAAAAATAATTGCTGAAGCTCTGTTCGCCACCTGCTACGCTGCATCCACGTTGGATTCCAGCATTCGTTCTTTGAAAATTTGAAAGAGAAGCTGTCAGCTATTAGCTGTTAACTGTTAGCCAGACGGCGGCACTGCGCGCTGACTCATCCTCCACCGAGCTTGCCAAGTCGACCGACTCGATATGGCTCCGACTCGCGAGTAGCGGCGCCCAAAATGCCAGGACTTTTGGAACGGGCCGTTGTCAAAGTGCCCGGGAATTCCAGAGCCGCCGTTCCTGCGCGCGTGCCAAAACTCAGCACTTTTGGCACTGGTAAGGTAAGTGGTGGGAAAATAAATTGCCGTGATTCTCACAGGGCGTTAATCCCGCCAAGTACGCCCAAAAACCACATCAACAGTACGGCAACAATTACAAAGCCAACAGCACCACCGATTATTGGATGCTTGCCGAACAATCCAGCGCCTATCATTACTCCGCCACTCAGCCAAAGGTTTGCCAAGCCTACTGTCATTAAAAGGCTATCCGACCACGGCGGCGATTTCATAAACTCATTGCCGGCTATCGGTATTGCAGCGATGCCGGCAATAATGAGAGCGATACGCTTTGGCGCGCTCACACTCCCGCCGCTTTTTCGATCAGTTCTTTGATCGTCCATGCATGGTCCGTTAGCTTGCTTGCCATCGCTGGCGTCGCGCCTAGCAATGCCTCGTGCTTACGGCAGAGATTATACCACGCCACGAACAGTGCTTGCATGGCCGTATGGTGTTTGAGGCTCTTGGAATGGGCATTGGTCAGGCGGGTGAACCGACGAAGCGTCATGCGGACGGTCAGGTTGAAACGCTCGATATGGCTGGTGCATATCTGATCGTCGTCCGGCTCGCCGAAGATCGGCAGCTTCTCAGTGCTTATTATCGCGGCCGGACTGTAGCGCGTCGTTTCTTGGGTGCTGGAATAGACTTTTATCAGTTGAGCAAAGTCCACCTGCGATTGAAACGCCAGGGGGACGTTCGTGGTATAGGACCGCAGTCCATCCGTGGTCAACTGAAAGCGACCATTACCAACCGCGCTCTTGAGTTTGAGCAGGAATGCCCAGCAGGTGTCGCCATCGCGCTGGCCGACTTGGTGGGCTAGGATCAGCTTCGTTTCGCGCTCGATACCAAAGAATGTCCACGAGTCGCCGTATTCGGCCGAGTAGCCACGCGCCACACGGGTCTTTTCCTTCATCCCGACGAATCCCCAGATTTCATCGAGCTGCACGTCCGTCGCGGCCACATTTTTGACCGTGGCGTCCAGGAGCCGCTGGCAATTCGCCCCAACCAGCACGATCAGGTCGGCCAAGGTTTGACGACAGAGGCCGGTGAGCCGCTGAACGCTGCGGACGCTCATACCCTCCAGGATCATGGACAGGGCCAACGTGGCTTGCTTCTCCGAAGTCCGCATCTTGCCGAGCGAACCCGATTCGTCCACGAACGTCGCACCGCAGTCGGCGCACTTGTAACGCTGGTTTCCACACTTGTTTTTGCCGTGCTTGTGGCGGTTTTCATGCTGGCAGCTTATGACGATCATCGCGGGAGCTTTCTTTCGTTTTCGCTTCCGCTACAATCGAGGTATCTAGGCTGCGATTGGCGAAAGCTAGTTGTAGTTGGCCCCGGCCAGCGTTATCAGCACTGACCGGGGTTTTTCTTTTCACGCTTGTATTCTAATCGGACGCCGAATACTTGTCCACCCATAAAATAATTGGATTGACAAAATATATGGGTGGTCATAAAATGACCGCATGGCTAAAGAAATCAAGCGCGGGCGGGGTCGCCCAGCCACCGGACAGACCCCGAAACGCTACTTCCGCATGGACGACGAAAGCTGGGCTACTGTCGAGGCAGCAGCAGCAGTGAGCGGAGAGGACGTTTCCAGCTATGTGCGGCGCGTGCTATTGCGTGCTGCCCGTCGCGCCGTAAAATGAAAGCGGAAGGCAGGGGTTACGATCCCATCCGCTTGCGGACCCCTACGGCGGCTTATAAGGCCGCTGCGCCAGCCAAGACGCGGGCTGCCTTCCACGCTGAGGTCGGCCCGGTGAACCCGTTCCGCAAGATTGGTTTCACCGGGCCGCTTTGTTTACCGGGCCGCTCAGTCGGCCCCTACACCCTCCTCATTTGGGTTCCTCCTTTCTCTAGCCAATCATAGATGTAGCTTCGGCCAAGAGTAATGACCGTAAGGGGTTGCGCTCGCGCGAACACAGGCGCGAACAGGCGCGCGAACAGGGTGTTCGCGCAGGCGCTCGCGCTAGAGATTGATGCGGCCCTTGCGCTTCAGTCGGCGAATTTGGGCCAACAGACTTTGCGCAAGTGAATCCTCGCCCGGTGCTTCTCCGGTAAATTCTCGCGCAATTTCGTTGTGTGACCTATTTGTGCCCTTGGCCGCGTCGAGACGGGCGACAAGGTCGACAACGTTTGAGTTTCCCGGCACGCTCCCGCGAAATAATTTTGCGATGTTCGCGCTGTTCGTGTTGGTACTATTTCCTGCGGGTTGCTCTTGTTCAGACGCAGGTGGCAATGTCATGCTCTGCGCTGCACCGGCCGAAATGGTATTTGCTGCTGCTTCCTCACGCTGAATTCTGCCCCCAATTGGCAGGAAATCTTGCTCCCAATCGGCTGGCAAAAGTTCGAGTATGCCAGCTTTCGCATGTTCCCATCTCTCAATAACTAGTTGATGTTTCAGGCCGGTACGGTGAGTGAATGCACTCACTATGGGGTCGTCCATATCGACCGGTTCGTCACCCCTTCCTTCATCAATGCCGCGCTTAAAATAATCAAGCGCTTCTGCGTCGGAAGCCTTTCTACCGATTGGATCAACGTGAAGCCACAAGTCATCCAAGAACGTAAATGTTTCTCCGACAGCCGCTTCGTGTGCGCTCGAATAGACCCGGTCGCAAATCTTTACAATATCCCCGATTGCCCCAACCGCCGCGAACCGAGCGCCACTCTCGTGAAACGGCTTCATCGCCGCGTTCAAAAACTGCTCTAGCTTTTCAACGTTTCGGGCTGCCTGGATTGGCTGATTGTCTCTTGCACACGTCGGGAGACGTGACAACAGCACTGACAGAGTGAACGCCAGCGTTGAGAAATTGGCGTTTTCGCGGCTCTTTTCGGCAGCACGCTTCGCGGCCTTAATATGTGGTGTAATGTCCCCGCTGGCTTCCAGAGCCTCCATTGCAGCCTGGATTATTTGCCAGGCGTTCATTCCTTCTAGGTCTGCTTCCGATAGACCTGCCCATGACGCCATGCCCATGAGTGAGTCGATGTCCGCACCGGGAAAAGTCGTGCCGATCCGACGCTCCCATTCCTGCTTGTACTGCTCAATGTGGTGCTTAATCGCCAGCGCCGTACCCTTGAATTTGAATTGAAGCCGCGGCTTAGCCGCCTCCCACTTTTCAATATCACCTTCAGTCCAGTGTTCTGGGTATTTGTTCGGCGTCTCAGCGACATCGCTTTCTATCTTCGCGTCGTCGTTCGTTTCTGGCACAAGTGATTGAAGTAGTTCGTTTGCGTATTCCCCCAACAATAGCACCGATCCCAAGAGGGCTCTGCGCCGATCAAGCTGGACGCCCTCATCCCATCTTGCATCGCCAGATGGTATCGGAAATGGACCAAAGGTCTCGATGTATAATGCAATCTGCTCTGGATCGGCTTCAACCGCTAAGTCGTGGAATATGATGTCCGTTCCATCCTTAAATAGCCGTTGGCTCCGTTCCAACAATTGTTTTGCCGCGCCTTTTAGATCAAGCTGGACGCATAGGGATGCCGCTTCGTCAACCGATTCATTCAGGCGGTGAGACATGAACCATTCGTCGATGCGCGACTTAAACGCTTCGTCGCTTTCGCCTTTCGCATCGGCGGGGAGAATCGACTCGCATTGTTCGGCAATGCCGCGAATCAAACGAATTAGCCGCCGCAGCGGAATGCTGGACAAGATGCACCTACTTTCAACCGAGCCGACCAGCCGGCCGCGCGGCGTAGGTGCTTGCCGCGTCGGCCGGCCGGTCTAGTGGGAGCTACCCACAAGCCCGATAGACGCAATGTACCGCGCTACGAGACTAACGACCACTGCCCCGCCACCCGCTTGAAGTGCCGCCGGTAGTGCCGCAGCCCGCTATCTATGGCGTGGGCGACCACTCGGTAATCGTCCGCCGAACGACACCCCCGGCGCTGAACTTCTAGGGTCAGCTCGCGGAGCGTCAGCCGCTTGCCTTCCATGAGTATCTGCCGGGCGACGGTGGTGGCCTTCAAGCTCGCGTCCTCTGTCACCACGGCCTTACGCGGCCGACCAGAGAGGCATACGCCCAGCTTGCGGCCAAGCTGCTTGATGGCCTTGAGTTCGTTGTAATACTCCCTCTTGGCCGCGAGTATCTTGGCGTTGCGCCGAATGAGCGCGTCGCGCTTGAGAAGATTGATAGCGTCCATCCCGCCATAATTGCGGGAGCGAATCAGCGGCGAAAGTGGGGCAAGTGAATCCCACTACTTAGATTACCAGTGCCGCACTTTTGGCGTTAAAAATCGTGCTCGCCGGGGAGAGCCAAAACTCAATGCTCTCTGACGTCCGACCTCTGACCTCCGACCTCTATCCCATCACCTCATGATGCACCCGCGCTTTGCCTTCCGGACCGATGAGCCGTTGGTCGAGGCCGAGATAGGGATACGACAGCTTGAACGCGTCGAGGCCTAACAGGTGCAACACGGTGGCTTGCAAATCGCGGACGGTCATTTCGTTCTGCGTGACGAAGTAGCCGAACTCGTCGGTCTCGCCGTAGACCAGGCCCGGCTTCATGCCGCCGCCGGCGAAGAGCATCGTGAACGCCTTGGGATGGTGGTCGCGGCCGAGATACGTCGAGCCGCCCCGGGCCTCCATCATCGACGTGCGACCGAATTCGCCGCCCCAGATCACCAGCGTTTCGTCCAACAGGCCGCGGAGCTTCAAATCGGTGATCAGCGCCGCGAGAGGCCGGTCGAGCTCCTGGCATTTTTTGGGAAGCTGGTGGACCAGGTCGTCGTTGACGCCCGTGCCATGTCCGTCCCAGCCCCAATCGTAGAGCTGCACGAACCGCACGCCGCGCTCCACCAGCCGGCGGGCCAGCAGGCAGTTGTTGGCCAGCGACGCCTGGCCCGGCTG
>JBIOWO010000312.1:0-4853 GCA_044868555.1 Lacipirellulaceae bacterium | reverse complement strand
GAAATTGAACCTTTGCCATTGGGTCGAAGTTTACGCCGGCTACAAACGCCAGTCGGCGGTCCTGATTGAAGATCACACTGTAATGGTGATACTTGAGCAGGAAACGCTCATCCTCGTCCGCCCCGGGAACCGCATAGGCGCTGTCCTCAATCACATTGGTTATGGTGGGGAAAGGCGCGGCGAAGCCGAGAAAGTCCGCGTGGTAGCCCGGCCGGTTGTCGTAATTCTCGTCCGGCTGGACCTTCTCCTGCACATCAAATGCGTCGTCCGCGGACGTTTCCACGGGGAATTCGGCCGCCGCCCCGCTGTCAGAGCACGCCTTCGCCTTCCCCAATCGGAAGGTGATACTAAGCGGAACTCTGAGTGTGACGCTGTCGTCGCCTGCGGTGTCTCTCGCGTTGCCAACGGCGGAGCGTTTTTGCGCACGCCGCTCATAGTCGACGGGTCGCGATAGCGAAGTCTCCGCCTCCCCTAGGGCGACTGGCTTCACCTCGAGCAATTCGTGAACGAGTCCTTTCCACTCCGCCTTGACCGGCGTCTCGGCCAAGAACTCGCACAGCTTTGAAACTCGAATGCCTTCATTCGCCACCCAATCCAAACGGGCCGGGTCGTCGCCTGTTTGCCAAACGTTCCCGTCAACGTCGAGCAATGCACCCTGCTCGTTCCGCTTTGGCACGCCGCTGTGGTGCAGAGCAATCACTTCCCACTGGTCGTTGAATACGGGCGAGCCGGAGGAGCCCGGTTCAGTGTCCGCTTCGTAATGAAGAAACAGGTCTCGTCCGTCCAGGGCGTCGATCAGCCGATTCTCTCGAACAACGACCTGTTTCATTTCGCCGAGCGGGTGTTGGATGATGTTAATTGGTTCGCCGGCGACAATCTTTCCCGTCGCGCGAATCAATGGGCAGAAGCCGTAATCTGCCAACGGTTTTCCCGACCCGTTCTGACTTACCGCCACGAGGGCAAAGTCGAGCTTCTTGTCGTTCAAGAAAAATGCTCCCGGATCGAGCTCGAACCGTCGAACCGTCGCCGCACGACCGGTCCGGTCCCGTTGATAGTCAAATTCGATGACGCTCGCTGAAGCATCGTCGGCCGAAGTCAGCACGTGATGGTTCGTCAACAATAGCCGTGGTGAGACCATGAATCCTGTGCCATAACTGAACCGCCCGCCGCCGAGTTTGGTTGCGACACGACCGACCGCCTTGCAAACATGCACCGCTTCTTCGAGAAATTCGACGAATAGAAAATCGCGTGTCTTGCCGATCACACGTTCCATAAAATTGTCGTCGACCGCGGCTGGCCGGATACCGCCCAGTGCAGCGCCGGCGGCCGGCAGTTCAAGTTCGGCCGCTATCGACTCGGCCGCCCGCGGAGCGTCGTTCGTCAATTTGACCATCAGTCGATTCGCCCTGGCGGCCAATCGTTCCGGCGTGTCCAGCAGGGAATATTGTTTGTTGCGAACTGCATCTTCAAATTTGGCGTGTTGCTCCCCGCGCTTTGCCCAACGATCGGCCGCGGCAACTGCCACTTCGAGACTGAACGCATATTTGTGGTGCGATGTGCCCATGTTTGATCCCTCGAATTTCGCCGCGCTAATTTCCGACCATGCGATGCGAGCCAAGATCCAGTTGGAACAGATCCACCCGATTTGGTCGGTCGCGTGCTCGCTCTGGCAGAGCGTAGTACTTGCCCACCACGCGGGTTGGCGAAATCTCCAACCGCAGGAACCCGTGCCTGTCATCCTTGTAGGATTCCAGCGTGACGTCGGCGTCGTGGGATCGAAAAGGAGTGTGGATCGGCTCACCGTTCGGCCGCGGCAACTCGTGCAAATTTGGGTAGCCACCTGCCCCCGCGACGATTACTGGAATCTCGTGCGCTCCAAACTGCCAGGTAAAGCGCTGATAGTTGTGCACGTGCCCTGTCAGCACCAAATCCGGACTCCTGCCCGACGTAAGGATGGCGTGTTTGAACACGCGCAGTATTTCGGGGCTGCCACTGTGATGCGTGTCCGCTGAAAATAGTGGGTGATGCACCGCCACGAGCAGCGCGCGATCCAGAGGCGCGTCGCGCAGCTGCTGGATAAACCAATCGATTTGGTCGTCGTGGATTTCGCCCCCTTCCGGCACGTTGGAATATAGTCCCACAATCGTCACCAACGGACACTCGAGCGTGAAATAGACGTTGGGCTGCGTCATCGTGTCACGCGTCACGATGTCGAGCGCGTCCGGCGGATACGCCGGGGCAACCCCACAGAAGTTCGAGACAAATGCGGCCAACGATTCAGCCTGCCGACTGGATTCCCCGTCGTGATTGCCAGGAATTGCAAAGATGGGTGCCGGGTAATGCTCGTAGGCATCGTAAAACTGCGGGTAGTACTGGTCTGCTTCTCCGCGGAAATACACAACGTCGCCCAAGTGAAAAAAGAACGCGGGCCGATCCTGGAGCCGCGGTCGTGAAAAGTCACGGGCCATGAAATGCGCCACTTCACGTTGATAGACTCCATCTCTGACGCCGCCGGAGTCGCCGACGGCGTGCGTCACAAGCAACTCGCTGTCTCGGATGCGGCCAATCTCTTCGGCCAACAGCACAGAATCGAGTGAGAGACGATATGGCAGCACGCCGGTCGCCGGCGGCAACGGTTGGAATCGCGAACGTTGTCGCTGGGACGCCTCTAAGACCCAGTCCACCCCAGTCGCAGACCGTTCCGCGAACGGCACAGCTTCCGACATGGGCGATTCTGCCAAGAATTGGACTTGTTCGCTCGATATCGGTGGCAGCGCAAAACTTCGGTTTTTTCCGATGCCAGATTGGTAGCGAGTCATAGAGTACCCTCTTGCTGCAACCGAATTCGGAACTTCGCGCCCGACAGCGCGACTGCCAAATGCAGCTCGCGCCGCTCGTGGCGGCGACTGCGATAGACCCCAGTCCTAGTACTACAGCGCTAAGTTGATATTGCTTGCATGAGGGAGATTTTGGAAGCTTTCGGGCGTTCTTGAAACCCTGGAGGTGCTGGCATGGATGCCGATCAGATTCGTAGTTTGAAGCCGATGTTAACTGGTTATCTCAAGCGGTTTGACGACTGCTTCGCGCGACAGGACACGCGGGCCCATTTGCCGGTGTATGTAGGTGGGCAGTTGTCCGACTTGCCCGCCAAGAGTTGTGAACCGATCGCCCTGGCAGCGGAGGTCGCTCCGCGGACGTTGCAAGAGTTTCTCTCGCAGCACCGGTGGGATGAAAGCCGGATGCGCGAGCGGGTGCAAGAGTTGGTCGCCCGTGAGCATGCTGGATCCAATTCGGTTGGCATCATCGATGAAACCAGCGACGTGAAGAAAGGCGACAAGACGCCTGGCGTGCAGCGTCAATGGTGTGGCAAAGTCGGGAAGAAAGAAAACTGCCTGGTGACCGTCCATTTGGGATACGCGACGGGTGATTTCCACTCGCTCGTGGACGGCGATTTGTTCCTGCCGGAAAGCTGGTCGGAGGACCGCGCTCGTTGCCGAGCGGCGGGAATTCCCGACGCGGTGGTTTATCGCCCCAAGTGGTGGATCGCATTGGAACTTTATGACCGTGCGCGGGGGAACGGCGTGACGTTCGACTGGCTCTCGTTCGATGAAGGCTATGGCTCCAAACCCCTGTTTTTGCTGGGTCTGGACGAGCGCGAGCAGTTGTTCGTCGCCGAAGTCCCCACCACATTTTCTTGCTGGGCCGAGGCGCCTCCAGTTACCGATCGACCCTATCGACGTGGCGGTCGGGGTCGCCCTCGTAAGATGCCGCGCCTCCGCTCGGACGCCCGGCCGCCGAGTAGCGTGAAAGACCTGCTGGAACATTCGCCCACACTCTGCGATCAGCCTTGGGTACGGTATCACATCAAAGATGGCCAGAAAGGCCCGATCGTGTGGGAAGCGAAGCACACCCGCATGGTGATGAAAAATGACGACGGTTTGCCGGGCATCGAGTTGCATCTGATCGTCGCCCGCAACGCACTGGACCCGAACGAAGTGAAGTTCTTCGTCAGCAACGCACCGCCTGAGACGAAGGTCTCGACCCTGCTCTTGGTCGCTTTCTCTCGCTGGCGGGTGGAGCGATGTTTCCAAGATCAGAAACAGGAGGTCGGGCTCGATCAGTGGGAAGGCCGCAAGTGGCTCTCGCTCCAGCGACACTTGATCCTGTCCAGTGTGAGCTACTTGTTCTTGGCGCGGGTCCGAGAACAACTGCGGGGGGAAAAACCCCGAGCTCACCGTGTGCCAAGTCCACGACGCCGTAGCTGCCCTCGTGCCGAGTTGGTGGCTGGGCGGCCGCGCATCGCCGACGCTGATCGAACACACGGCGAACACCATCCAGCACTGGCAACAACGCAACGCCATCGCACGGACGTTCCACCGCAAGAAAACACTCGAAAAACTTCATGGAATTGGCATCACACTCAATCAAACCACCCGCTGTAAGTGGCCCTGACTTAGCGCTGTAGTATTAGGGACCTCCCACCACATACTCTCGTGCAGTCTCGCAAGTCTCACGCGGTTGCTCGCGTCGGCAGCCGTTCGCTAAAATAAGGCGGCCGAGATCGATCTTTCCAGAACAGGCGGGATCCGCGCGATGAGCACCGACGCAATTGCAACCGAACCGACCACCAAGGCCCGCTGGCAACCTCTCGAATCGCTCGAGCGGCGCGTGCTGGGTGTGCTTGTCGAAAAAGCCAAGACGACGCCTGAGAACTATCCCCTCTCGCTCAACGCGCTCAAGAACGGCTGCAATCAAAAAAACAATCGCGCGCCGCTGATGCAGGTCGAAGAAGACCAGGTCGCAGCGGCGCTCGAGTCGCTTCGCAAGGTCGGCGCGGTTTCCGAAATTCAAGG
>JBIOWO010000311.1:0-3281 GCA_044868555.1 Lacipirellulaceae bacterium | reverse complement strand
GGCTGCAGCCGACGCGGCCGGAGCGCGGCGGCGAGTCCGTACTCGCCGATGTGATCGAAATGGCGCGATCGTTGCAGGACGAAGCACGGCAACTCGATGTGGATGCGGCGGCACTAGGTATCGGCGTGGCCGAACTAGTCAGCCCGGAGGGCCAGATACTCAGCGACGCGACGATCCGCTGGAAAGGCGTTGCCGTCGGCGAGCGAATTCACGCCGAAACAGGTCTCGCAGTCTTTGTCGATGCAGACGTCCGCGCCGCCGCCCGCGGCGAAGCGTACTTCGGCGCCGCAACAGAATTCGAAACATTTCTCTATGTTACGGTCGGCACCGGCATCAGCGCAAGCATCGTGGTGGGGAAGTTTCCTTATACCGGAGCGCTGGGCCTCACCGGCACGTTTGCCAGCAGCCCTGGACTGATTCCCGCCGAAAACGGCGACATCGCCAGCGGGCCGCCGCTGGAGCAATTCGCGGCCGGTCCGGCCCTGGCGGCCCGCCTGGCGGCAGTCCGCACCGATTTCGCCGGGGCGGCGCCCGACGTTCTGAAACTGGCGGAAACCGGCGATGCGGCGGCGCGAGCGATCGTCACTACAGCCGGCCGGGCACTCGGAGCCGCAATTGCCCAGCTCGTCAACGTCCTGGATCCGGAAGCCGTGGTAATCGGCGGCGGTCTCGGCCTGGCCGAAGGGCTGTACCGCACTTCGCTGGAAGAATCACTGCGTGCCTACGTCTGGTCCGAATTTCATCGCCACATCCCGCTGCACACCGCCAAGTTGGGCAGCGACGCCGGCTGGATCGGCGCTACCAAAGCCTGACGGGACTATACTAACGCGCATGTTGCAACCACGAGTCTTTCCCGATCACGAGAGCGTCAGCCAATGTGCGGCGGACATGCTTGCCGAACGGCTGCGCGAACAGCCGGCGGCACTCTTATGCTTGGCCACGGGCAAGACGCCGATGCGGACGTATGAGCTGCTCGCGCAGCGGCGGACGCAAGAGCCGCGCCTGTTTGAACGCTTTCGCGTTGTGAACCTGGACGAATGGCTTGGGTTGCCGCCCGACGACCCGGCCACGTGCGGAAAGCAATTGCGCGACGCGATTGCGACTCCGCTGGGTTTGGCCGACCGATACGCCGCCTTCGATAGCCACTCAGCGGATTCACGGGCCGATTGTGCTCGCGTGGCGGCGTGGCTCGCGCAGCATGGTCCCATCGACACGTGCGTGTTAGGGCTGGGCGTCAACGGGCATGTCGGCTTCAACGAACCGGCCGACTTTCTGCAACCCCATGCGCACGTCGCGAAACTGTCAGAGTCGTCGCTCTCGCACGCCATGATCGACCAATGCGGCACGCGGCCCACCGGTGGAGCGACGCTGGGGATGGACGACCTCATGCAGTCGCGACAGGTTTTGCTGCTCGTTACCGGACCGACAAAGCGAGATATCCTGCGACAGATCCTCAGCGGCCGCATCTCGACTGCGGTGCCGGCCTCTTTGCTCCACCTACATCCCAATGCTCAACTATTGGTCGATGCTGCTGCCTATCCGGAGTCGCAGTGATCACTTGCAGCGAACGGGGGACCCGCCGAATGCACCGCATCTGCATGTTAGGCACCGGCCTGATCGGGATGTTTTACACGCGGACCCTGCACGGCCACCGCGGGCGCGACCGCGTCCACGTCGCCTATTCCCGCTCGGCCGACCGGGCCAAGAAGTTTGCCGGCGACTGGGGAATCCCAAAGCACACGACCGACATGCGCACCGCAATCCGCGACCCCGACGTCGACACGGTGATCGTCGCCCTGCCGAACCATCTGCACGAGGAGGCCGTGATCGCCGCCGCCGAGGCCGGCAAGGCCGTACTTTGTACGAAACCGCTCGGGCGGAACGCGGCCGAAGCGCTGCGGATGCTCGAGGTGGTCGAACGGACCGGTGTCTTTCACGGCTACCTGGAAGACCTCTGCTACACGCCCAAGACGCTGAAGGCGCTGGAGTCGGTGCGGCAGGGCTCCCTCGGGAAAATCCTCTGGGTCCGCTCCCGCGAGGCCCACTCCGGTCCTCACAGCGACTGGTTCTGGAACAAGGAGCTCTCCGGCGGCGGGGCCATCGTCGACCTGGGCTGTCACTGCATCGAAATCGCTCGCAACTTCATCGGCAAGGACATCCGGCCGGTCGAGGTGGTGTGCTGGGGCGACACGCAGGTCCATCCGATTGAGGCCGAGGATCATGCGGTCGGCCTGGTGCGCTATGAGAACGGCGCGATGGGCCAGTTCGAGGTGAGCTGGACGTTTCGCGGCGGCATGGACCTCCGCGACGAAGTGGCCGGCACCGACGGCACGATCTGGCTCAATCATTGGCTCCGCACTGGCATGGAGATGTACACCGCGGTGAGGCACGCCGGGTACGTCGCGGAAAAGGCCGAGGGCAACACCGGCTGGATGTTTCCCGTCGGCGACGAGACGGACGCCCTCGGCTACGACGACATGTTCACCGACATGTTCGACGCGCTCGACCAGTGCAAGACGCCGCGGGAAACGTTTTACGACGGCTACATCGTGAACGCGATTATCGACGCGGCCTATGCATCGATGACAAACAAACAATGGCAGCCCGTGGACCTGCCGATCTGGCGCGGCCGCGAGGGCGCCCCCAACGTTGCCGCCATTCGCGACTATGACGCCGACCACGTACTCGTCAAGGAAGAGCGGATGCCGGACGGCAGCACGAAACTCATCTTGCGACACAAGCAGACCGGCCGAATCGTCCAGCGCACATGCTAGTGGTTGACGTGGTAATACGTCTCGTAGACGTGCTGCGCATTGCAGCGGGCCGTGTCCCAGTCCCAGCGCTTATCGAGGAACCGATCGGGACTCAGACTCTGGACGTAGGGCGACGGGTCGGGCTCGAGAATCGACTCGACGACGTGGCGGCCGATGCCGGCCGACCCGGAAACACCGTGCGCGTTGCAGCCGCCTGCCATCACGAAGCCCTTCACGCGCGAGCTTTCGCCGACGATAAACCGGCCGTCGGGCGTGAACGTCGGCCAGCCCTTGAACACGCTCCGCACGCCGAGCTGCTCCACTTGCGGAATCTCCGGCGCGAGCTGCTCGGCAAACCAGCCGAGCGCATCCCAGTCGGACTCAATCAGTGGCGGTTCCGTGTCGACCGTGAATCTCCGCGGGTCGGTGGACAAGCCCTTCGGCTCCCAGCCCCCGCACAACAGCGAATTGATCTCGGCCCGCAAGTACAGCGTCGAATCCGGGATGCGAATCACGGGCAGCGTCGGC
>JBIOWO010000310.1:0-31269 GCA_044868555.1 Lacipirellulaceae bacterium | reverse complement strand
GAAACATTTGTCTGGCCGACAGCCGACAGCCGATAGCCGATAGCCTCCTACTTCGTTTTCAACTTCTGCACACCGTAACGCCGGCTGCGGCGCCGACGGATAATTGCCTTGTTCGATGCCTTGCGCGGCTGGCGTGTCATGCCGCCCTTGGCACTCTTGCCGGTCGGACTCACCGGGTGCCGACCGCCCTTCGTGCGGCCTTCGCCGCCGCCATGCGGATGGTCGATCGGATTCATGGCCGTGCCACGGACGTGCGACTTGCGACCCAGCCACCGGCGACGACCCGCCTTGCCGTAAACGATGCCCATGTGATCCGGATTGCTGGTCGACCCGATCGTCGCCCGGCAGGCCGAAGGCACACGCCGAATTTCGCCGCTGGGGAGCGAAATCTGCGCCCAGCCCGCCTCGCGGGCCATCAGCGTCGCGCTCGTGCCGGCGCTGCGGCACAGTGCGCCTCCGCGACCCGCCTGCAACTCGATGTTATGCACCGTCACACCCAGCGGAATCTTCGCCAGCGGAATGCAGTTGCCCACCGTCGGCGGCGCGTCCGCGCCGCTCAGCACCGTGTCGCCCGCCTTCAAGCCGTTGGGCGCCAGAATGTACCGCTTCTCCCCGTCCACATAGTGCAACAACGCAATGCGGGCCGAGCGATTCGGATCGTATTGGATTGAGTCGACCTTGGCCGCGATGCCGTCCTTGTTGCGGCGGAAATCGATCAATCGCAATTGACGCTTGTGACCGCCCGCGCGGAACCGATTGGTAATCTTGCCCTGGTTGTTGCGGCCGCCCGTCTTCTTCTTTGTGCGCAGCAGCGACTTGACCGTCCGTGTCCGCGCCCCGGGCGTCAACTCGGCGAAGTCGCTCACCGTCGCACCGCGGCGGCCAGGCGAAGTCGGATTGTATTTTCGGAGACCCATGGTGATACATAGCCCGGCCATTTTGGCCGGCAGTTAACACCGACCCAGGATGGGTCGGCTATTTATCAAAACAATTCAATTCTGTGCTCTTTGTCCAGCGTCACGATCGCCTTCTTCCAATGGCCCGTGTTTCCAAAACGAAACCGCGTCCGCCGTGGCTTGCCCTTGCGGGTCTGCGTGCGGACCGAGAGCACCGTCACGTTGAACAACTCCTCGACCGCCCGCTCGACGTCCGCCTTCGTGGCCAGCACGTGCACCTCGAACGCGTAGGCGTTGTTCCGTGTCGAGCGGTGCATGCCCTTCTCGGTCACCAGCGGCCGCAAAATGATCTGATGCGGCTGCAGCTCGAGTTTCGATTTTTGTGGTACGTGGGTTGGCATGTTACGTGTCTTCAGGCTTCCGTGGTGACGCGGGCCGCGCCCTTTGCCGACGCCACCAGCGCATCGAGCGCCGCCTTGGTCACCAGCATCCGTCGCGATTTGAGCACCGAGTACGCGTTAATCTCCGTAGCCGGGGCCACCGAAACGCCGCCGATGTTCCGTGCGCTGCGGTACACGTTCGCATCGTGCTTGGCGGTCGTCACCAGCAGGGAATCGACTTTCGTCAAATCCAGGTGCGACAGCACCGAAACCATGTCCTTCGTTTTCGGTTCGCCAAACGACAGGTCGTCGATCACGATCAGTTCGTCGTCGCGCACTTTGGCCGCCAGGGCCATCCGCGTCGCCGCCTGCAGCGCCTTCCGCGGCAAGCGATACGAATAATCGCGATTGTGGATGCGGTGGATGTGCCCGCCGCCGCGGCGGACGCCGCTCCGCTTCGAGCCGGCCCGGGCGTTGCCCGTGCCCTTCTGTCGATACATTTTCTTCGTCGACCCGGCCACCATGCCGCGCGATTTGGTCGTGTGCGAGCCCTGCCGATCGTTCGCCTGGTACATCACCACGGCATCATGCAGCAACTGCTTATTGATGCGCGGAGCGAAATCGGTGGGCTCGACGTTGTACGTCCCCACTTTCTTTCCCTTGCGATCGTAAACCGTTAGTTTCGGCATGTTCTCAAAGCTCTTGGCTGTCAGCTATTAGCTGTTAGCCAGAAGGAATGTGCTTTCTGGCTAACAGCCGATAGCTAATGGCTAACAGCTTCCCTCCTACACCATATTCGTCGTGCGAATCACGACAAACCCACCATTCGGCCCCGGCACGGCGCCGCACACCAACAGCAGATTATTCTCCGCGTCTACGCGGTACAGTTTCTGGTTGCGGACTGTCGTCTTGACGTTGCCGAGCTGACCCGGCATTCGCTTCCCCTTGATCACCCGGCTGGGAAACGCGCTGGCACCCGTGCCGCCCAAGGCCCGGTGACACTTCTTCACACCGTGCGTGGCCCGCTGGCCGGAAAAATTGTGTCGCTTGATGGCCCCGGCGAAGCCGCGGCCCTTGCAGATTGCCGTCACATCGACGGACTTGACGCCATCCAGCGCGCCGACGCTGACCTTCGCGCCGACCGCCAGATCGCCCACCGGCCCGCGGATTTCGCGGATGAACCGCTTCGGCTCACAATCCGCTTTGGCCAAGAGTTCGACGCCCGCAGCCGACCGTTTCTTCGACCGCTTGCTGTCCAGTTTGGCGACTTGACCCCGATCGCTGCGACTTGCCAGGCGGCGCGGCTTATCGGCAAAGCCGAGTTGAACCGCTTCATAGCCATCGCGCTCGACGGTGCGGATTTGCAGCACGTCGCACGGGCCGGCCTCGATGACCGTCACCGGGACTACCTGCCCCGACTCGTCGAACACTTGTGTCATCCCGACCTTGCGGCCGAGTATTCCGATGGCCATCGCTACACCTGAGGGTCAAGTTGCCGGAAGGGAGCGCGCGAACCAGGTTCACGCCTTACCCGCCAAGCATCCAGTCATGCATTCGTTAATCGTTCGTTGTTAGTGGTCAGTTGTGAGTTGTTAGTTGCAAGGCTGCTCTCCGCAACAACTGACAACTAACCACTGACAACTAACCAATCACCCGCTCGTCGCCTTGATCTTGATATCCACGCCCGCCGGCAGGCTCAGCTTGTTGAGCGCCTCGATCGTCTTGGCGGTCGCCTGCACGATGTCGATCAGCCGCTTGTGCGTGCGGATCTCAAACTGCTGCCGCGACTTCTTATCCACGTGCGGGCTGCGCAACACCGTGTACCGTTCGATCCGCGTCGGCAACGGAATCGGCCCGTGCACGACCGAATTGGTCCGCTTGGCCGTGTCGACAATCTCCGCCGCGCTCTGATCGAGCACCGAGTGATCGTACGCTTCCATCCGGATGCGAATGATTTCCTTCGAAGCTGCCACGGATGGATTTCCTCAATCGCTGCCAGCGCGAGTTATCAAACAGCCGCGCCGCAGATTCCCATTTGCAGCACGCAGATCGCACTTCCACTGTGTCCCACCAAATTGCGGGGAACTGGTGATAATACCCCTCCCTGCGCAAGGCTGTCAACGCCATCAATTTGTGCCACCAAAAAAATTTGGTTGCCAAACTCAAGCGAGCCGCGCGGTCCGCTCGGCTGAGCTTTTCGAATGACCGGACCCCCGCGACTTGACAGTCCGTACTGTCGGCCGATTTTCCCCAGACCCGCCGATTTCCGGGTCGGGCACGACCTGACTGGCTGCCGGAGGAATTTAATTGCCACCCCCTTGACGCCGATATAGTGTATTACTATACTGATACACATGGACGAGTCGCCCATCATTTTCGAGCTCAGCCCGAACTCGGGAGTCCCGATTTACCGCCAGATTGTGGACCAGGTCCTCGCCATGGTTGTCGGCGGGCTGCTGCGGCCGGGCGACCTGCTCCCCAGTGTCCGCCAAGTGGCCCGCGAAGCGGCCGTCAACCCGATGACGGTCAGCAAGGCCTACTCACGGCTCGAGACCGAAGGCGTGGTCCGCCGCGTCCGCGGTCAGGGCATGGAAATTCTGCCCCCCTCGCAGAATGGCTCGCTCGACGAGCGAAAAGCGCAATTCCGCGCCACCATCGAGCCGGCCTTGCACCGCGCCCACCAGCTCGGGCTCAACCAGAAACAAATCCGCGACGTCATTTCGTCCCTGTTACAGGACCGAGAGCCATGAACCAATCAATTTTCCGCGTCGAAAACCTTCAGAAGTGCTTCGGCAGCAAAGAAGTGCTCCGCGGCATCGACCTGGAAATACAGCCCGGCGAAGTGCTCGGCCTTTTGGGAGCCAATGGCAGCGGCAAGACCACGCTCATCAAGTGCGCCGTGGGCCTGCTGCGACCCACGGCCGGCCAGACAACCATCTTCGGCGAGAACTCCTGGGACTTGTCGGCCGCCGCCAAAGCCCGGCTGGGCTACGTGCCGCAGGAAGTCAGCAGCTACCCGTGGATGCGCGTCCGACAGGTGATCGCCTACACGGCCGCGTTCTATCCCAAATGGAATCAGCCGATCGTTAACGCACTTTGCGAACGCTGGCACGTGCCGCTCGAGGACCGCGTGGGTGCATTATCCACCGGCCAGTTGCAAACCGTGGGTATACTTCTGGCTCTCGGTCACCGACCGGAGTTGCTGGTGCTCGACGAGCCCGTGGCCAGTCTCGACCCGTCCGCCCGGCGACAGTTCTTGCGGACGCTCCTGGAACTGCTCGAAGACCAGCGGCAAACCATCCTGTTCAGCACGCATATCACCAGCGACCTGGAGCGCGTGGCCCAACGGGTCGCCATCCTGGGCGACGGCAAAATCCGCTTCCACGGCGAGTTGGACGAGCTGAAAGACCGCGTAAAGCGGCTGCGAATCATGTCCCGCCACATGTTGCCCGCCAGTTTCGCCGTGCCCGGCGCGCTGCGGTGCGAAGTGGCCGGCGCGACCGCCACGGTCAGCGTCGCCGACTTCGACGAGCGTCTGGTGACCGACATGCAAAAAACCTGGGACGCCGACGTCTCTGTCCACGACCTGAACCTCGAAGAAATCTTTGTGGAGATGCACGATGGCGACAACAACTAAAACGATTCCGACCACTGTTGGATCGTGGGCGCTGCCGATCGCTGCGGCCATCTTGGTCGCCGGCTCGCTGATGTTCTGGACTTGCCTCGGTCTCGTATGGCTCGCCTCGCGTCCCGCCACGCAGCAACCGATCGTCATCTGGATGCCGACTGCCGCCAGCTCCGACATCGTCCAACAAGCAAACCACTTCCAACCCCGACCGGCCAACGCGCCGCAGGATCGCTAACATGCTGCTCAACCAGATCCGTGAGGTCGGAGTAACGTACGTGACTCAGCGCTACCTGTGGTGGGGCCTCGCGCTGCTCACTTTCATGGTCGGACCGCAACTGATTCTTACTTTTCGCCCGAACCGCTCGCCGATGGACGCGGCCCAACCCATGATGATGGTCCTCGGCATGCCAATGCTGTTCGTCGTGCCATTCCTGGTGGGCCACGTGAAAGTTCAGCTCGCCCATTCGCGGGCCCGACTCACGCCCCACTTTCTGCCGGCCCACCTGATCGTGCTGGGCGGTGTTCTGATCACCGTCTTCCTGCTCTATCCGCTGCTGTTAGCGACGATGTGCTCGTTCAATCCATTGGGTTTTATCGCTCTGGCAATCGCGATCGGCGTCCCGGCGATTTGGGGCTCCCAACTCAATCGACTTATACCCATCGCGGTATCGATCATCGCTTTTTACAGCCTGTTCACGAACTGGGGGCTCCATTGGTGGATGATCGATGCGTCCGCGCATCGAATCGAGCATGCGTGCATCACGATGGTGGGCATGGCGCTCGCAGTGGCCTGGGTTTGGCGAGTCAGCCACCTCACCGAGGAAATGGACGATTTTCAAAACGTCTATCAGGGCCTCTTGGCCCGCCGCGCCGGCTCCGACGCCGTTGAACAGCGACGCAATCTCGCCATACAGGTCGGTCGAAATCGCTTCCAAACCTGGATCAGCGACCGATGGCACGCCCGCCTCGGCGGTTATTACGGCGGCAGCCAGGCCGGCCTGGTCCGATTGCTTCACTACGGATTCTCCATCATTCCAACAGAAATCCAAAGCCTGTTCATGGCGGTCATGATCGTGTGCCTCGGCGTGTTCCTGGGTCAATTCAGCTATCTTGCGAAGCCGGGCGCCAGCTTTGGTGCGTTGTTTTTCTTCATTCAGTTTGCCATTCTGCTGCCCGGATACATGGCCGGGGAGCTGCTCTCCCTACGCCGCCCTCGAATCGCGTTTGAACTGCTGCTGCCCATGTCGCGCACGCAGCTTGTGGACGGCTTGCTCACTCTTGCGGTACGCAATGCGTTCGTTCAGTGGCTCGTGATGAACGCGGCCATCAGCGTCGTAGTGTTGCTCGTGAGCGATGAGTTCCCCATCCACATGGCGGCCATGTACCTGTTGCTCTCCGGGACAACGATGTTCGCCGCCATGGGACTCAGCCTGCGGATCTCTATCTGGCCATCCAGGGTCAAGCGTTTCGCCGTGATGTGGGTCGCTTGGATGGCATACCTGGTACCCTTGTTTTCCTGGTGGGATTCGCGCGATACCTTCGGCGACTGGCCGTTCGTGTTGCTGGCCGTCGTGCTCGCCGCCGCGGGCGCCGGCCTGCTCTTCGCCGCCCGCCGCGCCTGGCTGAACTTGGAACTCGGCTAGTAGTAGAATGTAGCAGGCGCACTCCGTGTGCCGTTGCAGCGCCAAGGTCAAACTCAGCAATACTTCTGCGGAGGGCACACGGAGTGTGCCTGCTACTTTGTGCCATGAAGCTCCTTCGCGTCCGCCAAAAACTGGTCTCCAACCCCCTCGCCGACGTCCGGGCGGCCGTCCACGCGCAGCTCGGTTCGCTTGGCCTGGCCGTCCCGCGCGGCGACGTCGCCGTCACCGCGGGCAGCCGCGGCATCGCGAATATTCCCGCCATCCTCCGTGCCGCCGGCGACTGGCTCCGCGACCATGGCGCCCGCCCGTTCCTGTTCCCCGCCATGGGCTCCCACAACGGCGGCACGGCCGAAGGCCAGCGGGCGATGGTCGAATCGCTCGGCATGACCGAAGAGGCCACCGGCATGCCAATCCGCGCGTCGATGGACGTCGTGAAGCTCGGCACGGTTTCCACCGGCGACGTGTGGATGGACCGCATCGCTTACGAATCGGCCGGCGTGCTCGTCGTGAACCGAGTGAAACTTCACACCTGCTTCGCCGGTCCGGTGCAAAGCGGCCTGGCGAAGATGATCGTGGTCGGCATGGGCAAAACGCCCTCGGCCACCACGTTCCACTCCGCCCCCACGCCGCAGATGAAAGACATGCTCCTCGAAATGGGCCAACTGGCTCTCGACTCGGGCAAGATCTGGGCCGGCCTCGCGATCCTCGAAGACGGCTACGATCAGACGGCCGAAATTCACGCCGTCCCCCCGGTCGACATCCTCCGCCGCGAGCCGCAGCTTTTGGAGCGCCACCGCCACTACTTCCCGCGCCTGCCACTGGAGCACATCAACGTGCTGGTGGTCGATCAGATCGGCAAGATTTACAGCGGCACCGGCATGGACACCAACGTCATCGGCTACCGCGGCGTCCGCGACGGCGAGGATTTATCCAGCCCTGTGATCCACGTGATCGCCGCCCTCTCGCTGGCCGAGGGTTCGCACGGCAACGCCATCGGCGTCGGCCTGGCCGACTTCATCACCCGCCGCCTCCGCGATGCGATCGACGAGCAAAAAACCTTCCTCAACACGTTCACCACGGGCCACATGGGCCGGGCCAAAATCCCGGTTACATTCCGTGACGATGAGGAGCTCGTGAACATGCTCACCACCCGCTACGGCGAGGGCGGCTGGCTCTGGATCCCCAACACGTTACACCTGGAAACGCTGTACGCCAGCGAGAATCTGCGCGATGAACTGGCGGAGAATCCGATCTGCAACATCGATCAGCAACAAATGCCGTTGGCATTTCAGAATGGTCGGCACCAACTAACGTTTTCAGTCAGTTGATGCTGACCGCTACACTGTTCTATTAGCGAGCCGGGCCGTCCTCGGCCCCGTAAAGACTACAGCGCTCGTCGCCGAGCCCCACCGGGCCGACGTCGCCGCTTGACCCCGCTGGGCCCACCGCGGCCTCTGCCATTTGCCCCGTTCGAGGCGCTAGCGCCTTGAACCTGCGGCGCTGGCCGTTTTGACTTTGATGGCCCGCCGTACTGCGGACGCCCGCCGCCCTTCGGCCGGCGTGGCTGTGCCCCATTGGCAACCCGGCGTTGGCCGTCGCCGCTCGGCGCCGGCGTCACATCGCGTGGGTACGCCGGTTGGTCTTGCTCGATCGCAATCGCCCGGCGGATAAGCCGCTCGATGTCGCGCAGCAGCCCGCGTTCCTCGCGGCCGCAGAACGACGTCGCGATGCCCGTCGCGCCGGCGCGGCCCGTGCGGCCGATACGGTGGACGTAAATCTCCGGCACCATGGGCAAGTCGTAGTTGATCACGTGCGAAATGCCGTCCACGTCCAGGCCGCGGGCGGCCACGTCGGTCGCCACCAGCACCGGCGGCCGGTTCGACTTGAACGCTTCCAGCGTTCGCTGCCGTGCGTTCTGGCTCTTATTGCCGTGAATCGCTTCGGCCCGAATGCCGGACCGCACCAACTGCTTCGCGATCTTATCCGCGCCACGCTTGGTGCGAGCGAAGACGAGCGTCCGCGTGAATGCCGAATTCTGCAAGAAGTGCGTCAGCAAATGCGGCTTGTGCCGCGGCTCGACGAAGTACACCGATTGTTCGACCAGTTCGATCGGCGTGGCCACCGGTCCGACCTCGACGAACGCCGGATCGCGCAGCCACTCGCCGGCCAGCTTGCGAATCTCCGGCGGCATCGTGGCCGAGAACATCAGCGTCTGCCGGGCATTCGGCACGGCCGCCACGATCCGCCGCAGCGGCACGATGAAGCCCATGTCCAGCATCTGGTCCGCCTCGTCGAGAATCAAAATCTCGACATGGCACAGATTGATATATCCCTGCTCCATCAGGTCCAACAGTCGACCCGGCGTGGCGACCAGAATATCGACGCCGTTCTGCAGCGCCCGCACCTGCGGCCCCTGCCCCACGCCGCCGTAAACGACGGCACACCGCAAACCAGTGAACCGGCCGTACGTGGCAAAGCTCGCGCCGATTTGGGCCGCCAGCTCCCGCGTGGGCGCCAAAATCAGCGACCGAATCGGCCGCCGATCGGCCCGCGGAAACGAGTCGCGATGTTTGCGGCTGAGCGTGTGCTGGCGCGGCGCGGCATTTGCCGACATCGCGGGACTCACGCCGGTGCTCAGCCGCTGCAACGTCGGCAGCGCAAACGCGGCCGTCTTGCCCGTGCCCGTTTGGGCGCAGCCCATCAGGTCGCGCCCGGCCAGCACGGGAGGAATGGCTTGAAGTTGAATGGGCGTGGCCGTGTGGTAACCCTCGTCGCGCACGGCGCGGAGCAGCGAATCGGCCAGGCCAAGATTGTCAAAAGTACTCAACGAAATGCTCTCTTTCTATAATCGGGGTCGGGAGATTCAAATAAAAAACATAGCCCGGCCATCCTGGCCGGAGTTTTGGACGGACGACATTTTCTCGCGCGCTGTCGATTGCCGCCCAATCGACCCAAGATGGGTCGGCTATGTGTTCCAACGATTTGTCCCGACCCCTATACGTGGATGCGGACCCCGCGCAGAAACATTCTCCGCGTGGACGCTGCAAATTGGTTGGCTCAACCGCCGAAACACTCGGCAGGAACCTCCAGGAGCAAGAAAATCAGTCGCGGTCGTGAGCAAGATACCGGGGCCTTAAAAATCGCCCCGATGGCCGCTGCAATCGAATTTGAATGAACCTGGCGCGGCAACGCCGCTGCCGGTCTCGCACCTATGTTGTTACGTCAAGGATAGCACAAACCGACCACTGGTCAAGGGCGATTCGCCGCCGGTTGGTGTACTCATCTCGCTCCGCGAGATGTTTCTCCTCTTGCAGAGCGAGAGAACTACACAGTTTTTAAGCAATCTGTACCTCTCGCCGACACCCCTCACTCTGCCGCCCCCAGCAGGAGCGACAGCATCAGCAGGCAGAAAACGGCAGAGGTAATCAGCGTGTAGACCCAGTCGCGTTCCAGGAAAAACGCCACAATCGACACTCCCACTCGCATCATGGGCGTCGCGATCAGCACCAATAGCCCGAGCGCGACGATCGCCTCCCCACGCAAGTCTCGCAGACCTGCCGCCACTTCGCTCAACGACCGTAGCGGCGCCCGCCCGGGCTGGACAAGATTCGCCAATTCAGCGGACAGATTCACATACTCCGGATGCCGAAGAAACGACACGATCGTGCCGACGACAATCAGGATCAGGCTCGTCGCCACGCCGACCCGCAGCAGAATGCTAATCGCCAGCTCGACACGGTGCATGTGCTGGTCGCCGGGAATTTCCGGCGGCGGATTCAATGGTGGAGTCATCCGCGAACTCCTTTGAGCAGCATTTCCAGCGACACCCACAGCAGCACCACGACAAACACAATACGAACCGTCGAACTTTGCAGCCGCCCCAGCAGCATCGACCCCAGCACGGCGCCCACCAGCACGCCCACCGCGACCGGCGCCGCGATAAACGGCACAATGTCGCCCCGCATGAAGTACACGCCGGCGCTCGCCGCCGCGGTGACTCCAATCATGAGATTGCTGGTCGCCGTCGAGACCTTGATCGGCAGATGCATCGCCAGGTCCAGCGCCGGTACCTTAAGCGATCCCGAGCCAATCCCCAAGAGCCCACTGATCGCCCCCGCCACGTACATCAGAGCGAGTCCCACCCGAGTCCGCACGACGCGATACACGACTTCCTTCTGCGTCGCCGGATCGTAATAGCTGCCGTGCAGCCGCAGGTAATCGGCCCACGGGGCGGGCCGCATCGCATCGGCATCCGCGGTCACCTCTTTGAGCTTGCGAAGCATCACCACCGCCGAATACGCCATCACCACTCCAAAGGTGATGTACAGCCAGCGCCCATCCAGCCAACCGGCCAGAAACGCGCCCGTGATCGCGCCTGAGACCGTGGCCAATTCCAGCACCATGGCCACCCGCAGATTGGTCATCCCCTCGCGGACATACGCAGCTGCCGCCCCGCTCGACGTCGCAATCACCGACACGATCGAGGCCCCGATCGCATAACGAATGTCGATCCCGAATAGCAGCGTCAGCGCCGGAATCACAATGATCCCGCCGCCCAGTCCAATCAACGAGCCCAAAATGCCGGCAAACACCGACACCAAGAACACCAGCAGATCGAACACAATGGGAGTCATTCGCCGATCGACCGGTTCGAGGGGAACTCGGATGTTTTCTGCCGGCGGCTCACTCTTTCGCCAGATCGACGCAGATGCACTCTTTGTCGTTGCGGACGTACATCCGCTTGTTGGCGAACGCCGGCATGCACCACACCACCTCGCGGCCGAACGCAAAGTTCGTCGGCTCGATCACGTTCGCCCGGTCGATTTCCTCGTAGCCCGCCGGCGTAAGATTGGCAATGACGATGTCGCCGCTGTCGTTGAACAGCCAGTAGCGGTTGCCCGTGTCGCCTTGCCGCACGATGAACGCCGTGCCGCTGCCGGCCGGCCGATCGCTGATTGGTTTCGATGTGTCCCACAGCCGCTCTCCGCTGGGCAGCGCCACGCCGTACATCCGCCCGCCGCCGTCGACGCCGTACATCGTCTCGCCCACCACGTGCGGCTGCACATTGATCGGCGAGAGCCCGTGCTGGGCCTTGTCGCGCCACAGTGTCTCGGCCGCCGGCTTGCCCGTATTGTCGGTATTCAGCTCCAGCATGAGGCTCTTATTGTTGAAGCCGCCGACAAACACGTAATTCGCACTCCGCACCGGCGACATGATGACCGAGCCGTTGGTGGCCTGGTAGGGCTGCGACCAATACTCTTCGCCCGTCTCCGGGTCGACCGATGTCACAGCGTTGACGCGCACCAGGATCAGTTGCCGCTTGCCGTTGGCCTCCATGATGGTCGGCGGCGAATAGCCTTGCTCGGGCGACGTAAGTTTGCGCCAGATCTCCTGGCCCGTCTTCTTGTTGAAGGCCACAGCGTGCGTCCCTTCACCGCCCACCACGCAGATCAGCCGCTCGCCGTCGATGAGCGGATGGCTCGAATAACCCCACAGCGCCGTCTTGGTGCTGTACTCCTTCGGCAAGTCCTTCTGCCAAACGACGTCGCCCGAGTCGGCCTTGAGGCAGATCAGGTTTCCTTCCGCGCCCAGCGTGTACACCATGTCGCCGTCGACCACGGGCGTGCACCGCGGCCCGGCCGGATACGAGATCGTGTACTTCACTGGATACGTGTGTTTCCACTTTTCGTTGCCGGTCGCCGCGTCCAAACACAGCACGCGCTCCATGCCGGTGAATTCCTTGCGGTCGAAATTATCGACCTTTACGTTGTCGTCGGTGACATAATCGGCGACATACACCCGGCCGCCCGCCACCGCCGGACCCGCATAGCCGCCCGCCACCGGCACCCGCCACACGATCTTCGGCCCGCCCTCCGGAAACTTTTCCGCGAGCCCGTCCTCGCGCCACACATTGTCCCGCTTCGGCCCCATCCATTGCGGCCAGTCGTCGGCCACGGCAAATGACGCGAGTACCAGAATCAGTCCAATCGATCTCATGGTGCAACTAAGCATGGCAACTTTCCTGTTGGTGTGGCGGGGAATCACGCTAGCACAAAGGTAACGCGGATTAAGCAATGTTTCGCCGCCAATTATAGGCACAAATCACGCCCGGCAAAGGTGAGAAGTCGCTCAAGAATGGGTCGATCTTCGCGCCTAAGCGGCTTTGCGAGATAGTACGGCCCGATTTCCATCACAGGATTCCCCACACAATTATCGTGGCAAAAGGCCCCGTCATGAGCCCAATTATCTCGACGATCCTGCTCCTCGCGGCCTCGAATGTCTTTATGACTTTCGCCTGGTACGCCCACCTCAAGCACCTCGGCCAGAAGCCGCTCTTGGTCGCCGTGCTCGTGAGCTGGGGCATCGCCTTTTTCGAGTACCTGATTCAGGTGCCGGCCAACCGCATCGGCTTCGGCTATCTGACGCTCCCGCAACTCAAGATGCTGCAAGAGGTAATCACGCTCTCAGTCTTCGTGCCGTTCAGCATCTTGTACATGAACCAGCCGGTGCGGCTCGATTTCCTGTGGGCCGGCCTGTGCCTGTGCGGCGCCGTATTCTTCATGTTCCGCGGCCTGCCCGTGACGGGATAGGAAACTACGACAACGAGTTACTGCTGTCGCGTGCCTTGTCTCAAGGGAATTCGATCTATGGCATTGGTGGAGTCATTGTCGGCGGACTGTAAACAAGGTAATAAGTAGCGAGAACGAAAAACATTGTGATAGCGTACAGGCCAATCGTATGCATCACGGTATACGCTACGCCACGCCATCCGCGTGTCGAAATCAAATAAATGGGAACCGAAACAATCCACGTTAGAAACATGATCATTTGCAGAACTGAAATAAGTGGCCGACCACGCTGGCGAGCGTCGCTCACACACCACGACGTAACTGCCCATGCGAAGAGCAGACCTAAAAGCCACCTGACTAAGGAATTTGAGGAGATCGTTTCCACGACTCCACCAAATGCCGCGAGTCCGTAGACTGTGGCAATAATTAGCCCGCGTCTGTCGACTGGAAGAGTCCCACTCACACGATCTGCCGGTAATGATTCGGCCATTTACGGCTGTTCCCAAGCCCGCTTTTCCGCCATCACCAATTCCAGCACTTCGTTCCAGTTGTTCGCCCGCGGACCGGGCAGTTGCTCGTTCGTCGAATTCGAAAACACGATCGTCTTCGCTCCCTCTCCGCGCAGCCGCTCGATGTTGGCCGGCGAATCTTCCACGTACAAATCGGCTCCCACGGCCGTCTTCTGCTGCATGAAGCACAGGTCCCAGTACGGGATATCGTGCTGGTCGAGCCACTGGATCGTTTGCCCAACCGCTATCTGGTGAAAGTACTTAATGAACAGCCGGTGCGTGATGATGCGAATCCGCACGCCCTCTTTGGAAATCCGCCGCAGAGTTTGCGGCGCCCCGGCCATTGGCGTCAGTTTCGAGAACAAATCGCGCTGCGTCACCGCAAACCGATGCAGTGCCTCATAGCCGCCGGGCGACTTGTCGACACCCCATTCCACGAGGCCCCACGACACCCGCTCCGGCAACGTCGCCAAATCGACGCCCAGCCACTCCGCCGCGATCGGCCGCAGCCCGCCATAAAAATCGGCCACCACGCCGTCCAGATCGACGCCGAAAACAAACGAGCGATCGTTCATGACTCAATTCGGGATGTTTTACCACGGAGGCACGGAGCCCACCGAGAAGAACGGAATAGAACCGCTAATCTTCGCTAATAGACGCTAATGAACAGAAATAAGCGACCGTCGATTCCCTATTAACGTCGATTAGCGGTGCTTGCATTTCCTTCCTTCTTCTCCGTGTCCTCCGTGCCTCCGTGGTGAATTCTTCTGCCCTCGATCATGTCTCGCCCAAAAACCTTTGCAACACATCGTCCGGCGCCGGGGCATACGAGCTCGGCTCCATCGAGCAGCTCGCCCGGCCTTGGCTCAGGCTCCGCATTGCGCTCGAGTAACCAAACAGGTTGGCCAGCGGCGCCTCGGCGTGCAGCACGGTCATGTTGCCGCGCGATTCGGTGCTGTGGATGATCGCCCGCCGCTGCTGCAGATCGCTCACCAGGTCACCGACGTGGTCGCCGGGCGTGTTGATCTCCAGCCGCATGATCGGCTCCAGGAGCACCGGCCCGCCTGCCCGCAGGGCCAGATCGAACGCGTGATTCGTGGCCGTGCGGAACGCGATTTCCGAGATTCCCGATTCGCCCACCTCGCCACCCAGCACCGTCACCTTCAGCCGCATCAGCGGGAAGCCCAACAGCCCGCCGCCCTGCCCCGCGCTCTCCAATTCTTCCAGCACCACGTCGAGCATCTCACTCGGCAGGCCGTGCTGCGGCTTGTTGGTGACCGTCACCGGCACCATGCCTTTCTCGAATGGCTCGAGCCGAATCCGCACCTTCGCCGCGTGGTGCGTGCCCTGGATCACGCGGCTGCACTCACCCATCACTTCCGCCGGCCCGGCGATCGTCTCGCGGTAACTCACCCGTGGCTTGTGCACCTTCACGTTGAGATGAAAGTCGCGTAACAGCCGGTGCTGAATCACTTCCAGGTGCAATTCGCCCATGCCACTAATAAGAGTCTGGCCCGTCTCGGGATTCTCTTCGGCGCGAAACGTCGGGTCCTGTTTCCGCAGCATGGTCAGCGTGTCGCTCAGCTTCTTGCGGTCGTCGGTGCTTTCCGGCTCAATGGCCATCGAAATAACCGTCTCGGGAAACTCGATGGATGCCAGCAGGATCGGCTCGCGCGTGTCGCACAGCGTGTCGCCGGTGATCGAGTCGCGCAGCCCGATCACGCCGACGATGTCGCCGGCTTGGGCGCCCTTGAGCTGCTCGTCCTTCTTCGATGCATGAATCCGCCACAACTGGGCCACGTTTTCCTTCTTGTCACGGGTCGAATTGAGCACCCGCGAGTTGGGCTCCAGTTGGCCCGAATATATCCGCACCCAAGCCAGGTCACCCGTCTTATATGGCTGCACCTTGAACACCAGCCCGCAAAACGGCTCGGCCGGATCGGGCCTGCGGCGGATGAGGTCCGGAGTGGGAGAGGGGGAGACGGGGAGAGAGGGAGACACATCCGTTCTCCCACTCTCCCCCTCTCCCACTCTCCCCTTCTTCGTTTTGCCCCTTTGCTTCAGGTCAATACCTTCCACCGGCGGCACCTCAGCCGGGTTCGGCAAATACGCGGCCACCGCGTCCAGGATCGGCTGCACGCCGGCCCCATGCAGCGCCGACCCACACAGCACCGGCTGAATCTGCAAATGCACGGTCGCCCCGCGCAGCACCTTGTGGATCAGCGCCTCCGGAATCGGCTCTTCCGCCAGCGCCAATTCCATCAACTCGTTGCTGAAATCGTAGAGCGACTCCAGCATTCGCTCGCGCCACAGTTGCGCTTCGTCGGCCATGTCCGCCGGAATTTCGGCCGTCACCACTTTGCGGCCTTCCTTTCCTTCCGGAAACGTCAGCAGCTTCATCTTCACCAAGTCGATGACGCCGCGAAATGGATTGGCCGTATGGGCCGGCCCCTGGCCCACCGGAATCTGCAGCGCCACCGGCCGGGCTGAGAGCCGGCTGCCGATCTCATCGAACACGGCCTCAAATTCGGCCCCTTCCCGATCCAATTTGTTGATGAACGCCAGCCGCGGCACATGATACTTGTTGGCCTGCCGCCACACCGTCTCGCTCTGGGCCTCGACTCCCTCGCGGGCGCTGAACACCACCACGCCGCCGTCGAGCACCCGCAGGCTCCGCTCCACCTCGGCCGTAAAGTCGACGTGCCCCGGCGTGTCGATCAGATTGATCACTACGTCCTTCCAGGGAAACTGCACGCACGCCGAATAGATAGTGATGCCCCGCTCGGCCTCCTCGGGATCGTCATCGGTCGTGGTGGTCCCCATGTCCACCTCGCCCGCCCGATGCTTCGACCCGCTGACGAACAGCATCCGCTCGGTCACCGTCGTCTTGCCGGCATCGATATGGGCGATGATGCCGATGTTGCGAATCTTTTCGAGGGGCACGGACATTGATGGAAGCTTCGCTATTTTCTTGGGTGGGACGCCCGAAACGAGTCTAATCGTTCGCGCTCACCAGGAATCTCCTCAAGCACGATTCGAACAATCTTTTGGTTCTCATCAAAGTACACAATCTGCGAGCACCGAAAAGTGTGGGTCGCGTCGCCGAGGGCGAGGTCATCATAGAACACCAACCGAACGCCGCCCGACGCCTCTGCCGTTGCCTCACTGCGATACTTCACTATATCGAATTCATATTTAGCACGGACGTCGCTTTCACGATACGAACTGCAAATTGACTGCCGACCTACAAGCGCCGTATTTCGAGGGCGCTCATATAGGCATCTCTCGGACAGAAACTCCGCGGCTTTTCCGTAATTGCAGGAATCAAGTGCGGCCGCAAACTGCCGTGCTATCTCGACCCAGTTCGATACAACGTCCATGCGGCAGCGCTTTCGGCATAACGGTGAAACGAGCGCACGAAAAAGGGCCGCGATCCAACTGGAACACGGCCCTGCGATTCTTGATACCTACCACGCAAAATGGGCAAACGCCTTGTTGGCGTCGGCCATGCGGTGGACGTTTTCGCGACGGCTCACGGCCGCGCCTTCGCGGTTGAACGCGGCCACAAATTCGTCGGCCAGCTTCATCGCCGTCGGCCGGCCCTTTTTCTCGCGGATCGCCAGCAGAATCCAGCGAATCGCCAGCGATTGCTGCCGGGTGCGATTGACCTGCATCGGCACCTGGTACGCCGCACCGCCCACGCGCTTGCTGCGGACCTCGATCGACGGCTTCACGTGCTCGACCGCCTGGGTGAACACCTCGATCGGCTCCTTGTCCGGCACGCGCTGCTTCACGATGTCGAGCGCATCGTAAAACACATTCTGCGCGACGCTCTTCTTGCCATCGTGCATCAGCGTATTGATAAACTTCGAAGCCAACAACGACCCGTACCTCGGATCAGGCTTCAGTTGCTTGCGACTGGCGGTAATGCGACCCATGGGGGACTCGTTCGTTCGTTTGAATCGAAAATCAATGCTCACCCAAACGCAATTCAGGTGAGTAAGTGAGTAGGTGAATAAGTGAGTAGGTATCGAAGGCCACACCTACTCACCTACTCACTTACTCACCTACTAACCTTTCTTCGCCCCATACCGGCTGCGCGACTGCTTCCGGCCTTGCACGCCCAACGTGTCCCGCGCGCCGCGGACCACCTGGTAGCGCACGCCCGGCAGGTCGCGGATACGGCCGCCGCGCACCAGCACGATGCTGTGCTCCTGCAGCGAGTGGCCCTCGCCCGGAATGTACACGGTCACTTCCTTGCCGTTCGAGAGCCGCACGCGCGTAATCTTCCGCAGCGCCGAGTTCGGCTTCTTGGGAGTCATCGTGCGTACCAAGAGGCACACGCCCCGCTTCTGCGGACACTTGTCCAACACGGGCGACTTACTGAACTTCCGCTTGGCTCGCCGCCGACGGCGGACGAGTTGGTTGACGGTGGGCATCGAGCGGCCTTCTATCGGGGCAATCGGACGAAACGCGTTGAAACCAATAAGTTTACGCGAATGCCGACCCCCGTCAAGGGCGCACAGCAAAGGTGATTGAATCCCGACGACACCGTCAAACAGCCTTCATGGAATGCTGGGAATTAGGGCCAACAATAGACATCCGAAGGCGGAGGCAATCGCCAATCCCAAGAGAAAATAGCTTCCCATCTGAGATTCGCGTCGAAGTCCCAAAAAGATACGTGGGGCCAGACCGGCGAGTGGCAGGCACAACGCCGCATGCCCCATCGCAGTCGATTTCGGCATCCACTCCGCCCTCTCCAATCTCGCAACCAGAGTAATTGCGTATGTCAATGCCAGGACCGTGTAAAGGATCCATCGCATGATAGCGATTCCTCACGATTGACGATCGCGAATGACTGCCGTACCCAATCTCTACGGAAGCGGATCAATTCTTCCCGGCGGCTGCATGTTCGCGGCTCGATCAAATGCCTCGCGCAGTTCGGCTTGGTGCAAAGTCGCCCATTCAGTAACCAGGCCCATTGCTCGTGCTGGAAGTTTGCCTTCAATCACTCCCAACGAATCAATCTCTATCTTCGCCGAACCTCCGCCATAGCGGGCGTGAAAGTGCGGCGGCGGATGGTCGCCAAAATAGATCTGAATGACAATGCCGTAGAATCTGGAAATCTCAGGCATGTGAGAGGCGATTCTGTAGCGCTGGGAATACTTCTTCCACTTTCTTGCCCGTCATCCGCAAATAGAGCGAATCAGGACACAGATCGAGTTCGCCAGGCCATTCGACCGCTCCTTCGTCCGTTACGGTCACTTGCTCGAAAACTCCCGGCTGCTCCCACGCAGCGAAGACACCGCGCCCTACCAGCGAGGACACGTCCACGACACCCGACTCACCATTGTCAAACTTCAGTTCGAGCCGGAATTGCGGCAGCGCTTTGGACGAGATGATCTTCATACCAGTAAGACTAGCACAGTCCTCAGCCAGAGTCGACTATTCCGGCGTCACCTTCGTCGCCACGCTGGCCGGCGACGCGTCGATAAACACATCCAGCTGCTGCCCCACGAATAGCCGCCGGCTGCCCGCGTCGATCGCGTAGATCACCTGCAGCACCCGCACGTCGACCCGCTCCGTGTTGTCGCCGGTGAGCGACTTCTTGGGCACCACGTACGGCTCGATCCGCACGAAACGCAGCGGGAAGGAATCGTCCGGCTGGCCCTTGAGCGTCGCCCGAGCCGGCGCGTTCGGCACGAACCGCGGGATGTCGTACTCGTCGATGTCCACCCGTACGTGAAGTTGCGTCACGTTGCCCAGCACCACCAGCGCCTGCGTCGGCGGGGCACCCACGAATTCGCCCGGCCGCACGTTCACCTGCAGCACCTCGCCGTCGACCAG
The DNA here is from genome assembly GCA_044868555.1 of Lacipirellulaceae bacterium. GTDB lineage: Bacteria > Planctomycetota > Planctomycetia > Pirellulales > Lacipirellulaceae > JABDGM01. The sequence goes on along the minus strand of JBIOWO010000310.1, from coordinate 11,797 downwards.
CGCGCGGATTACCAGCCGATCCAAGCTGGTCTGCGTTTCTTTCAATTGCGCCTGGGCTTCTTCCACCTTGGCTTGGGTGACGCGCTTGTCCGGCTCCCAAGCTCCGGCCTTGAGCAAATCGTACTCCGCCGTCGCCCGGTTGAATCGCTCGCGAGCCTGAATTGCCGACAGCTTCCGCTCGAGGAATTCCTCTTCTGGCATCACGCGCTGGGTGACCAGCTTTTCGCTGCGAGCCCATTGCTGCTCCCAATTCTCCCAATCGGCCTTCGCCTCGCGGACGCGGGCCTCCGCCTGCGGCAACTCCTCTTTACGCGGCATCGCATTGAGCCGCTTTAGCGCCGCTTGGGTGTCGGCTAGCGTCGCCTGACGAATGGCCAGTTCCGCCTTCAACTGCCGATCGTCTAGCCGAAACAGCGCGTCGCCCGCACTCACCTTCTGGCCGACTTTCACATTCACCTGGACAACCACACCCGGCAGCGGCGAGCCGATCGAAATGTTCTCGGTCTCCGGTTCCACGATGCCCGCGCCCGCCACGGTGTTCTTGTAGGGACTTTCGGTGGGCTGCACCGGCGGCGGCAGTTCGGGAACTCGCGACCCCGCCTGACTCAGGTAGTGAACCGCGAATGCAATCAACGCGATAGCCACAATCGGCAGGCCAAATTTGGTGAGCATGGCTCGGCGCCTCATACGGCTTGAAGTGAATTTTGTGGTGACAAGCGGTTCCGCTCCGCCTGCCGCTCGAGCGACACAATGTGCCCGTCGTCCATGCGGGCGATCGTGTCGGCAAATTCAAAAATCCGGCTGTCGTGCGTGACAATGATCACGGCCCGATCGCCTTCCACGGCGATCGCTCGCAACAGCTCCAAAATCGCGTGGCCCGTCTTGTGATCGAGGGCCGAGGTCGGCTCGTCGCACACCAACAGGTGCGGACGGTGGATGAGCGCGCGAGCAATCGCCACGCGCTGCTGCTGGCCGCCCGACAGATTGCCGGGCAAATTGTTCACGCGATCGCCCATCCCCATCTTCCCCAGCAGCTGCTTGGCCGCCCCGACCGCCTTCCACTTTGAATAACCCTGAATCACAAGCGGCACGGCCGCGTTCTCGGCCGCGGTGAGCGCCGGCAAAAGATTGAACTGTTGAAACACAAACCCCACGTTGTCGCGGCGGAACGCAGTCCGTCGCCACGACGACATCTGCGTCAAATCGTTTCCCAGCACCGATACCACGCCGCTGGTCGGCCGCAGGATGCCCGCCACCACCGAGAGCAATGTCGTTTTGCCGCAACCGCTCGGGCCCACAAGCATGGTCAATTCGCCTGGATAGACGTCGAGATCCACGCCGCGCAGCGCCTGCACCAGCGAATTGCCGCTGCCGTAGGTTTTCGTCACTTCGCGACAAGTGACGGTCGGATTGACTTGAGCGCTGCTCATCGCACCTACCCTTGAAACACCACGGCCGGCTCGACCACCATCACGCGCTGTAGGCTCAACAGGCTCGAGAGCATGCTGATCGCCGCCACGGCCAACCCCGTGCCAATAAACACTTCCCACGGCATGTAAAACGCCAGCCGCGAGCCGGGCGCGTTGGCTACCGTGCCGAACCAGGCCGCCACGCCAATTCCCAGCCCGAAGCCGATCAGGCTCACCAACAGCGCTTGCAGCAAGATCATGCTGGCCAGGCTCCAATTGCCGGCCCCCATCGCCTTGAGCGCCCCATACTGCTTGAGATTCTCGATCGTGAACAAATAAAATGTTTGGGCCGCGATCGCCGTGCCGACCAGGAATCCCAGCGCCACCGTGATGCCGAAATTGAACGGGATGCCCGTCTTCCGCATGAAATACATCATCGTGATCCACTCGAACTGCTCGCCGGTCACCGCCCGCATCCCCGTCTGCTCCTGGATCCGCCGGCACACCTCGTCGACCGGCACACCGGGCACCGCGTCGGCCAGCACGAACGACAGCACCTTTCGCTCGGGCGGCACATACTGCAGGGCTTGCGAGTACCGCGTGTAGACCACCGGAAACGTTTGAAACGTGCGGCTCGCTTTGCAGATGCCCACGATCTCAGCCTCGTGGTCGTTCATTTCGAACCGCTTGCCGATCCGCGGCTCTTCGTGCGGCCACAGCAGTTTGTATCCCTCCAGGTCCATGATCACGGCGTCCGGCTTGCGCAAATTGAACCGGTCCCCCAAGATCATTTGCGGCGGAGCGCCGACCAGCGTGGCATCGTCGAGCCCAATGAGAATCGTCTGCTGAAAATTGCCGTCTTCCAGCCGCGACCGCGTCAGCCCTTTGTACAACGGCACCGCCCAAGCCACGCCCTCGACGCCGCGAACGCGGTACAGATCACTGTCGGATAGCGGCTTCACGTCGTCCGAAAACTGCACGTTCGGGTCCATCACCCAGATGTCGGCCCCCTGGATATCGCGAATCTGCCCGCTCGTTTGCAGCATCAGGCCGCAGAAAATCGACGCCTGCTGTGCGATCAAGAGCGTCGCAAACGCGATGCCCAGGATGATCCCCAGGTACTTGCCCCGATTGCCCGTCAGCATCTTGAGCGCGATCCAGTTCATCGGCGGCCGCCTTTCGTTGCCGTAGTCGATGCCGCGCCCCCAATCGCCGCCAGCGAGAACTCTGCGATGTGGCTGGCCAATTTGTCGACGTCGTAGCTGGCATACTCGTCGGCGCTCACCAGATTGCGAACCACGGGGTCGCCAAAATGATAGAACAGGCACTGTCCAACGATGCTGAATGCCGTGGCGTGCAACTTCTCGTCCGACGTATCATCCGGCAGCAGCTCGCGCAAGATGCCCTGCAGGATTTCAAACTGGGGCCGAATCGAGGACTGCACCAATTCGACGCACGCCTCGCGCGGATTCATCATCTCGCGCATGATCAGCCGCGTATGCCAGGTGTTCTCCGGCCCGGTGCGAATGCGGCGAATGAACGTGACGACAAAGTCGGCCAGCTTCTTTTGCGGCGGCGTGTCGGACGTCCAATCGGGCAGTTGGGCTCGCTCCATCCGCCACCGATGCGCACGCACCACCGACTCAACGTACAACCTCTGTTTGTCGCCGAAGTAGTAATTCACGGCCGCGAGATTCGCCTCGGCCCGCTGACAGATGTCGCGGACGGTCGTGGCGTCGAACCCTTTCTCGGCGAAAATCTCGCCCGCCGCTTCGACGATCCGGTCGCGGGTAGTATCTAAAGTACTGGTAGACATCACTTTGCGTCCGATACAAGTGTTTGAAACAACAGTTTCAATCAATCGTATCGTTGGGGCTGTTGGAAGGCAAGGGCCAAGTTATCGCTTTTATCGCAGCCCCGAGAATTCGGCCGTTTCGGCCGACTGGACGGCGTCGCCAGCGCGAAGAAAAGCGGCAGGCGCCGCGCACCGGCACCTGCCGCCTTGTGTTGATCGAAACAGCCTACTCGTCGTCCGTCGCCGTATCGTCTGATTCGACATCCGCACCACCCAGCAGCAAGTCCAGACTGCTTGGTGCCGCTGGCGTGGGCGGCGCTGCCTTGCTAGTCGCCGCGCCGTCCCCATTGCCGCCGCGTTCGGTCGATGCGACCGCAGTGTCGAGCAGCGGGAAGGCCCGTTCGAGCACGCGGCCTTTTTCGGCTGCCAGTGCCTCGAGCGCCTCTGGCCGAATCCGCACTTCCGCGTCGTGAATCGTGTGGAAGCCGGTGCCGGCGGGAATCAGGTGGCCCAGAATGACGTTTTCCTTCAGACCGACCAGGTGATCGGTCCGGCCGGCCAGCGCCGCCTCGGTGAGCACCTTGGTCGTCTCCTGGAAGCTGGCCGCCGAGATAAAGCTGGAACTTTGCACCGCCGCCTTCGTGATGCCCAGGAGCTGTGTGGAAGCGGTGGCCCGCTTCGGCTTCGTGCCTTTGGCAACTGTGCCGCCGAGCGCTTCGATCTGGGCATTGGCCTGATCCAACACGTCTTTCGGCACAATCGACCCCACGGCGAATTCGCTGTCGCCCTTCTCGGAAATCTTCAGGCACTTGGCGATGGCGTCGTTCGCCTGGCGGAAATCGAATTTGTCCATCACGCTGCCCGGCAGCAAATTGGTGTCGCCGGGGTGCTCGATCCGCACCTTCCGCAGCATCCGCGCGACGATGATCTCGATGTGCTTGTCGTTGATCTCGACGCGCTGGCTGCGGTAGACGTTCTGAATTTCGCGGGTCAAATACTGCTGCACGGCCTCCTCGCCGGAAATCCGCAGAATATCGTGCGGCACGAGCGGCCCGTCCACGAGGGCGTCGCCCGCTCGAACCGGGTCGCCGGAGTGTACGCGCAAGTGCTTGTTGTGCGTGATCAGATGCTCGCGCTCGATGCCGCTTTCGCTGCGGACGACAATCGAACGCTTGCCGCGCTTCTTTTCGCTCAATAGCTCAACCGTCCCGTCGATCTCCGCGATGACGGCCGGATCCTTCGGCTTGCGGGCTTCGAAGATTTCGGTCACCCGCGGCAAACCGCCCGTAATGTCCTGCGTGCCGCTCGCTTCGCGCGGCGTCTTGGCCACCAACGTGCCCGGCGAAATAACCTGGCCTTCGTCGACTTCCAAGTGGGCCCGCTCGGGCATGTAGTAGAAGTCCAAAATCTTTCCGTCCTTCGGGTCTTCCACCACGACCTGCGGATGCATGTCGCCCTTGTGCTCCATGATCACATAGCGGATGTGACCGCTGGGGTCCTTCTCGGCCCGCATCGTCTGGCCTTCGATCAGATCTTCGAAGCGGACCTTGCCGCCCGTCTCAGCCAGAATCGGGATGCTGTGCGGGTCCCATTCGCAAAGCACGCCGCTGGCGGGCACCTTTTCATCTTCATTCACCTTGAGCACGGCACCCGCCGGCACTTCGTACTTCTCGACCTCGCGGCCCTTTTCGTCCACGAGCGACACCTCGCCGTTCCGTGCGAGCACGATCTTCTGGCCGGCGTCGTTGGTGACGACCTTGAGCCGCGTGTACTTGACGATGCCGCCACGCTTGGCCTTGATGTCGCTCTCTTCGACGTCGTGCTGACCGACGCCGCCGATGTGGAACGTCCGCATTGTCAACTGCGTGCCCGGCTCGCCGATGCTCTGGGCCGCAATGATGCCCACTGCCATGCCTTCCTCGACCATCGAACCGGTCGACAGGTCCATGCCGTAGCACAACCGGCAAACGCCCAAGGGCGCGTCGCACGTCATCGCGCTGCGAACCTGAATCTTCTCCAGGCCGAGCTCCTCGATCTTGTGGCCGATATCCGCGGTGATCAGTTCGTTCTCACTGACGATCGTTTCGTCGGTGATGGGGTTAACGATGTTGGTCCGGCTCACCCGGCCGCGAATCGAATCGGCCAGGCTCACCTCCACCTTCTCGCCGCGATAGATGATCCCCTTGGTGATGCCCTGAGTCGTGCCGCAGTCGTCCAAGGTGATCACGACGTTCTGAGCCACGTCGGCCAGCTTGCGGGTCAAGTAACCCGAGTCGGCCGTCTTCAGGGCCGTGTCGGCCAGGCCCTTGCGGGCACCGTGCGTGGAGCTGAAATACTCGAGCACCGTCAGCCCTTCGCGGAAATTGGCTTTGATCGGCGTCTCGATAATCTTGCCGGATGGCTTGGCCATCAGGCCGCGCATGCCGCCCAATTGCCGCATCTGTTCGACGCCGCCGCGGGCGCCGGAATGAGCCATCAAGAAAATCGGATTCACATACCCGCCCTGGCGGAAGTCGTTCTCCAGCGCGCTCATCATCTCGGTCGTGATCTGTTCGCGGGCGTGCGTCCAGGCATCGAGCACTTGGTTGTACCGCTCGCCCTCGGTGATGATGCCGCGTTGATACAGCTTGTTGCGACGAAGCACTTCCTTCTCGGCCGCGGCGATAATCCGCGACTTCGACTCCGGCGTAATCAAGTCGTCGGTCGCGAACGACAGGCCGCTCCGGGTTGCCTCGCGGAAGCCGAGTTGATTCATGTCGTCCAAGAGTTCGATCGTCTTCGAGCGGCCCAGGAATTGGTAGCAGTCGCTGATGACGCGGGCCAATTGAGCCGATCGCAGCGCCGTGTTGTAAAACGGCATGCCCTTTGGCAACACCATGTTGAAGATCACACGGCCGACCGTCGTATCGACCACCTTGCCGTAACCCGACGTCGAGTCCATGTCTTCGCGCAGACTACGATTCTTCGGCAGACGAACCTTGATCTTGGCGTGCGTGTGCACCTTGCCCGCCGCATAGGCCATCTCGACCTCCTCCATGGATGAAAACAACATGTCATCGCCTGCGGCCTCGGGAACGCTCATCGTCAGATAGTAGCAACCCATCACCACGTCCTGCGACGGGCTGATGATCGGCGCCCCATTGGCCGGGCTGAAGATGTTGTGCGTGCTCATCATCAGCGTGTGAGCCTCCACCTGGGCCTCGATCGACAGCGGCAAGTGCACGGCCATCTGGTCGCCGTCGAAGTCGGCGTTGAAGCCCTTGCACACCAGCGGATGCAATTGGATCGCGTTCCCCTCGACGAGGATCGGCTCAAACGCCTGGATGCCCATGCGGTGCAGCGTCGGCGCCCGATTCAACAGCACCGGATGATTGCGGATCACTTCTTCCAGAATATCCCACACTTCGTCATCTTTGCGCTCCAGCATCTTCTTGGCGCTTTTGATGGTGTCGGCGTGGCCCAGCTCCTTCAAACGGCGGATGATGAACGGCTGATACAGCTCCAGCGCGATCTTCTTGGGCAGGCCGCACTGATGCAGCTTCAGGTACGGGCCCACGACGATCACGCTGCGAGCCGAGTAGTCGACCCGCTTGCCGAGCAGGTTCTCGCGGAACCGCCCCTGCTTGCCTTTGATCATGTCCGTGAGCGACTTGAGCGGGCGGTTCGACGAGCCGAGCACCGGCCGCTTGCAGCGGTTGTTGTCGAACAGGGCATCGACCGATTGCTGCAGCATCCGCTTTTCGTTGCGGATGATCACTTCCGGCGCGTTCAGGTCGACTAGCTTTTTGAGCCGGTTGTTGCGGTTGATGATGCGGCGGTACAGGTCGTTGAGATCGCTGGTGGCGAAGTTGCCGCTATCCAGCAGCACGAGCGGCCGCAGATCGGGCGGAATCACCGGGATCACGTCCAGCACCATCCACTCCGGTTTGTTGTCCGAGTCGCGGATCGCCTCGACCGTCTTCAGCCGGTTGATGAGGTCCTTGGCCTTCTGCTTCGAGCCCGTTTCCTTGAGTTCTTCGCGCAAGACCTGCGACAGCTTCACCAGGTCGAGCGCCTGCAGCAGCTTGCGAATCGCCTCGGCGCCCATCGACGCGTCGAACGCGCCGTCGCCGAACTGCTCGCGGGCCTGGCGATATTCTTCTTCCGTCAAGAGTTGCTGCGGCTTGAGCGTCGTGTCCTTCGGATCGGTCACCACGTAGTCCTGGAAGTAAATGACCTTTTCCAAACTCGTGGTCTTCATGGCCAACAGGCTGCCCAGCCGGCTCGGCATCGCCTTGAAGAACCAGATGTGCACCACCGGGGCGGCCAGCTCGATGTGGCCCATTCGCTTGCGGCGCACGCGGCTATGTGTCACCTTCACGCCGCACCGGTCGCAGATCATCCCCTTGTACTTCATGCCGCGGTACTTGCCGCACGCGCATTCCCAGTCCTTCTCCGGACCAAAAATCCGCTCGCAGAACAGGCCGTCCTTTTCCGGACGATACGTCCGGTAATTGATCGTCTCCGGCTTCTTCACTTCGCCGAACGACCAACTGCGAATGTCGTGCGGCCGGGCCAGGCTGATTTTCACCGACGTGTCGTCGTTGATCCGATCGTAACTGGCAGTGTCCAGAATGCTGCTCATATTTCTCTCTCGCTCCAGCACGTGACGCCGCAAAGCGGCGTTCGTTAATAGCCAGGGGCGGGAGCCCCTGGTGCGAAAAACCGTCGGTACAATGGAGCCCCAACGGGGCAGCAATGTCGTCCCTACGGGACTAACGGTTCACTCATCTCCCTACCAGGGGCTGCCGCCCCTGGCTATTGACGGTCGCCGCTTCGCGGCTGCAATGCTAAATTCTCCTCTTCTCCAACTGCATGTTCAGTCCCAATCCGCGAATCTCATTCGTTAGCACATCGAAGCTCGCCGGCGTGCCTGCTTCCAGCGTGTTCTCGCCTTTGACCATCGACTCGTAAATCTTTGTGCGACCTTCGACGTCGTCGCTCTTTACGGTCAACAGTTCCTGCAGGATGTACGCGGCGCCGTACGCTTCCAGCGCCCACACTTCCATTTCTCCGAAACGCTGCCCGCCGAACCGCGCTTTGCCGCCCAGCGGCTGTTGCGTGATCAGCGAGTACGGGCCCGTGCTGCGGGCGTGTACCTTGTCGTCAACCAGGTGGTGCAGCTTGAGCATGTAGATGAAGCCCACGGTCGTTTCCTGCTCGAACGGCACACCGGTTCGGCCGTCGTACAGCCGCGTCTTGCCGTGCTTTGGCAACTTCGCCTCGTCGAGCGCCGCATTGATGTCGGTCTCCTCGGCGCCGTCGAACACCGGTGTTACCGCTCGGAAGCCCAGCTTAGCGCCGGCCCAGCCCAGGTGCGTCTCCAATATTTGGCCCACGTTCATGCGGCTCGGCACACCCAACGGATTGAGCAGAATTTGCACCGGCGTGCCGTCTTCCAAAAACGGCATGTCCTCGACCGGCAGGATTTTCGAAATCACGCCCTTATTGCCGTGCCGCCCGGCCATCTTGTCGCCGACCGAGATCACTCGCTTCGTGGCGATATACACCTTCACCATCTGCAGCACGCCGCTCCGCAGCTCGTCGCCGCGCTTCATCGAATTGAGCTTGCGGTCGCGGGCGTCGATCGCCTCCTCGACGCTTGGCCACAACTGCTTGAACGACTTTTCGACATCCTTCTTGCGCTGCGGACTTCGCAAATCGAGCGAGTCGATCTTAAAGTTTGCGGCCCGTTCGGCCACGTAAGCCGGGTCCTGCCCGTGAACCAGCGAATTGCCGTCGTCATCCGTCAACTTGCGGCCAATAATTCCCTCCAACTCCGTCACCAGCTCGCCGAACACCTGCGCGATCCGCTCGTTGCCTTCCTTCTCGGCCGCTTTCAACGACCGCTCGAACTCTTTCCGCTGATCCTCGGTGAGACTCATGCGGCGGGAGAATCGCTGCGTGTCGATGACGATCCCCTCCACGCCGGATGGCACCTCCAGCGAGTCGTTCTTCACGTCCTCGCCGGCCCGACCGAAGATCGCGTGCAGCAGCTTTTCCTCCGGCGTCAGTTCGGTCTTCGACTTCGGCGAAACCTTGCCCACCAGAATGTCGCCCGGATTCACGTACGTGCCGATCTTGACGATGCCGTTTTCGTCCAGGTTGCGGAGCATCTTCTCGCTGACGTTCGGGATATCGCGGGTGAACTCCTCGCGGCCCAGCTTCGTCTCGCGGATTTCCACGTCGAATTCCTCGATGTGAATCGACGTGTACGTGTCGTTCTTCACCAGCTCTTCACTGATGATGATCGCGTCCTCGAAGTTGTATCCTTCCCACGACATGAAGGCCACGAGCACGTTGCGGCCCAGCGCCAACTCGCCTTGATACGTGGCCGCGCCGTCGGCGATCACCTGGCCCTTTTCCACCTTGTCGCCGACGCTCACAATCGGCTTTTGATTCTGGCACGTTCGCTCGTTCAGACCGACGAACTTTCGTAGCTTGTGGACCTCCGGCCCGATCTCGATCCGCTCGGCGTCGACGTAAGTCACGGTTCCCTTGTGACCGGCGCGAATGATCATGCCCGAGTGCACCGCCACGTCGCGCTCCAAGCCGGTGCCGACGATTGGCGGCTCGGTAATCAACAGCGGCACCGCTTGTCGCTGCATGTTCGAGCCCATCAACGCCCGGTTCGCGTCGTCGTGCTCCAGGAACGGGATCAAGCCGGCCGATACGCCGATCATCTGGCTTGGCGTCACGTCGATGTACTGGATCTGATCCACCGGGATCAACTCGAAGTCGGCCCGGTGCCGGGCCACGATCGTCTCGCCCTGAATCTTGTTGTCCGCGATCGGCACGTCGGCTGACGCGACGAACGCTTCCGATTCCTCATCCGCGCGGAGCCAGACGACATCGTCGGTCAATTTGCCCTTTGAAATTTTGCGATACGGAGTGATCAAGAAGCCGTATTCGTCGACCGACGCGTACATCGCCAGGCTGGAAATCAGGCCGATGTTCGTGCCTTCCGGCGTCTCGATCGGGCAGATGCGACCATAGTGGGAAATGTGCACGTCGCGCACTTCGAACCCGGCCCGCTTGCGGTTCAAACCGCCCGGACCCAACGCCGACAACCGCCGCTCGTGAGTCAGCATCGACAACGGATTCGTCTGGTCGACCACTTGCGATAGCTCGCCGCGGCCGAAGAAATACTCGATCGCCGCCGAAATGCTCTTCGGATTGATGAGACTCCGCGGCGTCATGTCTTCGATGTCCTTGAGACTCATCCGCTCCTGCACGGTGCGGCGGAGCTTCAAAAAGCCCTTCCGCATCTCGTCGCAAGCCAGCTCGTCGATCGTGCGCAGGCGCCGGTTCCCCAAGTGGTCGATGTCGTCCACGTGCGAGTCCGAGTCGCCGATCACCAACTTAATGATGTACTTGATGGCGTTGAGGAGGTCCTCCGGACGGAGCACCATTTCGTCTTCCGGCACGCTGAGCCCCAGCTTGCGGTTGATGCGGAAGCGGCCCACCCGCCCCAATCGGTAGCGGTTCGTGTCGTAGAACTTTTCGTGAAACAAGGCCTTGGCCTTTTCCAATTGCGGCGGGTTGCCCGGCCGCAGCCGCTGATAGATCCGCAGCAGCGCTTCTTCATGGCTCGACGTGCCATCGTCGGCCAGGGCATTGAGCAAGTGCGGCGTCGGCGGCGGGTCCATGATCTCCACCTGTTTGATGCCCGACGTGCAAACCGTCTCCGCCTGAGTCTTCGTGATCTTCTGGCCGTTTTCGACGATGATCTCGCCCGAGCGATCGCTTGAGGGCGGATAAATGATGTCGCCGACCGCTATCTTCCCCTCGATCTTGGCCGCGCTCCGGCCGTCCGAAATCTTCTGCTTGTTCGTCTCATAAAACGTGCGCAGAATGTCGGCGTCCATGCCGTACTTCGGGTCCATCGCCCGCAGCAGCGTCATCACCGAGAACTTGCCGCTCTGGTCGATCCGCACCGTGATGCTGTCCTTCTTGGTGGTATTGATCTCGATCCAGCTGCCGCGCTCGGGGATCACGCGGCAACTGTGCATTCGCCGCTCGCCCGCTTCCATTTCGGAGACGAAGTCGATACCGGGACTGCGATGCAACTGGCTCACCACGACGCGCTCCGCGCCGTTGATGATGAATTCGCCGCCGCCCAGCATGATCGGCAGGTCGCCCAGGTACACTTCCTCCTCGATCGGTTGCTCCTTGTTGAGCCGCAGCCAGATGCGGAACGGCCGGCCGTAGGTCAGACGCAACTGGCGACATTCATCCGGCTCGTAGCGCGGCTTGCCCAACTCGTAGCGGAGATAAGATAGCGACAGCTTCTTGTCGTAGCTCTCGATGGGAAAGATTTCGCGCAGCACCCCCTCCAGGCCTTCGTCCTTGCGCTTTTCGAGCGAGACGTCGTATTGAAGAAACCGCGCGTAGCTCCTCGTCTGAATCTCGGTCAGGTCGGGGATCGCGTACGGATCGCGCCCGCTGCCGAAACGTCGGGTGGTCGTCGTTTCCAAACGTCGTTTTGCCGTGACTGCCATAGGACGACTTACTCCATGCTCAAACGCGGAAAGCCGGCCAGGACGACGACGCG
>JBIOWO010000309.1:0-9968 GCA_044868555.1 Lacipirellulaceae bacterium | reverse complement strand
GCTACGTGCTGTACCATTTGCCGATCGACGTCTTCCCCGATCTCAACCGGCCGCGCGTGACCGTGTTGACCGAGGCCCCCGGCCTGGCGCCGGAGGAAGTGGAAACGCAAGTCACGATCCCGCTCGAATCGGCGCTGAATGGGGCGACCGGCGTGCAGGCGGTGCGGAGTGCCTCGGGCATCGGGCTGTCGGTGATCAACGTCGAGTTTGCCTGGGGCACCGATATTTACATTGATCGGCAGATTGTCGCCGAAAAGGTGGCCATTGCCGCCGACCGGATGCCGCAGGGAGTCCGGCCTCAATTGGCGCCGATCTCGTCGATCATGGGCCAAATTGTCCAGGTCGGCATGTGGAGCGAAGGCGGCGTGACGGACCCGATTCAGGTTCGCACGTTGGCCGATTGGGTCGTGCGGCCGCGGTTGCTCACGATCCCCGGCATTGCGCAGGTGATCACCATCGGCGGCGGACGCAAACAATGGCAAGTGCTGGTCGATGCCGAAGCGCTACTCAAATTCGGCGTTACCCTGGAAGACGTCGAGCACGCGTTGGAGAACAGCAACACGAACGCCACCGGCGGCTATCTCGACGAGGGTGGCCGTGAATTCCTGGTCCGCTCCCTCGGCCGCATCAACACCATCGACGAGTTGCAGATGGTCGTCGTACGCCCCAGCGCGGAGCGGCCCGTGCTGTTGGGCCAGGTGGCGCGGGTGGTCGAAGCGGCCCAGGTCAAGCGGGGCGACGCCGCCGTCGACGGCCGGCCGGCCGTGATCATCACCGTCTCCAAGCAGCCGGGGGCCGACACGCGGCTGCTTACCGAGCAGGTCGTTGCGGCGATCCACGAAGCGGCCAAGTCGCTCCCGGCAGACATTCGCTTCAATACCGAGGTCTATCAACAGAAGCAGTTTATCGACCTGAGCATCCATAACGTGATTGTGGCACTGCGCGACGGCAGCATCCTGGTCGTGATCATCCTGTTTCTGTTCCTGTTGAATTTCCGCACGACGTTCATTACGCTGACGGCGATTCCGCTGTCGATCGTGGTGACGGGGCTGGTGTTCAAGTGGTTCGGGATGTCGATCAACACGATGACGCTCGGCGGGCTGGCCGTGGCGATCGGCGAGCTCGTCGACGACGCGATCGTCGACGTCGAGAACATTTTCCGCCGCCTGCGGGAGAACCGGCACGCGGCCGAGCCGAAACCGGCCCTGCGCGTCGTCTACGAGGCCAGCAGCGAAGTCCGCAACTCGATCGTGTTCAGCACGATCCTGGTGGTGTTGGTGTTCGTGCCGCTGTTCGCGCTGGGCGGCATGGAAGGCCGGCTGTTCACACCGCTGGGCATCGCGTACATCGTATCGATCCTGGCCTCGCTGGTCGTGTCGCTCACGGTGACGCCCGTGCTCTCGTATTGGTTGCTGCCCCGCGCGAAGATCATGGCGCATGATCGCGATGGTGCGCTGCTGCGATTTTTGAAATGGATGGCCGGCTTCGCAATTCGGTTCAGCATTCGCCACCCCTGGCCCATTTTGGGCAGCGTCGCGGCCGCGGTCGCCGTCAGCTTGTTCGTCGTAGCCAACATCGGCCGCGATTTTCTGCCGCCGTTCAACGAAGGCAGCGTCCAGATCAACCTCCTGCTGCCGCCGGGCTCGTCCCTGGCCGCATCCGACCAGATTGCCCTGATGGCCGAGAAACGCATTGCGATGGTGCCGGGCGTCGCGGCGTTTGGCCGCCGCACGGGCCGTGCCGAGCTCGACGAGCACGCCGAGGGCGTCAACGTCTCCGAGATCATCATCAGCTTCGATCCGAACTCGGGCCGCACGCGCGACGAAATGCTCAACGATCTGCGGCACGAGCTGGCCGATGTTCCGGGCATCGTATTCTCGGCCGAGCAGCCGTTGCAGCATCTCATTTCGCACATGCTGTCCGGCGTTAAGGCGCAAGTGGGCATCAAGCTTTATGGCCAGGAACTGGCGGTGCTCCGCCGCACCGCGGAACAAATCAAGGAGGCGATTACCGGAGTCGATGGCGTGACGGACTTAATGGTGGAACAACAAATCGAGGTCCCCCAACAGCAGATTCGGCTCAGGCCGGCGCAATTGGCCCAAGCCGGATTAATCGCCAACCAGGTCAACGAGTTCGTCGAAACCGCCCTCAACGGCCGTGTGGTCTCGGAAATCATTCAAGGCGATCGCAAGTTCGACCTCGTCGTCCGGCTCGACGACAAATATCGACAGGACCTCGATCTCGTCGGGCGCTTGGCCGTAAATCTGCCGGCCGGCGGTTCGCTGCCGCTTTCCGCGCTGGCCGATATCGAGAGTGGCAGCGGCCCAAATACAATCAACCGGGAAGATGTCCGTCGCCGAATCATCGTCCAGTGCAACACGGCCGGCCGCGACCTGGGCAGCGTCGTCGCCGACATCCAGCAGAAGCTCGCACCGATCGAGGCCAAACTTGATCAGGGCTATGAGATCAAGTACGGGGGCCAGTTCGAAAGCCAGCAATCGGCGACGCGGATGATCGGCCTGTTGAGCCTGATCTCGCTGGCTGGTATGTTTTTGGCGCTGTACACGTTGTTCCACTCGGCCAACCTGGCCCTGCAAGTGCTGGCGTCGCTGCCGATGGCGGCGATCGGCGCGGTGGCAGCCCTGGTCGTCACCGGCCAGTCGCTCACCGTGGCCAGCCTCGTCGGCTTCATCTCACTCAGCGGCATCGCCTCTCGCAACGGCATCCTGCTTATCGCTCACTATCTGCACCTTGTCGAATACGAAGGCGAGCAGTTCACACCGCACATGATCGAACGGGCGGGAAAGGAGCGTCTTGCTCCGATGCTGATGACGGCCCTCACCGCCGGCATCGCCCTGGTGCCGCTGGTGCTGGCGTCGGGGGAACCGGGTAAGGAAATCCTGTACCCGGTAGCGACGGTAATCCTGGGCGGACTCGTCAGCTCGACACTGTTAGATTTTTTTGTTCGGCCGGCGCTGTTCTGGCGGTTCGGGCACGGCCCCGTCGAACACATGCTCGAGCATCACTACGACGAAGCACTGCTCGATAGAAACTTGGCCTACCGTCGGAATGGAGTTTACGACGTAAGCACACCTATCCGCGAAGCGGTTGGGAAGGGGGATACCGGCGACGAAAGTCGATGAAGTCATTACCCATTTGAAGGGAGTAGACGAATGCGAGCTTTTCAATTGTATTCCACAAGTCTGTTGTTCGCCCTTGCGGTTGCGGGATTCTCCGGCTGCGGCGGCTCGGGCGGCGGCGGCGCTACTGTCGAGGCCGAGCGCGAACATTTCCACGAAGGCCTCCATGGTGGGCAGATTGTCGAGCTGGGCGGCGAAGAATATCACGCCGAATTGGTCCACGACGACGCGACGCACAAGGTGGGCGTATACTTACTTGACGGCACCGCGAAGGCCGCGGCGCCGATCGACGCTCCGTCGGTCACGATCAACTGTATCGTCAGCAACCAGCCAGCCCAATTCACGCTGGTTGCCATGCCGCAACCCGGCGACCCGACCGGCGGTGCGTCCTACTTTGAGCTGATGAGTGAACAGTTGTGCGACGGATTTGATGCGCCGGGCGCAAAAGCGCGGCTGAACATCCTGATCGCCGGCAAACCCTACGTGGGCGAGATTAAGGCCCTCGATCATGGCCACGCCCACAATTAACGCGGATGCCGCATGAGCGAACGGAGAGACCCATCCAGCCGTGCGTTTCGCATCCACGGCATGCACTGCGCGGAGGAAATCTCGGCGCTGAAAAGGGAAGTCGGGCCGCTGGTGGGCGGCGCGGACAATCTGGCGTTTGATATGCTGGGCGGCAAGCTCACGGTTGCCGCCAATGTCGCCGCGGCGTCGCATCAAATCGTCGACGCCGTCGCCCGCGTCGGCATGCGGGCCGTACCGTGGACGGATGCGGAGCCGACCGCGCGCGAAGAAAGCGCGTGGCAGGCAAACCCGCGGGCGATTCTCACCGCCGTCAGCGGTATGGGCACGCTCGCGGGCTTCCTGTGCCATGCGTGGTTGGCCGGCGGTGTGGGTGCCGCACTCACCGCGGCTGAAACCGATGCGGCCCACGCCGTGCCATGGCAGTCAAGTATATTGTATGCGTTCGCGATTCTCGCCGGTGTCTGTCTGGTTCTGCCCAAGGCCTGGCACGCCCTGCGCCGGCTGCGGCCAGATATGAATCTGTTGATGACGATCGCCGTCACCGGCGCAGTGGCAATCGGCCAGTGGCTGGAGGCCGCCACCGTGGCTTTCCTGTTTTCGTTGTCGCTGCTCCTGGAATCGTGGAGCGTCGCCCGCGCTCGCCGGGCGATCGGCGCGCTGTTGGACCTGGCCCCGACGACCGCCCGCGTCCGCACGAGCGATGGAATCGAGGCAACGATGCCGCCGCAAGATGTGCCGATTGGCGCCATGCTGATCGTCAAGCCGGGCGAGCGGTTTCCGCTCGATGGTCGCGTCGTCGCCGGCATCAGCCACGTGAATCAGGCACCAGTTACCGGCGAAAGCCGGCCGGTGGAGAAGAGCAGCGGCGACGAAGTGTTTGCGGGCACGATCAACGGCGACGGCGCGCTCACCGTGGAAAGCACGAAAGACGCTGGCCACACGACGCTGGCCAATATCATCCGCATGGTGGGCGAGGCCCATTCGCGCCGCGCGCCGTCTGAGCAGTGGGTCGAAAAGTTTGCCCGCGTCTACACGCCGTTGGTGATGTTGCTGGCCTTGGCGATCCTGCTCGTCCCGCCGCTCATGTTTGCCCAGCCGTGGTCCGCCTGGATCTACAACTCGCTCGTGCTGCTGGTGATTGCCTGCCCGTGCGCGCTGGTGATCGCCACGCCGGTGAGCATCGTGGCCGCCCTTACGGCCGCCGCCCGCGCGGGCGTCCTCATCAAGGGCGGCGTATTCGTCGAAGCGCCGGCCCGCCTCCGCGCGATCGCATTCGACAAAACCGGTACGCTCACCGAGGGCAATCCGACCGTCGTCGAGATGGTTCCGCTTTCGGAGCACGACGAACGCGAGCTGCTGGAGCGGGCCGCCGCGCTCGAATCGCGCAGCGAGCACCCCCTGGCCCACGCGATTCTCTTGCATGCGACGGAGCGCGGCATGGCTCCCGCGCCGGCCGACGATTTCCAGGTCGTCCGCGGCAAAGGCGCGACGGCTTCGTTTCAAGGCCGCACGTTCTGGCTCGGCTCGCATCGCTATCTACACGAGCGCGACCAGGAGACCGACGCGGTGCACGAGCGGCTCGAGCAAATGTCGGCCGGGGGACGCACGGTGGTGGTCGTCGGCAACGAAGACCATGTCTGCGGGTTGATCGCACTGGCCGACGCCGTACGTCCCGAAAGCCGGGCGGCCGTTGACGAGCTGCGCCAAGTCGGCATCGAGCGGCTGGTGATGCTCACCGGCGACAACTACGCCACGGCCGAAGCGGTCGCCCGCCAAACCGGCATCGACGACTTCCAGGCCGAGCTGATGCCGGAGGACAAGGTCGACGCCGTAGCCAACCTGGTCAATGAATTTGGGACGGTGGCCATGGTGGGCGACGGTGTGAACGACGCGCCGGCGCTGGCCCGCGCCACGCTGGGCATCGCGATGGGCGCCGCCGGCAGCGACGCGGCGATCGAAACGGCCGACATCGCGCTGATGTCCGACGACTTGGGCAAGCTGGCCTGGCTGGTCCGCCATTCGCGCCGCACGCTGCGCGTGATCCGCCAGAACATCGTGTTCGCGCTGGCGATCAAGGCGCTGTTCGTAGTGCTGACGTTCGTCGGGCTGGCATCGTTGTGGGCGGCCATCGCCGCCGACACGGGTGCCTCGCTGCTGGTGATCCTCAACGGCCTGCGGCTGCTGCAGGGCGAAAACCGTGCCGAAAATGCCAAAAGCTCGCTGAATTGATTTCAGCGGTTTTTCCAAAGGGATGCACGAACCTTCGGCCGATTTGCCACGTCTATAGAGAGGAAGCGAAACCATGAACCCGGAAGCAGGTTATACTTGCAGGTGAAGGTGTTCCCATGATGCTTCGACCAAGTTTCATATGCAAAGCCATCGCGGCCGGCGCATTTGCCCAACGGGCGAATGAACGGCCCGGTTACGCGCTGCGCTTATGACACTTGGTCCCAAGCTCGAAGAGCCAACAAGGCCCGGTGTCCCAGCGACGGCGGGCCTTTTTCGTTGACTGAATCGGTTGATCGATGGGCTGGTAGCTTCGACGCGACCAACGCGGCGCGTCGGTGCCCGGCGCCTGACGGGAGATCAGGTAACGAGGATTCGAGCGCCTCATGGCCCATAGTGCGCGCAGGTCCTCCGAGCCGAGGAGGACAGGATGACGAATGACGAATGACGAATGACCGGCCGAATTTCAAGCTATTCGTCATTCGTCATTTGGAAATTCGTCATTCACCTGGCCCGTTCGTCTACTGGTGCAGGATACCGCTCTTTCAAGGCGGTGAAATGGGTTCGATTCCCATACGGGCTGCTGGAAAGCTGTTAGCTATTAGCGGTTAGCCGTTAGCCAGAAGAGAGCCAAAATCATGAACACTTCTGGCTAATAGCCAAGAGCTAACTGCTAAAAGCTCCCCAGCCGGTAGTCGAGGACTGGTTGTCCGGGTGGTCCTGATAAGGCCGCCATGCTGAGTTCGATTCTCGGGGCTACCACTCGGAGAGCTGTCAGCGTTTAGCTGTTCGCTGTCAGCCAGAAAGTGGCGGAATTCTACTAGCTGAAAGCTGAGAACTGACGAACGATGGCTACTTTGTCACGAACCGAAAGGAGCGACGTAATGTCGAATGTACGAAGAAGAAAACGTACCGCGGCGCGAAGCAGTTTCGGCTCTGTGGTGTAACGGCTGCATCCCTGACTTTTAATCAGGCAGGTGTGGGTTCGAATCCCGCCGGGGCCACTATGAGGGGCGCGAAGGTTCGGTAAACCTGCGAGGTCTTATTAACCTTGCGACGCGGTTCGACTCCGTGACGCCCTACTTACCGAACAATTTGCATCAATCGCATAGTGGAAGTGCGGCACACTCGTAATGTGCTGGCCCAGGTTCGATTCCTGGTTGATGCTCTAGCTTCGAAAGTGAAGCCGTATTGCTATTTGACAATTCAGCAGATGCCATGGGACCGAGATGTTGTCGGTTTAGCATGGCTGACTCTTAATCAGCTCGACGGGGTTCGACTCCCCGCGGTCCCATTTTCTGCGCCAGTGGTGTATTGGTCACACACGACGTTGCCAACGTCGAATAGCCGAGTTCGATTCTCGCCTGGTGCTCTCGCGGGTAGATAGCTTATACGGTAAAGCTCACGACTGAAGATCGTGCCAACAGGATTCGAGCGCCTGTCTACCCACTCTATAGGTCCGGCCGCATGGCGCGGTAGAAGCCTCCAAAACTTCGAGCCGGGGTTCGATTCCTCGCGGGCCTGCTTTGCCCCGTTGGTGTATGGGTTAGCATTGGTCTCTTTCAAAGAACAGAAACCAGTTCGAGTCTGGTACGGGGTACTCCAATCCGGTGGTTTCAGTGCTGGCACTGGAGCGTGACTGTTAATCACGTTGGCGCACGTTCGATTCGTGCCGCCGGAGCTTCGCTGGTGTGGCAGAGCGGCTATGCCCGTGTTTTGTAAACAAGTCCACGTCAGTTCGAATCTGAGCGCCAGCCCCATGCCGCATTCGGATAGTGGCCAGTCCGTCTGGTTCTCAGCCAGAAAACAGGAGTTCGATTCTCCTATGCGGTACTCGCATCGCGTGGTGTAACTTGGAAACACGCAAGCTCGGGGAGCTTGAGACCGCTGGTTCAAATCCAGCCACGGTGACTAGCGGGAGGAAGGACGGGTTTCAATCCCGTGGCCCCAAAAGGGGGCAGGTGTTGCGGTGGCACACCTCCTCGCATCTAGCTGTGGCGAAGCCTGGTATCGCGCCTGCTTCGGGAGCAGGAGAACGTCGGATCGAAGCCGACCAGCTAGACTTTGGAGCGACAAGCCAATTGGCGATGGCACCTGTTTCGAAAACAGACGAGGGCAACCCTTGGGTGTTCGACTCACCCTCGCTCCGCTTTTGCGTCATTGGTCTAACGGTAAGACACCTGCCTTCCAAGCAGGTAATGAGAGTTCAATTCCCTCATGGCGCACTAGGGGATTGGTGTAGTGGTAGCACGAGTGCCTTTGAAGCAACCGGTCGGGGTCCGATTCCCCGGTCCCCTGTTTGTCGCGGCATAGCGTAGTGGTAACGCACCTCGCTCTGAACGAGACGTCCGCTGTTCGATTCAGCGTGCCGCCATTTCGGTGGGGCAAGCAGATTGGCGACTGCACCCGGCCTGAACCCGGACGAGCGCGAGCCTTGTCAGCTCGATTCTGACCCTCACCGCTGCGGGCGATTGGTGAAATGGCATCACGTCACTTTTACACAGTGAACTCGGCAGTCCGATTCTGTCATCGCCTACTTTGCCGCGCTAGTGTATTGGCTGTGCACGTCTGTCTGTCGAACAGGTAGTATCGGATCGAACCCGATGCGCGGCGTTTTGAGCCCCCGTAGCCCAACAGCAGAGGCGTCACGCTTAGAACGTGAAATGGTGAAAGTGCGAATCTTTCCGGGGGTACTTCGCCTGGGTATGCCATGAGAGAGCCGCGAATCTCAAACATTCGTGATTGCAGTTGCAACCACTGCTCCAGGCACTTTGTTCAGGTATCCCAATTGGTAGAGGCGGGTAGCTTAAACCTACCTTGTTGCGAGTCCGAATCTCGCTCTGAACACTAGACGCGACTGTGGCGCAATTCTGGTATGACGCACCACGTTGAGAGCGTGGGCCTTCGGGCGTGAGAGTTCGAGTCTCTCCAGTCGCACTTCGGGAGATGTTCCGCATGTCTGTCTGTAAAACAGATGGCGTTAAACGGTGCGGTGGACGCCGAGTGGTTCAATTCCTCCATCTCCCACTTTGGCGAGTCAGGCTGGTGCCGAAGCAGGTTTCATAAGCCTGTGTATCAGATTCGATTTCTGAACTCGCTACTCGCTCCTGGCTACTCGTTATTTAACAGCCGCGTCGTCCAGTGGCAGGGCGCAAGCATGACACGCTTGAAACAGTGGTTCGATTCCACTCGTGGCTATTGGCGATGGGAGTAACGGTTTCCTCGTGAGCCTCACAGGCTCAAGACATCGCGTTCGACTCGCGTATCCCCAATAGCCTTTAAGTGTTCCGGCAGCACGCCTCGTCGGTAGCGAGGAAGGACCATCCAGCCATCCATGGCAGGTCGGTGCCCGGTTCGATTCCCAGATTGGCCTTTCGCGGGGATATGGTCTAACGGGATGACGCGACAATGGCATTGTCGAAGTCGCAGTTCAATTCTGCGGATCTCCACTCCGGGGTGTTCGTATAACGGGATTACATCTGCCCTGCAAGCAGAATATGGCGGTTCAATTCCGCCACACTCCATTCGTTCGGAGGATAGCCGGATAAGGCTGGCCGGGCCTGTTTGCTAAACAGTGTGCCACAAGGCGTGCGCGTTCGAATCGCGTGTCCTCCGCTGTGGCCGTCTCATGCTGGTTTGAGAACCTGACTGTGAATCAGGTCCACGCGGATTCGATTTCCGCCGGCCACCCCACGTCCCGCGAGTGTGATGGACTTCGCACGACTGTCTTCTAAACAGTCAGACGCCGTTCGATTCGGCGGCGGGATGCTGTTGGTAAGTGAAGATTCGCGGTTCAGATGTTATACGCCCTCGGAGTGTGAAGGATGCACGCGACGCTTCGAACGTCGTAGACAGGGTTCGATTCCTTGCGGGGGTGCTGCAAAGGTTGAGAGTCGACGGTTGAGTGTTGAGGGTGAAAGGCGCGAACCACACGGAACGGTCTCGCGTCTTAGAACCTATCTCAGAACCATATGATCGCTAGCATTCGTAATCATCTTCGGGCAGTTTACTTTTCGCAACGGCACGGAGGTGACGCTGGTGAGGATGGAATTTCGTGGATCGAGTTGGCGAATG
>JBIOWO010000308.1:0-14685 GCA_044868555.1 Lacipirellulaceae bacterium | reverse complement strand
GAAATGCCACGGTTGATCTAGTTACCAGAGGTGATGCGGTGGCAACCGGGGGGAATAAAAAACCCCGCCAAACCGGCGGGGCAATGGGCAGTTAGTTGTGCTGGGGCCTGACTGGAGGGCGGAGCGGCTTGTCAGAAAGCAAGTGCTTGACCTTCTCGAAGTCTGCAACTGTGGTGTGGCTCGTCATGCGGGCTCCTGCAGGCGGCGGAGTGGTGGTCTTCACAATGACCGCGTGGCCGGGAGCAGTATTCGTGTTTTCGCTCATGATTGGCCCCCAATTCTATTAACGAGTAGTCGACGTTCCACTATGAATTGATTGTCGGCGAATACTTGGACGCGATATTCGCCCGCATCAGGAAATCTAAGTCCACCAACGATGAAATCAAGTTCCGCTACCATCCGCGGGTCGACGAAATCAACCACCGATTCCCCCATCCATATCGGTTCCTCTACCTCATCTAAGTCGACAATTTGGACCTTTATGGTTACCTGTCCCCGACCATTGGTTAAATCGAGGTAGATGCACAACGCCGGATGAACGGCCGGGAAATCTGTCGCATGGAGAACCGAAAAGCACCCCAGTATGAATCGCTTGCCCGTGCCGCGATCTCGATAAATCAAATCGCAGATGCCAAGGGCAAGTGCATACGGTGGCGGGACATTTCCAGATTCTACCATAATTCTAGCACGAAAATTCTTGACGAACAAGCGAAACTTGGCCACTAACTTAGTTCAACACGTCCGAGATTCATACTGATCGGGCGTATAGAACTTACGCAAAGTTCGACAACGACAGCGTGAACAGCTCCGGTCCAACGTGGCGGGTGACCACTTCGCCGAACAGCGTGTGGGCGTTGGCGTCGTAAATGACGACCGGCAGGAAGTGGCCGATCTGCCGGCGATTGCCAGTGAAGACAACGATCCGGTCGCAATTTGTCCGGCCGGTGAGTTGAACCGAGGTGTCGGGTGTCAGGTGTCGGGTGTCAGGTTCATCATTCCGGGCGTGCCGTTCCTCCGATTTGCTTGGCCCCTCGACGAGCACGGTCACCTGCTCGCCGAGGAAGGCCTGGTTGTCGGTCTCGCTGATTTCGTTTTGCAGGGCCAGCAGCTCGTTGTTGCGGCGGCGCTTGACGTCGTCCGGCACGTCGTCGGCATACAGTTCGGCCCCCTTAGTGCCGGGCCGCTCGCTGTATTTGAAGATGAAGCTGTTCTTGAATCGTGATTTGCGTGCCAGGTCCATGGTGTGCTGGAAGTCCTCCTCCGTCTCGCCGCAGAAGCCGACGATGAAATCGCTGGTCACCGCAACGCCGGGGATCCATTCGCGGGTACGGGCCAGCATCTCTCGATACTCTTCGACCGTGTAGCCGCGTTTCATCCGCGCGAGCACGGCGTTGGAACCACTTTGCACGGGCACATGCAAGTATTTGCTCACCTTCGAGAGGTCGCGCACAGCGGCGAGCAGGTCATTCGTCATATCTTTCGGATAGTTCGTGACGAACTTGATCCGCTCGATACCGTCAATCTCGTGCAGGGCTGCAAGCAAGTCGCTCAGCCGCCAGGTCCGTTCGCCTTCGCGGTAGCGGTAACTGTTGACCGTCTGCCCGAGGAGCGTGATTTCCTTGCAGCCTTCGCCGGCCAGTTGGCGGCTCTCGGCGATGAGCTGCGCCGGCGGCCGGCTTTGCTCGGGACCGCGGACGCTGGGCACGATGCAATAGGTGCAGAACTTGTCGCACCCGATCATGATTCGCACGTATGCCTGATAGGGCGTGGGCCGCATCGCTGGATCGCGCAACGGGTCGAAGCTCTCGTGGCTGCGTTCGATGGCCTCGCGCGAGCCGTCCTTGCGCCCGAGGCTGACCTCCATCCGCGGGCCGCCGCCGGCGCGAATTTCTCGCACCAGGGCCGGCACCTGGTGCAACTGGCCCGGGCCGACAATGAGATCCACGTAAGGGGCTCGCTTGAAAATTAGCGCCTGATCCTTCTGAGCCATGCAGCCGAGAACGCCGATCACTTTATCGGGATGCTCACGCTTGGCGTTTTTTAGCCGGCCCAGCGCGCTGTAAATCTTGTCCTCCGCGTGCTGGCGGACACTGCACGTGTTGAACAGGATCGTATCGGCTTCCCGCACGTTGGATGTCAGCTCGTAACCATCTCTGCGCAAGCTGGCCACGACCAGCTCGCTATCGAGCTCGTTCATCTGACAGCCAACGGTTTCGATGTAGAGCTTCACGGGGAGAGGTCGGAGGCCAGAGGTCGGACGTCAGGGGCAAATTACGCGGCGCCGCGGTTTTCATGGTCAGTGGGATGATGGCGTTTCTTGCGGTGATGGCGATGGGCTTCCATCTGCCGCTGGACGTCGGCCACCAATTCGTCACGTCGCCGGCGCATCAGCCGGACCAGCGCCATGACGGCCACGTAGGCGCCGATGGTCAGCAAAATCACGTCCGAGCGACTCATCCATTCCATGACGCAGCCTCCATGCGACAAACCATCCATGATACCGCGCCGATGCCGCACGCGGCGAGGGCGGTCAGGCCACACCGACCGAAGTCCTACAGAATCACGGCTTCATAGGTCCAGTTGTCGGGCAGTTGCGGCGACGAGCGGGCTTCCGTTTCATCAATGGCCCGTTTACCGCGGATCGTGAAATGAATCCAACCGCCGCAACCGGGGCAGCGCCCCACGAAGCCGGTGTCGTTCCACCACGCGCGAACCAACGGGTCGTGGACCGAGCGGCCGAACGCCGCCAGGCGAAAATCGATCGCCTGCAAACTTTGCCGACAACCGTTGTGCGGGCAACCGCCATCTCGATACACGACATGCCGCGCCATGGCGTGAGCTGCTCCTCCCTCGCGGTAAAGCGTGTGCATTGACTCGAGTTGGGCGGCGTCTGGATTGGGTATCACGCTGGCCATCGCGGTGTCTCCGGCGTCATTATCCGTGAATTATGTCACGCCGTGGTCCGCAGGTCAGGCTTCAGTCCGACCTACTTAGGCGGCGGCGGGAGTTGGAGCGTAGGGTTCGCGGCGGCGCGGATGCTGGTGATTTGGCGGAGCGATTGGAGCGTCGCCTGAAACTCCGGCCGGGCCTGCAGGGCGGCGTACTCCGGCCGGCGGGCGATGTCTTCATAGCGCGTGGCCGCCTGCTGGAGGGCCGGCATATTAAGTGTCTGATTCGGCGTGTACACGTCGGGCGGGAGCGCCAGGTACTCCTTCCAACTGTTGTCGAGATTGGCCGCCAGTTGCCGCGAGGACGTGTCAAGCTGTTGACGCACCGCTTCCAAGTTGTTGGACCCTTGCGGCACCCACGTCGCTCCGCCGGCGGGCTGGCCCGGCGCGGGAACCATTTGCGGAGCGGCCGAATACGCGTTCACGACTTGCAGCAGTTGCATCGCCGAAGCCGGAATCGTGCCGGGTGGCTGGTAATAGAGCGCGTCGGCCGCCGGATCCAGCGAAATCACCGACCCGTCGATCGACACGCCCGCGAATAAGCCGCGGGCCCGCGAATAGGATAGGATCTCGGCCCCCATCTGCAGATCGGTCGCCGCGGAAGTCTGCCGGCCGATCGGACCGGCCGCAGCCGAGGCGTCGACGCCGATCTTCAACGTCCCGGCCAACAGGTTGGCCACGCTTTGCGGCGTGCGAAACACGAGCACGAGGTCGGTCGCCTGCACGCCAATCTGATAGCCGAAGCTGCCGCCGCCCATCGTCACCATTCGCGGCGCCTGCCAGCCGCCCTGCGGATTGCGCACCAGCAGAATGCCGCGGCCATACTGGGCGCCGAAGATGAAGGCACCGCGGAGCATGTTGGGCACGATGACAATCCCCTGGGCTCCGGCCAACAGGTTCTGCGGGATGCCGCTTTGCATCGTCATCGTTTGCGCCAGCACGCTGGTGGCGTTGAGAACGACTTGATCCGACGGGTTGGCGGGCACCATCACCTGGCCGTCAGCGTGCCGAGTCGCTGCAAATGCACACACGACGATGGACAGACCGAAACATAGGAAGCGTTTTAACATCGTTCGCGACTCCATACCCTGGGTTTTACTGGCGCGGCTTGAACAGTTTGTCGAGCGCTTTGTTCAGTTCGCCGCCGACCGCCTGCTGGGCCGCGCCCTGGAGCAGTTGTTGCGTCAAGCTGCCGATGGCACGCTGGTCCATTTGCGGGCGGGAGAGCGTGCCGGAAATCGGAATCTGCAGCGACTGGCCTTTCAGTCCTGAAAGCAGCGGTTCGTTGGCAACCCAGGCGTCCTGAATCGGCACCGTCAGCGTGAGCGAGACCGTTTCATCCAGCCCAACGGAGCCCTGCGAACGGAGCGTCACGTCGCCCACCTGGAATTCCATGTTCTGGTGATACACGCGGCCGTCGGCGACGCGGAAATTCACCTGCTGGTCTTTCACGGAGAGCAGCGTCATTTGCTGCCGGCTGGCCCCGGCGGTCGGGTCGCGGCGCTTGGCGAGCGACTCGATTTGCTGAGCGAGTCCGACCCACTGCTGGGCCATCGGACCCGGCACGACGCGGACCGAGTGGACGGTCAGTTGACCGCCGGCGTCGGCCCGTTTCGGTTCGCCGAGCGGCACCCGCGCGCCTTCGAGCGCCAGCGAGAACAGGCCCTCGCTCTGTGTCGCGCCGGCCAGCACCGGCGCGACGAATTTCAGCATCGCCTCGCTCACTTCCGGCGAGATACGCACGTTGGTGATTAGCGGCCCTGGCGGCAACGTCAACTCGGAAGGCGGTGGATCGAGCCGGATGTTCGGGGCGGCCGTGAGCTGCCCTTCGCCGACGGCCAGCGCGAGCGGCTCAATGCGGATCGCACCATCGCCGAGCGCGGCGGTGAGTCTTCCCGCGCCGATCGGCAGGCCATATGCGTTGGCGCCGGTCCACGGCACTTGGAGTTGGCCCCGGACGAGCCGTGACCATTCAATTGCGGATTTCGGATTTCGGATTTCGGATTGGCTGGAGTAACCAACCGCTTGGGCGGTAACTCCCGCATTGTCGTTCAACTGTCCGGCGAGTGCGAATTGGGCTTGCTCGCGGCCGACCAGTTGAATGCCGTCGCCGAGATACGGTCGCAACAGCGGCGTGATTTGGGCGAGATCGTAGTTGACTGTGCCGTTCACTTGCACGTTGGCAGCCGTGGAGAGTTTTTCGATCTTGCCCGTGGCCGCTGCCTGCAGCGTGTTCGACTGAATTTGGAATTGCTCAAACGTCAACCGGTCGCTTTGCGCTTCATAAGCGGCCAGGCCGCGGAAGGTGAACTGCGGTTCTTGCCAAATGGTTTGATAACCGGCTGGACCGGCCGGACCGGGGGCGGGGGCGCCCCGGCTCGCTCGTCCACCTTGGTTAGCTGCGAGCTGAGCGAGCGCGAAGTTTTGGCCGGTGGCGGTCAGTTCGCCGGTCAGGCGATCGCCCTGTTGCACGAAGCGGGCCTGGCCGGTTAGTTCGCCGCTGGGCTGATAGGTCGGCGCCTGTTGCGGCGAGGCCCGCCACGCCGCCAGTCGCGCGAGATCGGCCCGAAACGCTGCCATGCCTGTAAATTGCCCGATGCCCGGCTGTCCGGCGCTCGCTTGCGCGACACGGTAGCGAACGTCCTTAGCGGCCAGCGACACGGCGCTCGTGACAAGCTGTGCGGTGCTGGCGGAAATCTCGCCCGTGGCGCCGTTCCAGTGCGCGTCGCCGGCCAATTCCGCACGTGGTTCGTTGATGTTCCAGCCAGGACTGGTAGCACGCAGATCGGTGACAAAGACCTTGGCGTCGGAAACGTCGATCAAGCCGCCGGCCTGACGGATATTTGCCGCGAAGTTGCTTTGGCCGGTGGAAACCTGGTTGTCGCCCAGCGCGACGCGGACCTGAGCAAGCTCGCCGGTTGCGGTGGCCGATATCTGGTCCGGCGCCGCTTGCTGCAATTCGAGTTTGGCCGTGCCGGTGCCGGCCAGGACGACGCCGCTCAGGTCGACGAATTGCCCCAGCTGCTCGGCCAGCTTGTTGAGATCGAACTGCGCCGTGGCGGCCAGTTGTTGTGGTGTGCCATTGGCATCGATTTTCAGGAAATCGGAGTCGCATTTCAGGGCGTCAAGGCGAATGGTTCCTTGCTGACGCCGCACGGCGAAGTTGGCGCTCACCGGCTGGTCCCAGCGAATCGGCCGGCCGGCGCTAGTGGCCGCCAGTTGAGCGGTTTGCAGCGAGCCAGTGATAAGTTCTCCGCCGTCGGCCGGTTGGGAACGGGCCGCAAGTTGAATCTGGCCGGACGTGATTGTGGTGTCGCTGCGAATCCGCAGGGCGTGTGGCAGCATCGTAGCTAGGCGGGCCACATCGAGCGAGCCGCGCAATTCCAGGTCGTGCCGGGTTGTCGTATTGGGATCCACCGTGCCGCGCACCGCCAACTGGCCGATATCGCTCCGTAGCTGCAAGTCCTCAATCACCAATCCGTTCGGTTGAGCCGCCAATCGCCACGGCAGCTCAACCCGCGCCAGCCTCACTCGGTCGCCTGCCAGCACCGGGGCGGTGACGTCGAGCCGATCGATCGCTAGCGCGCCACTGGTGGCCAAATCCGTGGGGAACGCAGCGCCGTTGGCGGTCCACTTCGCCGTGCCCTGGCCGGAGAGCGTGCCGCTCGATTCGGTCCCGACGATGTATTGCCGCAGCAACGCATCGGCCAGTCCCAACGACAGCGCAGTCGCCTGAAACGTCAGTTGTTCCTTCTTGCTGTCATCGGCCTTGATGTCGATCGCAAACTGGCCCGGCGTGCCCACCACGCCGTTGTTGGAATCGATGTCGGCGATCTGGCCCGAAAATTGTCCGCGGCCGATGTCGCCGGCGGCACCCAGGTTGTAATAGTTCACATCGACCGATTGAACGCGCCACCGCCGACCGGTCGTCGCGTCTTCGGCATATATCGTTCCGTCCACCACGCGAACGGCCATGGTGACCGGCCGGGATGCCGCATCCGTGGACGTCGGATTGTTCGCGCTGGGCGCGACATCGGCCAGCGCCTTGCGCAGTGCGTCCTCGATGTTGTTGCCGTCGGCGCGAAGCTTCAGATAGATGGAGGGGCCGACAATCTCGATCGTGCCCAAATTGCGCGAATCGAGCAGCAGATTGCCCGGCGCGCGGTCGATGCGGATCGCTTCCGCGGTGAGCAGTTTGTCACCGGCAGCGTCCCACACTTGCACCTCCTCTACGGAAGGTGGCTGATACCAACTGAGGGACGCCCTGCCGACGGATACGCGAAGCTCTTTGGTCGGCAGCGCCGCGGCAAGGACGACGTTGCGGAGCGGCGTCTTGGCAACAATCGTCGGCAACAGCGCTATCAACACCAACAACAACAGAAGCAGCCACGGCAGCTTGCGTCGCTTGCCACGCTCTGGTTTCGGCGCGCGGCCGCGGCGCGGACGATCTTCCTCGAGACGATCGTCGTCCGCGAGATCGTCTTCGCTGCGATACTTCGCTTTGCGCGATTTCATGCGGCGGATTCTAGGCGGATCATCCACACGGGCCTAGATCGCGCCGGCAAGCAAGAGTGCTGGCAGTGCAGGCAAATTCCACTACGGGCGCACTTCGACGATACCGAACTGATCAAAATGCCCGTCGAAAGCAAAAGCTTGCGGAATTTCCATGCGCTGGATCACGACGTAGCTCACACAATCGGTGAAGCTCCAATCCTTGTCGCGAAACCGGCTGAATACATCCCAAGCCGCTTCAAAGTCCGTTGGTCCAACCCAGATAATCTCCGCGACGTTGCCAGACAGCAACCGCGGGCCAAAATGCAATGCCCGCTCGTAGTTGCCGCGCGCTTTGAAGAGCGTGAGAGTTTCGTCGATGACATAATCGGTCGTGACGAGCGGCTCGCGATTGTCCAAATGAAAAGCACGCGCTGCCTGGTGACTAGGATCCCGTGGCGTGTAACGGGCATACCAGGCGCTCGTATCCACAAATATCACGTTGGATCACCGTACAACAATTTGTCATGGTCGGTAGCCGTAAATCCGTCGACGGGGCTGTTGTCCGGCAGCACGTCCATGACGGCGTCAAGCTCCTCCATCGCCTGCCGCTGGCGGGAAACGATGTCGGCGTCGCCCGTCGCTTCTGGAGTCACACTGACCCGAACCCGTTGATGTTCCGCCAAATTCAACGGCTCCAACGGCTTGAGAACGCCGTCTTCAAAAATGGCATGGATTAGCTGTGACATAACTGCGAGTGTACTTGATCTTCGGTCTACCCACCACGCCTACAGCTCGAAATTAAACGTCCGTGCCAGGTACCGATACAGCCGGCTGCCGAGCGTGCGCGGCGCGGTCGTGATTTTGGCTTGCCCCACCAATCCAATCCGCATCAAACCGTGCTCATCGTCCGGCAGCGGCACGAGCGCATTGTAGACGGGACTCAACGGGCGGGGGACGCCGTCCGGGCCCATTTGTGTGGCCAATTGGCCGCCGTGCAAACTCGATAGGTGGGTGGGGCTCGCTTTAACCGTATCGTTGCCCAGCCGCTCGATCTTGCTGACGTATACGTACTCGGCCGACTGGGCCAGCATGATCTCCACGCGCTGCCCCAAGCGGACAAAATCGAAATCACCCTGATCGATCACCAGACTGGCCTCGAGTCGGCGGGGATCGCCGATCTGGCAAAACTTGGTGCCCATCTGCAGCGCCGCACCCACATTTTCCGGATCAAACGGTGAACCAGACCAGGTCGGCAATTGGCTGCCGTCTCCTTGTTGCTGCTCGACCAATGGCGGCGGCAGCACCGTTCCCGCCCGCGGCGCCACCAACGTGAGTTTTTCCTTGTCCAACTTTCGCCTATCGAGCTGCTCGTTCACGCGATCCAAAGCTTCGGTAACCGCGTCGATCTGCCCGCTAGCGCGACGATCATCGAAGCTGATGCGGCGCAGGCCCTCGAGTTGGGCGAAAATCACGTTTCGTTCGCCGGTCAGCTCGGCAATGGAAAAGTCGACGTCGGTATTGTGGAGCCGCGCCAATAACTGCCCGGCAGTCACAGGGTCGCCCGGTTTTACCAGGACTTCATCCAGAATGCCTTCTTCGACTACCGTGACCGACTCCGCACCGCGGGCTTGCACCTCCAGCGGGCAGTAGATGTGCGATGGCAACGGCACAACGCACACGGCCACGATCGCCCCCACAATGAGCGCAATCGTCGTATACATTCGCCAGCGTTTCACTTTGCCCAACCTCCCCGGAACTTTGAAGAACTTGTACAGATTCACCAGCGGCTGGATCAGCAGCCCGTAAACTGCCCCAGCCGCGATCAATTGACCGACGATTTTCAGCCCGTACGGCTCAAACACCTTGTTCAGAAAATAAAGGATTCCCAACACGACGACCCAGCGATAAACGGCGGCTGCCACCGTGTACGTGGCAAACAGCCATTGTCGCCGTTTCGGCAGGAACGGATCCTCTGGTTCTTCCAGGCCCAGGCACCACTTGCCCAACTTGCGACTCAGAATCTGGCTCGACTTCTGCCGCAGGTTCGGGATTTCCAGGATATCGCTGAGGATGTAGTAGCCGTCGTATTTGAGCAGCGGGTTGGCGTTAAACATCACCGTGCTGACGGAACTGATGAACATGACGTTGAGGGCGACGTAGTTGAGCGGCCCAGGCTCCGTAAACCACCAGATGAACGTGCAGATCGAGGCCAGCACGATCTCGACATACATGCCGGCTGCCCCGATCGCCGCCCGATGCCAGCGGTTGGGCAGCATCCAGGAGTCGGACACGTTGCAATACAGGCACGGCGTCAGGACCAAAAACATGACGCCGATCTCGTGGCACTCGCCGCCGAAGTGTTTGCACGACAGGCCGTGGCCGAACTCGTGCAGGATTTTCGTGACGCACAGCGTCAGAGCCAGCCAGAGCCACTTATCCGGT
Organism: Lacipirellulaceae bacterium; assembly: GCA_044868555.1. Classification (GTDB taxonomy): domain Bacteria; phylum Planctomycetota; class Planctomycetia; order Pirellulales; family Lacipirellulaceae; genus JABDGM01. The sequence goes on along the minus strand of JBIOWO010000308.1, from coordinate 4,801 downwards.
CCGAAGAAGGATTGAAAATTTGGCAGCCGCGATTGAAATACGTCGAATTGCACGATCACCAGCGTGAGCGCCGAAAGGGCCAACAGAATGCAGCACACCAGCGCCGGCACGGTGAAGAACCAACGGATGTATGGATAAACGAAGTTGAAGAACCGCTCGGGATCGACGCCCTTGAAGCGCAGCGACAGGATGTTGGTCAACGTGGCCAGCCGCTGTTTGGTGGCTCGTTCGTGGCGGCGCTTCACCAGTTGCTGGCCCTGGCCAGCGGCGTCGGTGATGACCAGCCCGCTGCGGTGCAGCATGCCGATGAATTGCTGCAACTCCTCGGTGCGGATCGTTTGCGGCGGGAAATCGCGCTCGAAGCGCTCGGCAATTTCGTCGAGGCTCGACTCGCCGTCGAGCATCTGCAGGATCGCGAATTCCTCTTCCTCAAACCGGTAATACTGCAGCCCCACCGGGTCTTTGACCACCCAGTAAATCCGCCCCTGGTAGCGATGCTTGCGGGCGCGCAAATCGGGCCGCTTGCGGATCGGCAGCTTCCGCGAAGAACTGGAGACAAGACTTTCGGCAAGGGTGGCCATGGAGCGAGAGGGGGAGACAAGGAGACAGGGAGACAAGGAGAAAAGACCCACTGCTTGCGTAACCGAATCTCCTTGTCTCCGCCTCTCCTTGTCTCCTTGTCTTTGCCTTTCACGGTTTGCGGCTGACTTCGGCCGCGGGACCGGACGGGTTCACGTGGATGGTCATTCTGGCTTTCTGGCCGTCCATCAGCACCCAGTTTCCGGCAGCCTGTCGATTCGCGACTTCGGCGCGGACGATGTATCGGCCGTCGTAGCTCAACACCGGGCTGACATTGATAATTTGCCCCGTAACTTTTTCGGTCCGGCCGCGGGCGAGCTGAACTTCGACCGTAACCTGGGCGCCGCGCAACTCGTGGGGGTCGAATTCGCTCTGCTCGACCGCCCCTTCAACGTGCATCACGTCGCGCCGCGCCAGTCGCAGGATCGCATCGCCCGGGTTCACCCACTCATCCTGCTTGCGTTCGATCTCCACCACTTCCCCATCAAATGGCGAAGTAATCTTGCGACGATTGATCGCCAGATCGGCCGCCTCGAGCTCCGCCTGCTTTGTCCAGGCCTCGTACTTGGCCAATTCCTGATCCGTGCCCGATTTTTCAATTGCCAAGACAGACCGATCCCACTCTAGCTTCTTCGTACGCATTTCCATTTGCGTGATGGCCTTGGGAGCGATGCGATTGGTTTCGACAAGTTGCTCGAATTCGGCCTGGGCCACGGCGGCCTGTGCTTTGGAGAACCGAATCTCAACGTCGTCCTTGAAACGCTTCACAGCGCCAGCCAGAGCATATCCAGCCACCTTTTTTTGCTTCTGCGGCTCGCTGTCGTCGATCAAGCCAATCTCCTGGCCCTTCTTGACACCGTCACCTTCTTCCACGCTCAATTGCATGAGCACGCCCGGCTCTTTGGCGGGCAGCGAAATATCCTCCTTGAATTTGACCAGGGCATCGACGACCGTATCGGCGGCCTGGACTGCGGATTGGCTCCAATTCACCAGGAATGTCACTGCAATCGTGATGGCCAGGGCGCGGACGAATAAGCGGTTCATGTTGGTGGACCTCATAGACGGAAGAGGATCTTGGCACGCACGAAGTTGACCAGGTCGTGCAGGTATTTGTAGCCGATGGAACGCTTGCCGCAATGGATCTTGGCCGTCGCCCCGGCGCCGATCTTGGGGTCGCCGATCGTCTCGCGGAGTTTTTGTTGATCGAACGACACGCGGATCAACACCGTATTTCCCTCATCGCCGCGGACTTCGGCGCTGCGGTGCACTTCTTCCACCTGACCCTCGAGATACTTCTCCGGATTCGTGGCCAGAATGAACGTCACGGGCAACTTGCCGTTCGACGCGGCCGCCGCTTCGGCGATGTGCCCCATCCGCGATTCAGGCATCATCACTTCCAGCTCCCAATCCTTGGTGGGATCGGCCACTTCCAGCAGGTTTTCGCCGCGATTGACGGGCCGGCCCAAGAGCCGCTCTTCGAGATTCCAGGTGACGACGCGGCCGTCCATTGGGCTCAGCACTTCGAGCAGCTTCTGCTGTTCCAACCGCAGCCTGAGCTGCTCGCGCAGTGCGACGATGCGCTCGTTGAGCTGCAACACCTTCGACTCTTTTTGAGCCTTTTCGACGTCGGTCAACTTCTTGCTATCAAACAACTCGAGGTTGGTCGACTGACGGTCCTTGATGCTTTCACCGAGTTGTCCACTAACCTCAGCAATCTGCTTCTCCAATTCTCGACTCTTGAGAATGACCAACGGTTGGCCTTTTCTAACCGGCGAATCATGTTCGACGAGCACTTGTTGCACTTCACCGGGAATTTCCGCCCACACGGGTTGCCGCAGCTTGGGCCGCAGCTTGCCGTTGCCCTGCAGCGTGAAATCGACCGGAAAGAAACACAGAAACGCCAGCAATGCTACCGCCGCAGTCGAGATGGCAATGGTCTTCGGCAGCGTCCGGCCGCGAAACAGTTTCGTTCCCTTGCCCAGCAATCGCCACAACGGCATCAGGAACAGGCCTTCGTGTTCCAGCGCGTTGGCCAGCGCCGTCGCACTGTGGCTGCGGACCACCTCGACGCGCTGCAAAAATCCGTCCGGTGTGCGGCTGTCGACCATCTGCTCGACCAGCAGCGCGCCGATCACTTCGGCCGGAGCCCGTTCGCCCACGCCCGCGATGCCTTCTTCCGCGTCGCGCGGCTCGGTCAAGGGCAGGATCGCCATGGCCTTGGTGTGCGATTCGTCGACGTATGCCTCCAGCGCCGCTTCGACCTGCGGCGCCATGTCCGAAGTGTCGCCCGAGTACCACACGTCCTCGCCCGTCTTGACAACCGCCGTGGCCAATTTGCCCAACAAAACGGTCACGTTCGAACGCTTGTCAAACGTATCCTGGCCGCTGACCGCCTCGATGATGGAGCTGCCGCCGCGACGAATGGCCACGCTCACCCGGTCGCAACCGATCAGCCGCCGGCCTTCGTTCGCTACGGTGTAGGCCGTATGCCGGACGTCGAGCTTTTCGTGCGCCGTGCGCGTGAACGTTTCCAATTGCTCCCACAAGCTCTGCTTGTCGGCCAGATGGCGGAGACGGCGGGATTTCAGAAAATCGCCGGCGAATTCGCAGACCTGGAGCAGAAACCGCAGGTAACCGCGCTGTGTGGCGACACGGGCTCCTGACCGCTGAAAAACTTCCACCACACCCTGCGGGCCTTGGTCGTTCAGCACCGGCGCCAAGACGAGCAGGAACTCGGTCGGATTGGCGGCCGCGTTCTCGTCGTTGTCGGTCGCTTCGCCAGTGCCGGAGTGGGGCGCAATCAGCGTCCCTTCTGCCGAATCCATCACTTGCCGCAGCAGCCGACCATGCTGCTGCTGGCCGATCGGATTGTCGATCAGGCCTGTCTGCCGCAAATTGATTTGATAAACCAGTTGCAACCCGCCCGCGTCCGAGATGGTCCACACGGCACCGCCCGGCGCGGCCAATGCGGCCACCACCTTGTTGAGCATCGCGTCGTAGAACTCGGTCGGCGCGATTTCGCTCCGCGACAAGTCCGATATCTCGTGGACCAGTCCTTGAATCTCGCGCTTCGCGCGCTCGACCTCCGCGGGGTCCACGGAGCCGACGCTTTCCGCGCCGGGAATTCGAGAGTATTCGGAAGTGCTCACTGTGCGAGTGCGGCGACTCACGTCGCTCGTCGTCTCGGTGCAGGTATGGGTTTAGGCAGGGGCGCACGACGCCCCCCGCCCGGGGCCACAAGCATCGTCCCATGCCCAGCGGGACGTCCGGAATATACGAGATGCAAAATCGGGGCGGCCCAAGCAATGGCCACCAGTAATTAACTGTACCGTAAAGTACCAATCTAAAAGATAGTCGGGCGACAGATCAGGCCGCAAACGGCCCTGGGGGCTTGGGACGCTTGGTTGTCGGTCACGCCGGAATTACCGCTATAATCCATCAAGTTTGACAAGCCGTAGGGTGGGTCGAGTTCCACGAGACCCACCAGGAATCGCGAAAATCGGTGGGTCTCATGGGACTCGACCCACCCTGCGCAGCACCCATTCGCCACTGGACCTGAAAGTGCTTTAAGTGCTAGGATTGAAAGATTAGCGTGGTTGCGGCGGCCGCGTGCTCGGTCCGGTTGGAGCCGATCGTCTGCCGCCGTCGGTCCCAGGGTTAATTGTGTATGGCAAATCAAAAGGAAGAAGCCTTAGAGGTCGAGGGCGTGGTGACACAGGCCCTGGCCAATACGCGGTTTCGCGTCGAGATTGAAGGTGGACACATCGTTCTGGCCCACGTCGCCGGCCGGATGCGCAAGAACTTCATCCGCATCGTGCCGGGCGACCGCGTCCGGGTCGAGCTCTCGCCCTACGACCTGACGAAAGGTCGCATCGTTTATCGCGAGCGGTAATTGCCTGGTCGGGCGTTCGCGTGCCGCCGCGCCTCTCCTGCGATTGGCCCTTGCGCCGCAGCCGTTTGCCGCGATTTGCCGATGGTGCCTGGACGCGGGGCAAGAATTGCGGCAAGTTATCGAAATATAGGGTGTAGCGGACCCTGCTTCCGTGGTAGGTTTGCCTGGGGCGGCGCGCCTGCCTGACTTCGCACAATTACCCACCTAAGAACCTATCTCAGAACCATATGATCGCTAGCATTCGTAATCATCTTCGGGCAGTTTACTTTTCGCAACGGCACGGAGGTGACGCTGGTGAGGATGGAATTTCGTGGATCGAGTTGGCGAATG
>JBIOWO010000307.1:0-8324 GCA_044868555.1 Lacipirellulaceae bacterium | reverse complement strand
AGCACCAACTGAAACTCGGGGAGCGTTCGGCCGCGGAGCCACTCGAACTGGTACAGTGTGGGGTGCCCGCTGGGTGGATAGTGTTCGCCGGGCTGGATCACGACGCGACCCGCCCCCGTCACATACAATCCCCACCTGATCGTTTCTTCATTCACCGGCAGGTAATGAAAAAACGCATCCTCGCGGCCCATCGCTGGAACCTTCCAGGGCACTGTGTTGAGAAGAACCATAACCCGCCTCTGTCCAGATATGGTGCCCTGATTATGACTCACGGAATCGTATGGTTCTTCCTGGATTCCGGGCCGTTGTTGCGCTATACTGAGGTCCATGGATAAGCACCATTTTGATCCCCGGCGCAGGGACTTTGCGCCGTACGGCTTTACCTGCGAACTTTGGGAGCCGCGGCGGATGCCGCGGCCCGATCGGCACGACGAGATCGAGATCAATTTTCTCGATCGGGGCACGCTGACGTATCTGATCGGCGGACAGCGAGTGACGGTCGAGGCCCGCCGCATGATCGCGTTCTGGGCCGCGGTGCCGCATCAGATCATCGGCTTCGACAAGCTCAACTACTATTACGTGGTGACCGTTCCGTTCGGCTGGGTGTTGCAATGGGGGCTGCCCGAGCACATGCTCACGGCGCTCACGCAGGGCCAAATCATCGCCGACACGCGCGGCACGAACGCGCGACTCGACCGTCAGTTGTTCGAGCAGTGGCATCAGGATGTCGAAGATCACTCTGACGCCAAGCGCGAGATCGTCGTGCTGGAGCTGCGGGCGCGACTGTTGCGATTGGCGAGCTCGGTGCAGACGCGCCGCGTCACGCCCATCCACTCACCCGAAGCGTCGGGCTCGCGGCAGCAAACGAATCTGGAAAAGGCCGAGTCGATGGCCTGCTTCGTGGCCCGCAATTACACGTCGCGGATTCAGATCAAGGACATTGCCGAATGTGTGAGCCTGCATCCCGATTACGCGGCGACACTGTTCCGCAAGACGTTCGGCACGACGCTCAACGTGCTCATTACGCGGCATCGGATCGCGCACGCCCAGCGTCAATTGGTGACGTCGGCCGAGCGGGTGGTAAACATCGCGCACGACTCGGGCTTCGAGTCGCTGAGCCGGTTCAATCGGGCGTTCAAGCAGTTGGCCGGGATGACGCCGCGGCAATATCGCAAGACGCTCGGCCAGCCGGTGGCGAATCTGGCGGGGTGAGGAGAGTTGAGGGTTGAAGGTTGAGAGTTGAGAGTTGAGAGATTCCTTCAACTATCCTTCAGCGTCCAAAGTTCCTCTGCCCTCATCCTTCAACCCTCAACTCTCAATCCTCAACCATCCACCCTGTCCTAAACCGAGGGTGGATTGCGGCGCGGAATTGGACGCGCGGCGATTAGGATGAGTAGCAGAAGCGGGGCGCGCGGGGCCTCGGAATCCGGCAAGTCGGACCGTTGTTCTGTACGTTTCTGATCCGATCAGGTACAACGCAGTAGGTCGCGGTGCGCGGGCTGGCGCGCCGTGAGATGTCAGGTCCTAGATTCTGACATGCGGCAGGGCGAAGACAGGGCGTGCTTTTCGATTGATCTCTCGAGGTTGGAGGGTTGCGCGATGAACATGCGCTTCCGTCGATCGGCGATGGTATCAGTGCGCGGTTTTACATTGGTGGAGCTCTTGGTCGTGATTGCGATCATCGGCATTCTGGTCGCGCTCTTGTTGCCCGCGATTCAGGCGGCGCGCGAGGCGGCCCGCCGGATGAAGTGTGCCAATCACCTTAAGCAGATTGGTCTGGCAGTTCTGAATTACGAGTCGTCTCGCAAGGCATACCCGCCGGCCGACATAGTTCTTTCCGCGAACAAGACCGGTCGGGGCACGCCGATGTGGATGTTCCTGCTCCCCTATTTCGAAGAAGGGGTCATCGAGAGTCAGTATGACAAGAAGCTCGAGGGTGGCACGAATACGTTGATAAGCAACAACGATCCCCTCACGAAGATCCCGATCGAAGTCTACAAATGTCCGTCCGTCTCGAGATGGTTGGACTTGCCCGAGCGTCGCGATTACTTTGGCGTGCGCGGGTTAGATACCGATCAGCAACCCAATTACGCCGACGGGTTGTTTCTCATGAGTCGGCACCTGAAAGTGTCTGAAGTTATCGACGGCACGTCAAAAACGCTTGCGGCGGGCGAGGCCGTTCATGGCGACCGATACGGGAAGCCCGATCAGTACTACGATACGGCCACCGGCGGGGCCACGCCGTGGATCTGGGGCGGGAATTGTAGCGGCAGCCCATGCACAGGCGGGCAAAGGACCCGACGTACGGCCCGGTCGACGAAATACCCGATGAATTCGTGGCTGAATCCTATCGCTGACGAGTACGACCAAGTCCCGTTTGGCAGCGAGCATCCCAGCGGTGCGCAGTTCGTGTGGGCGGACGGGCATGTGAGCTTCCTTGATGATTCGATCGCCACCAATCTTTATCGGGCCCTGGGATCGATCGCCGGGGGGGAAACCATCAACTCCGATTTTTGAGTAGCAAGTTCATGACGCAAACGACTTGGCGACTTGCGGCGACCTTGATGGTCGCAGTTCTGGCCGCGGGTTGCAGCGGGGGAGCCGGACGAGAGGGAATGGCTTCCGTTTCCGGCCGCGTCACCTACGTGGGCAAGCCGGTGACCCAAGGGCGGATCATCTTCTACCCGGAAGACGGTCGTCGCATGGCCATGAGCGCCATCGATGCTTCGGGCAACTACACGCTGACGACCTTCGACAGCCAGGACGGCGCCTTCCTGGGGAAACACAAAGTTGTGATCGACGCCGTCCGCGAGATCGCCTCGGGACCCCCGTCGCCCGGCGAGGAAGGCGCCAACGTTAGGCTCGAGAGGCTCGTGCCTGCGATCTACGCCGATAGCAATACTTCGCCGCTGGAGGCGGAGATCGAGGACCGGGACAACACGATCGATTTCGACATTCCGTAATAGCTGTGGCTGCATCTATTCGGCAGCTGAAGAAACTCGCGGCTTACTCATCCAAGCCGGTCTTTCGACGAGCCCGAGCGCGAACTTTCGGCCACGGTGATGCGCTCATTCGGCCGGCGGCACAGTATCCCAGAGCGCATGAATCAATCGAATTCGGTCCGTCGGCGGCAAGTCTTGAGCTGCGCCCAGAACATCATCAAGTGTGGACATTCCGATTGCCTCGTTTGATTACGCCAGGATTTCCGGCACCACGTGGGCCGGCTCGACGCCGGTCAGCCGCTGGTCGAGGCCTTGGGACATGAACGTGAAGCGTTCGTGGTTGAATCCCAACAGGTGCAGGATCGTGGCGTGCAGGTCGTGGACGTGGACGCGGTCCTGGGTGACGTTGAAGCCGAGCTCGTCGCTTTCGCCGAGGGTGACGCCCGGCTTGATGCCGCCGCCGGCGAGCCACATGGTGAAGGCGTTGGGATGATGATCGCGGCCATCGTTGCCGCCGCCTTGGACCATCGGCGTGCGGCCGAATTCGCCGCCCCAGATGACGAGCGTGTCGTCCAACAGGCCGCGCTGCTTGAGATCGGTGATCAGGGCGGCCGAGGCTTGATCCGTGCGTTTGCAGTTCTTGGTGATGTCGGCCACGAGCGCGCCGTGCTGGTCCCAGGCTTCGTGAAAGATTTCGACGAACCGGACGCCGCGCTCCACGAGTCGCCGGGCCAACAGGCAGGTGGCGGCGAACGAGGGTTTGCCCGGCTCGACGCCGTACATTTTGAGGATGTGCTCGGGCTCATTGGAAATGTCGATGGCTTCCGGCGCGGCAGCCTGCATGCGATAGGCCATCTCGAACGAGTTGATTCGCGTGGCGATTTCCGGATCGCCGACCGCCTCGAAGTGCTGGCGATTGAGCGTATTGATCGTGTCGAGCGACTGGCGCTGCAGATCGGCATCGACGCCGCGCGGGTTGGAGAGGTACAGCACCGGGTCGCCGCTGCTGCGGAACTGCACGCCCTGATAGACGGTGGGCAGAAAGCCGCTGCCCCAATTCGAATTGCCGCCGCTCGGTCCTTTTGCGCCGGTGCTGAAGACGACGAAGCCGGGCAGGTTTTGCGACTCGCTGCCCAGGCCGTACAGCGTCCAGGCGCCGAGGCTCGGTTTGCCGAACTGCTGGGAGCCGGTGCTCATCAGAATCTGACCGGGCGCGTGGTTGAACGCGTCGGTAGTCATCGATTTGACAATGGCGATGTCGTCGACAACCGTGGCCAGGTGGGGCAGCAGTTCGGAGAGCTCGGCGCCGCACTGACCGTGGCGGGCGAACTTGAACCGCGGGCCGAGCAGTTTCGAGCTGGGGTTGATAAAGGCGGCGCGGTAGCCCTTGAGCAATTCAGCGGGCGGCAAGGTGCCGTCGAACTTGGCCAACTGCGGTTTGTAGTCGAACAATTCGAGATGGCTGGGGGCGCCGGCCATGAACAGGAAGATGACGTTCTTGGCCCGCGGCTGAGAATGAGGCATCTTCGGCGCGAGCGGATCGACGGCGGCCGCCGCGAGCGCGGGCCGCGCACCGGCCAACTGCCCAAGCGCAATGGTCCCCAGGCCGACGCCGCACTCTTTCAAGAACCACCGTCGGGCGAGCGACTGCGGCGGGATGTTGCGGTAAAGATGGTCTTGGCAGTTCATAGTTGTTGGTCCGTTGTCCGTTGTCCGTTGTCCATTGTCAGTTGCGTGACACTGCAACAACGGACCACGGACCACGGACCAAGGACAACGGACCAACCTCACTCCTTCGTAATCGTTTCATCTAAATTCAACACGACGCGGGCCACGGCTGTCCAGGCGGCTAGTTCGGCCGGGCGGGTGCCGTTGGGGAGCTTTGATTCTAATCGCGCTTTGCCTTTGTCGTCGTCGGCCAGCAGCTGCCACGGGTCGGCGCCCTGTTTGGCGAAGCGATCTTTTTGCTGGTCGAGGAACTTCTGCAGGGCGTCGATTTCGTTCTTGTCCGGTTCGCGCGACAGGCAGCGGCGGACGGCGTAGGTCAAACGGTCGGTCTCGCTGCTGCCGCCCTCGGCGAGCACACTCAACGCGAGCGCCCGCGCACATTCCACAAACAGCGGCTCGTTGAGCATGGCCAGCGCTTGCAGCGGCGTGTTGGACCGAGCGCGGCGGGCGCAGGCGACTTCGCCGTTGGGCGCGTCGAAGGCTTGCAGCACGGGATACGGCAGATTGCGGTAACGGAAGGTGTACATCGCGCGGCGATAGCGGTTCGGCCCCGTCTCGACGATCCACGTCTTTGGGCCGTAGCTGATCGGCGGCTGGAAGAGGAATTCCGGTGCGGGTGGATGGACGCTCGGGCCGCCAACCTTGTTGACCAACAGGCCGCTGGAGGCCAGCGCGATGTCGCGAACCACTTCCGCATCGACGCGGAACCGCGGGCCGCGGGCGAGCAGCCGATTCGCCGGATCGCGGGTTTGCAGCTCGGGCGCGACCGTGCTGGCCTGCTGATAGGTGGCCGACGTGACGATCAGGCGGTGGAGATGCTTGAGGCTCCAGTTGTGGTCCATCAATTCGACGGCGAGCCAATCCAACAGCTCCGGATGCGAGGGCGGTTCGCCTTGGGTGCCGAGATCCTCGGCGGTCGCCACCAGGCCCATGCCGAAATATCCTTGCCAGATGCGATTGACGATCGAGCGGGCCGCGGTGGGCGATTTTCTGTCGACGAGCCAGTGGGCGAAATCGAGCCGCGTGGGCTTCGCGCCGGGCTTACTCGGCTCGAGCGGATTCAGGAAATCGGGCACACCGGGCGCGACTTCTTCGGCGGGCGCAAGGAAGTTGCCGCGATCGAGACGATGCGTTGGGCGGAGCTTGTCGCGCTCTTTCAGAACTAATTGCGTCGTGCCGCGCGGATGGCTTTGCCAGAGTGCCTCAAGGCGTTCGTTGTATTTTGCCCATTCAGGAACCGTGGTCCGCCAATAGCTGAACACGCGGCCGGCTTGCTCTGGCGTGCGATTTTCGGCCGGGATGGCAAGAATCTGGCGGACATCGGTTGGAATCGGATCGGCTGTGGGATCGTCGGCTGTCGTATAGGCAAAGCGGAAGCGGCCCAGGTTGTTATTCTGATTTTCGTCACTGTTCCAGCCGCCATGCTGCTGAGCGAGCTTGATCGTAAGCTTGTAGCCGCCTGTTGCGTCGAACGGCTTTTCCAGGTGGAACACGGCCTTGCGGGGGACGTTGCTGCGCCCGCCGCCCAGGTCGATACCCCAGGCAGTTTCAACTTTGCCGTCATTGGCGAATTCGATGGGTCCGGTCACGCGGCGCTTGCCGCTCTTGTCGTCGAAGAAGCTCTCCAGTTCGCGTTCCGGCGGATTGACGTCGGCCGAAACCTTGTTGAATTTGAGCGGCGTGCGATTCGCTTGATTATTGATCGGCGCGGCGTCGACCTGGAACTCGGTGAGCGCGCAAGTGCCGTAGATTGATCGACCTGGGCCTCCGCACGGTAGATTCGAATCATTCAAAAGTTCGAGGCGGAAGGCGGTAATTTTCGCTGCCTTCGCGTCGACTTTGAACTCGGTGACTTTCCACGTTGGCGCGTAGCCGGCCGCGAGCACCGAGCCGTCGTCCTGGTTGTAAAATTTCTCGCCGCTCTGATCGTCGGTATGCGGATTTCCGAGGGTGATCCATTCGGGCTGATTGTTACGAACCGATTTCTCCCACTCGGCCATTCGATCGGCCCAGTCGGGTTTTGCGTCGCGGAGGCCCTTCTCGATGAGGCGGATGGCAGTTTCCGTGGCGGCCCACTCTTCGTTTTCGGCGGGTGTGTAGGTCGTGATCGCCCCTTCGTGGCAATTGTTGATGAAGGCGAACATCCGATAGTAGTCGGTCTGCGCGAGCGGGTCGTACTTGTGCGTGTGGCATTGGGCACATTGAATCGTGAGGCCGAGAATCGCCTTGCCGATGGCGTCCATGCGGTCGAACATCGCTTCCATGCGGAACTGCTCGGGGTCGATGCCGCCCTCTTCGTTGATCATCGAGTTGCGCAGGAAGCCGGTGGCCACGAGCTGGTCCTGCGTGGGATTGGGCTCGAGGTCGCCGGCGATCTGCTCGACGATGAATTCGTCGTAGGGAAGGTCGCGGTTGAGCGCGCTGATGACCCAGTCGCGATACATCCACACGAACCGCGGCTTGTCCTTTTCGAAGCCGTCGGAATCGGCGTAGCGGGCCGCATCGAGCCAGACGCGGGCCCAGCGTTCGCCGAAGTGGGGCGAGGCGAGCAGGCGCTCGATTTCGCGGCGATACGCGCCGTCGATACCGCCGCTCTTGACGTTGGCCTCGAAGGCGGCGATCTCATCGAGCGTCGGCGGCAGGCCGACGAGGTCGAGCGACAGGCGGCGGAGCAGCGTGCTGGGGCTGGCCGGCTGGGCGGGTGAAAGTTGTTCGCGCTCCAAACGCGACTGCACGAACGCGTCGATCGGATTGCGGACGCGGGCGGCATCCTTCACTTGCGGCACGGGTGGGCGCTGGGGCGCCTCGAACGCCCAGTGCTTTTTGTACTCGGCCCCTTGAGCAATCCAGTTTTTCAGCGTGTCGATCTGCTCGGGCGTGAGCGTTTTGCCGGAGTCGGCGGGCGGCATGTGGAGGTCGGGGTCGCCTTCGGTGATGCGGTTGACCAGCTCGCTGTCGGCCGGCTGGCGCGCGGCGATCACCGCCTCGGCGCCGTGGATGTCGCCGGCGCTCTGCCACACGTCCAGGCGCAGATCGGCCTGGCGATTTTCTGGATCTGGGCCGTGACATTTGATGCAATTGGCGGCCAGGATTGGGCGCACGTCGCGGGTGAAGTCGATGGTCGGCGCCGGCGTTTCGGCGCGCGAAAGCGTCGCGCCTACGGACGCGCCAACGAGCACGGCAAACGCGGCCGAATGCACGACAATTTTCCGCCTTGCGACCATATCGACAACCTCGCGCCGCTGACAAAACATAGCCAGGTCAACTTGGCCTGAACCGACCCAAGATGGGTCGGCTATGTTCTTACCGGGCTCGATCTATTATAGCCGAGCCGGCCCAGGCCGGTACGTGCTGCGACCGCTCTCGATCGCGCATTTTTGGGCATACCTGTCGTGCAGAAAAGTCTCTCGCAAAGGCGCAAAGTATTAAATAGCAGGGGCACCGCTAATGGACGCTAATGTTCGCTAATGATTATGGAATGACTTCTTTCCATACATTAGCGTATATTAGCGAGCATTAGCGGTGCCTGTCTTATGATTCTTCTCTGCGCCTTCGCGCCTTTGCGTGAGATCTTTTGTCTGTGAACAGACGTTACGCCAGGATGTCGCGCACCGGTTGGCCTTTGCCGTCTTCGGTGGCGTAGAACGGGCGGCG
>JBIOWO010000306.1:0-7513 GCA_044868555.1 Lacipirellulaceae bacterium | reverse complement strand
GCCCGCGACGGCCTCAAGGCCGGCAGAAAGGCGCCCGACTTCACGCTGCCCTGTGCCACCGGCGGCGAGGTCTCACTGCACGACTTCGCTGGATGCAAGGTGCTGCTGGTGTTCACGCAAGCCGGCTGCGGGCCCTGTCATGACATGGCGCCCGAGTTCAATCGCGTTCAGTCCAAGGGCGAGCACCAGGTGCTGGTCGTGAACAACGGCGAACCGGACGAGTCGCGCGAGTGGGCTGCCGAGATTCAAGCGCGGTTCCCCATTCTCATTCAGGAAAAGTTCAGCGTCGCGAAGCGCTACGAGATCTTCGCCACGCCGTTCGCGTTCCTCATCGACGAGCACGGGGTGATCGCATCCAGCGGGATCGTCGGCAGTGCCCAGTATCTCGGGTACGTTCTGACCGGCGCCGGCAATCGGGCCAACAAGCATCACGACGAAACGGATCGCGACTCGGCGAGCGAACGTGAATCGTTAGTTTCCCAATCCCCAAAGGAGTTAATCCATGTTTGAAAAAATAGTTGATGTTGCGGAAAGGTCGGCGACTCGCGCGTCGCGCCGACAGTTCCTAGGCCGAATCGGGCGCGGCGCGCTGTTCACGGCCGGAGTCGTGGGCGGATTCCTGGCCTTTGGATCCGAGGCCCGAGCCGGCAGACGCCGACGTCGTTGCACCACGGATACGTGTTGCCCACGGGGGTACATCTGCGAAGACGGACGCTGCGTCAAAGGAGTTCGCCCGCAGGTGTGCAGTACGGACTCGCAAGTTCCAGGTCAGTGTCGTGGCCGGGCTGAGGGATCGGTGTGCGGAACACCCAATCGTCCTGGCAGATGCGTCGGCGCCCCAGATTGCAGATGCGTGCTCGTCAACCGCAGATAAAGGAGATTATCTATGTTTAAAAGAGTGAATCAGTTGGCCGAGCAGGTAGTTACTACCGCGTCGCGCCGAGAGTTTCTGGGCCGTGTCGGACGCGGCGCGCTCGTCACGGCCGGAGTCATCGGCGGATTCCTGGCCTTTGGATCCGAGGCGCAAGCCGGCAGACGCAGACGCAAGTGCTGCACCACCGATGCAAACTGTCCGCGGGGGCACATCTGCGTCGGGGGACGCTGCATCAAAGGAGTTCGCGGCCAGGCATGCGGCGTCGGCTCGGACAACTACTGTGCCGGTCTAGTTGAAGGAGCCTATTGCCAAATCGGCACGATGGGCGGCATCTGCGTCGGCTCACCAGCCTGCACATGCGTGCCCAGCGGTGGCGGTCGAGGTGGCGGCCGAAGGACGAATTAGAGGCAACGATTGCGAATCGAGTCTTCTTCCGGGGCGGGCGCGATGCCCGTCCCGGCTTACCACCGACTGGAGAAATCACCATGACATCCCGAACGCTAGATTTGCTCGTGCGCGAAAGAGAATTGCATTCTGCGCGCTCCATTCGACGAGGATTCACATTGGTTGAACTGCTGACGGTGACCGTAGTGATCGGCATGCTGATTGCCTTGTTGCTGCCGGCAGTTCAGTCGGCCCGCGAGGCGGCCCGCCGAACTCAGTGCGCGAATAACCTCAAGCAGCTCGGCTTGGCGCTCTCCAGCTTTCACGAACGCAATGGAAGCTTTCCGGCTTCCACCATTGTCGACTGGAACTAACCGGAACCTACCGGATGGTGGAGTTGGATCGCTCGAATCCTGCCCGAATTGGACGAGCGATCGCTCTACGAACGACTCGATTTTCGCGAAGACATCTGGACGCTCTGCCACAAGTACAAACCCTATACGTCGAAGAAATTGGCCGTTCTGCTATGCCCGAGCGACCCGCACAGCGAGCGGATTTATGAGTCCGACGAAGAGTGTCCGGGTGGCGAGGCCTATGCACTGACGAACTATCTGGGATGTCGCGGTTCCACTCGCCAACTCCCGCCGCCCAGCGGCGTTTATCCGACCGAGCAACCCGGCAATGGCGTCTTTCCGGATGTCAATCAAGTAGCCCGGCTTCAGCAGATCGTCGATGGCACTTCACGAACAATCCTCGTCGGAGAGCGACCGGCCGACCGCGATGCTTATTGGGGCTGGTGGGCGGCCGGGCGAGGAGTTGATGACCATGGCCTGGGAGACTACGTCCTGGACGTGTCGGAAGGATTGCACCAGGGTGATTTCACCGATGCAGCGGTTCAGTTGCGCTACGGCAGTGTGCACCCCGGAGGCGCCCACTTCACTATGTGCGATGGTTCCGTGCGATTTCTCTCCTATTCGATTGATCCAACGACTTTTCTTTCGCTCGGATCGCGCAATGGAGGCGAAGTCGTGGGGGGATTTTAGTAACCGCCGCGGTCAACCAACTCGATTTGAATCAATGGCAAAAAGTCCCCAAGCCCTTTTCTCTCTAACTATGGAGTTTAGCCATGAACGAAAGATTCAGCCAACTTGCGGAGCGGTCGGCGACCAGTGTATCGCGTCGACAGTTCTTGGGCCGGGCCGGACGCGGCGCGATGACTTTGGCCGCAGTCATGGGAGGGCTATTGGCCTTTCCCGAGGACGCCCAGGCAGCCAGACGAGCCAAGCGTTGCGGTGGGCAAATCTGCCCCCCAGGTTACGTCGACTGCTGTAGCTATTGGGACCGCGAGGCACACAAGCGTGTGCATTACTGTTGCCCGCCGCTGAGCGGCCGGTGATAGATCGCGTGACGTAACGAAGAAAGAACAGCGGCCGGTGAGGACAGCCGCGAAGCCGACCCACCTATGGCGGGTGCCCGCCTCACCGGCCCGGCATCATCCTGGCGCTCGGTCTGCGCGCTGGGGATGGGCAGTCCATTTTATCGCAGGCCGGTAAAGGAGCAAATCCAATGAAACGCTTTGAGTTGCTGAGATTCATGAGCACTGCGATCGTTACGGCAGCTCTTGCCGCCGCGGCGCATGCCGGTTTGCCGGAGCCCAACGGCGGCACAGACAGTTACCTGCTGGTCGGCGACTTTGGTCGTGATCGGGTTCTGCGCTATGACGAAGGCACCGGCGCCTTCGTCGATACGTTCGCGCCCCGCCGCAGTGGCGGATTGAATCAACCGTGGGGCGTGCTTTTCGGCCCGCACGACCACAACCTCTACGTGAGTTCCGGGGAGTTCGCCGGTCCCGGTCAGCTCAAGGCGGTCCTGCGCTACGACGGCACGACCGGCGCGTTCATCGACAATTTCGCGGTCGGCGGCGACCTGAAAGGCCCGCGCGGGATCATTTTCGGGCAAGACGGCAATCTCTACGTCGCCGATCATACGAGCGCTGGTGGTCGCGTCGTCCGGTTCGACGGTACGACCGGCGCGTACATGGGCGACTTCGTGGCACTGGGAAGCGGCGGACTCTCTAAGCCCACCGCTGCCGTATTCGGCCCCGACAGCAATGACGATGGGCATCTCGACCTGTACGTCGGCAGTTTCGGCACCGATAGCATTTTGCACTACGACGGGACGAGCGGCGCGTTTCTCGGCGCCTTCGTCGCCAGCGGCAGCGGCGGGCTTGCCGGGCCGGGCGGGATGAGCTTCGGCCCCGACGGCAACCTTTATGTCGCGCGCTATTACAGCGATCAGCCGGCGGTCTTGCGTTTCCAGGGTCCCGGCGGCACCGCGCCCGGCGCGTTTATCGATACGTTCATTCCCCCCGGCAGCGGAGGAATGCGCACATGCTTCTTCGCCATCTTCGGCCCTGACGGCAATGGTGACGAACAACTCGATCTGTACGTCGCCGACTCCGACTTCAAAGGCGTGAACGGCAAACGGGCCGGCATCAAGCGATACGACGGCGTCACCGGCGCTTTCATCGACACGTTCGTGGCCGAAGGAAGCGGCGGCTTTGACGATCCGGGATCACCAACATTCACGCTCACCGATCCGGTGACGCTAAATTATCTCGGCCCTCCGGCGCCGCAGGCGCTGGTCCACAGCGTGCCCGAGCCGGCAGCTCTCGCATTGTTCGCAATCGGATTGGCAGTTGTCGCAATGGTGCACAGGAATAAGTCGAAAGCGATCCGTAAATTAGCGAATTATCAACCGGAGTGATTCCATGAGACAAATTCAATTTGCAAAGCGTCGTTCGTGCATACGTCTTCTCCCACTCTCCCTCGATACTCTGGCGCTCGCCGGCGCGCTGTGGGTTGTAGTCGTCGGTGACTTGCGAGCGGCGCCAATCTTCCTCAATCCGGCGCCCTACCTGGCATTCGACAACACACTGCCCGGTGCCGGGGCGGCCATCAGTCCGTTCGCCGGCTTGGAATTTTCGTTCTTCCACTTCGAGACGTTTGAGGATGATGAGCTCAACACGCCGGGAGTTACCGACATCGGCGGCAACGTCATTGGCCCACTCGGCGGCGTTACGGACTCCGTTGACGCTGATGATGGCGCAATCGACGGCACCGGCGTAAACGGTTACTCGATGTTTGGCGTCGCCACGACCGGCATCCGTTTTAACTTCGACGCCACGCAGTTGGGGCAGCTCCCCACGCACGTCGGCATCGTTTGGACGGACGGGCCCACGACGAGCAACGTCACGCTCGAAGCGTTTGGCCCTACGGGCACGTCCCTGGGGACCCGGACCGAGCTGAATCTCGGCGACGGTAACTTCCGCAGCGGCACCGCCGAGGATCGCTTCTTCGGCGTGATCGACTTCGCGGGAATCTCGGCCATCCGAATCAGGTCCCCCGGCACGCCCGGCGCAACCGGCACCGGAATCGAAGTCGATCATCTGCAGTACGGCCGACAAGCGATCCCTGAACCGAACGCCTTTGTGCTTCTTGTGTGCGCGGCCGCGCTCGTGTGCGCTTGGCGATGGTCGAGTTTCGTCGCCGCCCGAAGGAGCTCTGCTCCAATCCTTTCGCTAATCGGCCTCGTGGCCAGCTTCGCGGTCACAACTGCTGCTTCAGCGGCGCCGCTCACTTTTTCATTCACCGATCCTGGGGGGGACGCCAGCGGAAGCTCCTATGTCGATGTATTAAGCCTGGCATTCAATTTCGACAATACGACGGGCGATTTTGAGGCCCGCATAACGGGCCGGCCAAGGTGCTGTCGCTCTTTCGACCAAGTTTCCCTGAAGCTTTTCAATGCGGACGTCGGCTCCACCGCCCAAGATCCCGCCTTCTTCAACCATTTTTGGTCGGTACGCTGGTACGAGCCTGATGGAGCGACTGTCGTGACCGTCACCGGATCGGAGCCGATTCTGCGCGCATGGAATGCCGGCGATAGGGTGGCGACGAGCGACATTCCCTTCGGCAATCCGGATGGGGTGAGCGGGTTCCAGTCGAATGTCCGAACATTCCTCAAGGTACAGGAGCACCCTCCGCCGCAGCTCCAAGGATACGACGTCATCGCACCCAGCGAAATCGCTACGATCCAGTCTGCGCAACCGCTCCACGGTGACTTCAACGGTAACGGGGCCGTTGATGGCGCCGACTACGTCGTCTGGCGCAAGAACCCCGGCGGCATCTACACGCCCGACGACTACAATGTCTGGCGCGCACACTTCGGCGAAACCAACGGCAGCGGTGCAGCGTTTTCCAGCGACTCGTCGATATCCTCTTCCATACCAGAACCGAGTTCGTTGGCGTTCGTCATCCCTACGCTCGTGGCATTAATTGTCCGGCGTCGCCGAGCACGTGCGTTAAGAATCGGGGGCAGATCGGGGACAATGTTGGCAATATGAACCCAACACGGCTACAATACGACATCAACATACTCCACCGATCAACCGTGAGCTGCCCAACGACTTAAGCACGAAATCAATCCTAAGCCAACTTGTTCCCAACACGAAAGAACTAGGTTCGAGTCCTACCGGGGGAGGTCAATTCGATAATTGGGCGCGGCCTGCTCCCCAAGAGTTAATCACGCGCGAGGCGTTGTCGTAGCCGTACGTGTGGACGATGTCGGTCGCAGAGGTGCCGGGAGGAGCCAGGTCGTGCGTGATCGAGGTCACGCGGCTGGCCCGCCTCAAGAAGTTGCGCGGGCCATCACGCGGTGGTGGAGGAACTTGACGATCATGACGCAGAGCTCGGCCTCGCCGCTTTCCAGGATGATGTTGACGCGCCGCCACAACTCGAGTTGGGCGTTGACCTTGTCAACGGCCGCCAGGACGCCGTCCTCGGTCCACTCGCGGCCGGCGCCCAGGCGGTCGTAAAGCACGTCCAAGTCGGCATCCGACCACCCCGCGAACGACTCGCGATGCGCGGCGACAACACGGTCGATGAGCGGTGTGGCCGGGTGGTTGAAGCGACGCCAGCAGTCGGCCGAAAGCATCAATTCATCCACCGAAATACCCAGGCCACGGGCCAACTTGTGGAGCGTCCGAGGATGGGAAGTGTTCGCACAGCGCAAGATCGCCCGCAGCGTCCGCGGGTCCAGTCCCGTGGCGGCCGCCACGTCCGCCAGCGACCGCCCGTCACGCTCCATCACCCGCCGAAAATTCGCAGCCACCACGGCCGCCTGGCGCCGCAGGATCTCCACTCCATCCAGGCGTCTATTTTTGGACATACATTCGCCCCGCGGACAATGTAGCTTCCGTGGCGCGCTATGGTCAAAGGCTCTTCAGGAAAGGCTCAAAGGTAGATTGTTCCGTTCGTGCATCATTGCTACTTCCGCGAGGCGGCTTAGTGCTCCTCCTGGCACACTCCTGCGCTACTTCCGCGCACTCACACCAGCACACCTCGAACGCTGCGCAATTCACGACAAATTTGACGGCGCGCCGCGTCACGCCATTCACTTTCGTTCGCACTTCCCAAGCCACTGCGGCTGTACCCCAAGTTGAAATTATCCCGCGGATGAGGTTTTTGAGACGGACGCGGACAGATCATTCAGCACGACTCAATGCCACGGTAACCATCTGACGCTTTGATGTTTACGAATGGGTTCTCCCAATCTTGACCAGCCCACATTTTGAGAATCGGTTTCGTTCTTGCTGCACTGGGAAAAACCCAAATACCTGACGGATCCAATTGCATAGCACGAGACTTGAGCAGCCGGAACAGTTTCCTCACGCGCTTCATGAACTCGATATCGCTGTAACTTGCATAAAAGCGTCCAATCTTCACTGTCTTCGAATCGACGGGTGCGCTTGGGGAATACTCGACAACAGGATTCTCCTGGATTTGAATACACGAAATCCTCTCGTCGACATATGTGGTTCGGACATGCATTTCGTCATCTCGGGAACAAACAAAGTGAGATTCGCCCGGCGATGCCGGAATCAAAGCCTTCGCATCACGTACTGGCGTTCCCTTCAATTCGGAACCAGTGCCACGAGGTGGAAACACGACGAGATGCGGGCACCACTCAAGTATCACCGTTGCGACCGTCGATAGATCGCTTTCCGACGCGAAATAATTGAACTGGATGGATTTCATTGCCCTTGTCCGAAAGTTCGCTGACTTGCCGGCGCCGGACGCCAATTTGGTTGCAAATCTGGGTTGATCAGCGTTGGCCCTTTCCCAAGTTTGTCATGATAGATCACTACTGTCCGGCTAACGCCGGAACTGTTTTCACTAACTCGTAGGTAAGCAACAG
>JBIOWO010000305.1:0-2065 GCA_044868555.1 Lacipirellulaceae bacterium | reverse complement strand
TGCCGCAATCGGCTCGGATACGATCGCGGGCTCGAGGCGGTTGCGCGCGATCCGGCGTTCAACGCGACTTGGAGCGATTGGATCCGCACGGTGCGGCGACAGATCGGCATGGTGGATCTGGCGGATTTGATTTACGTGCACAGTGAGTATTACCGGCAGCGGGCGAACAGTGGCGAGCGTGGGCGAGCCGGGTCGCCCTCGACCCCGGGTGAAGGCATTATTGACGGGGGCGGGGACGCCCCGGCTCGCGAGAATGCAGGCCTCGTGCTCTTCGGCGAACGGGAGGGGCGAATCGCGCTGGCCAACCGGCGCAAGGATCCGCTCTATCTGTTCGCATCGCTCCACCGTCAGCTGGGCTATCCGGAGGTGCCGCGGCCGCAGATTGTCGATGCCGAACAGGCGCTGCTGCCTCAGCTGGCCCGCCGGATGGAGCAGCTGGAGACGCGGATCAAGCTCGTGGAAGAGGAGCAGCGGGGCGGGATCGACCTCACGAAATTCTACGAGCGGGGCGACCAGCGGCCGCCAGCGGGCGAGTAAATGGGGTCGCTGCAGCTTCGGCTCCCCGAAAAAACGAGCCGAAAATAGGGGTGAAATCGCGGTTCAACCAGCCGCTGGCTTGTGGTAGATTTGAACGGAAGCACAAGTCGAGTAGCTCTGCGCTCGGGAACACGACAGGAAGTTGGCATTAGTGGGCAGGCGGAAGAATCGCCCGCTGGTTGCTCCCAGGAGCGGCGCATTTGCTGGTGCTCGTTGCGGATGTCGGAGCCGAGGTGTCGTTTTGTATCACCTGGGCCACCCTTGATGGAATAAGGTTCGTTGGCCGGCAGTTCCGCAATCGAAACCCCGCCCGAATTGTTCGCGCGTTTGGTGTCAGCGATTTGCAACGATCGACTGACGCCGTTTGAAGATTTGCCGTGGACTTCCAGCTTAGCTTAGAGAGCGAAGGCGTGGCCTCCGCTTATCCGGACCAACCGTTGGCCACCACGGTCGACGCGACGGTCGGTCAAGCGCTGCAATTGCTGCGTGCGCAGCGGACCGGCGCCGTGATGATCTGCGAAGGCGCGAAGTTGGTGGGCATTCTCACGGAGCGCGACGCGCTGCGGCTGATGGCCGATGGGGCCGATTTCTCCCGGCCCGTACGCGAGGTGATGTCCAGCCCGCCCGCGACGATCCCTGCCACGGCCACCGTGGCCGAGGCGATTCGCACGATGGCCGAGGGTGGATATCGACATTTGCCGATGGTCGACAAAGACGGCCGACCGACCGGCGTGGTGGCGGTCAGCGGAATTGTCCATTATCTGGTCGACCATTTTCCGGCGACCGTGTATAACCTGCCGCCCAACCCACGGCCCACGACGAAGGAGCGCGAGGGAGCGTAAGAGGGGCGACTTTGCCGGCCGACGGCGGCCGATAGCACCGGAGTACGAAACGAAGTCCGGCCGAAAAGGTCCGGAATTCACGCACCAAGGATCAATTGTCTTTCACGAGTCATCATCAACAATACCGATAGGGCTGGCGGCTCGCGTGAGCCCACAAGCCCCATAAGGAATTGCCTCCCACGATGTCCACGACTGCCACTGCAACTCCCACGCAGCAAAAATCCGTACAGAATATTGACGAGGCGACCGTCCGCTTCTGCGGCGACTCCGGCGACGGCATGCAGCTCGCCGGCACGCAATTCACCAACACGAGCGCGCTGTCGGGGAACGATATCGCAACGTTCCCCGACTTTCCGGCCGAAATCCGCGCTCCGCGCGGCACCAAAGCGGGCGTCTCCGGTTTCCAGATCCATTTCTCCAGCAAGGACATCTACACGCCGGGCGACACGGTCGACTGCCTGGTGGCGATGAATCCGGCGGCACTGGTGACAAATGTTTCGGATCTCCGCGCGGGCGGCATCCTGATCGTCAACCAAGACGAGTTTGATCCCAAGGGTCTGGAGCAGGCCGGTTACAAATCGAACCCGCTCGAAGACGGCAGTCTCAAATCGTATCGGTTGCTGCAGGTCGACATGACGAAGCTGACGCGACTTGCGGTCGAGGGCTTGGGTCTGAGCCAGAAGGAC
>JBIOWO010000304.1:0-10121 GCA_044868555.1 Lacipirellulaceae bacterium | reverse complement strand
CGCCAATTTCTGGCACGTCTATCGAGAAATTGCCGATCTTTGGTATGTGATTTACAATTCGAGTAATCAATACATGGACGTGGCTTTCGGCAGGCAAGATGCAATTTCGGTTTGGGACGAGGCCTTGTTTAATTCTTTCCATCGTTTGATTGGACCTGAGCAACATGGTCAAAGCGACGTTTGACTTGGACACATGGAAGAAGATCAAGGAACTGAGCCAGATCGGCCGGCGCGCCGTACAGCGCGCTCAAGTCGAAAGCCGCCGACTCGGAGTACCCAACGTCTACTCAATCAACGGCATCCTCTACTACGAACTCCCTAGCGGCGAACTTTCCCGCACCGATCCGTACAAACAATGAGCCGCGCGAAATCAGCCAAAATCCCGCCCTACCTACTTAGCCTCGCGGGCGAGTATCGCGTGTGTAGTGAACTCAATAAGCGCGGTGTGTTTTCCACGATTACTTACGGAAACCAAAAGGGCGTCGACGTCTACGCGATTAGCGACCGAAAAGAACTGGCGCTCCGAATCGAAGTTAAGACAAGTCAACGGAACAGATTTGTCACCGGGATCGGCCAGAAACGAAATTATCAAGTCGATCTCACGGCCCCGGACTTCTGGGTGATGTTTCAACTGAAGGTCGATGGCGATACCTCATACTCCGAACGTTTTTTTGTTCTTACTCATGCGGAGATCTGCCGAATTCAGAGAATCGTCAACACAAAATACGCAAAGAAGTACAGAACCAAATACGACCGGGATCCAGACGTTGCCAAAAACGTTGACAGTGTGAGCGTGACCGATGTTGAAGAGCATGAGGGCAAGTGGTCAAAGATCATCGAAGAATTCCGTCGATCAACATAGTTACCGATAACAATTTGTCGGACCACTTGTATCGTTTGTGCGACTGAGCGGATAATCAGCCTCAGCAAAGCGAGGCAAATTCTTATGCTGCGGAACGGCCTCGCCGTTGACTTTTCTCAATGGAGCCCCACCATGGCCACGTATCTCATGCTCGCCAATTTCACCGACCAGGGGATTCGCAACATCAAGGACACCGTCAAACGGGTCGAGGCCTTCCGTGGCTCGGCCAAGAAGGCGGGAGCGAACGTCAAGGATTTTTATTGGACGCTCGGTCAGTACGACTGCGCGCTGATTATCGAGGCCCCCGACGACGCCACCATCACCTGCCTGGCACTCAGCGTTGGCACGCTCGGCAACGTGCGGACACAAGTGCTACGCGCGTTTAACGAACAGGAAATCATTCCGATCCTCAGTCGCATGAGCTAGCCGCCGGGTGGCCAAAAATAGTGAGTGAACCCCGCCGCCGTATCTGCTAGGCTGACCCTCGCAAGATGTTTGTGCCGCGGTGGCTGTGGACCTCCTGATTGATTCGCCTGTGTGCCAGGGGCACGACGGTCTGCATCGCACCTCCGCCCGGGGGAAGTGTGGATGGCCCGTCGCAGGCCCGCCGCGCGACGAATCCTTCTCGCCCGGGCCGCGGTGCGAACTTTTGCACGGAGGGGCCCCTCTAATTTTTTATCTTCGTCATGTCGATTAACCGCATCCCGCCGCTTGCCGTTAGGTCCTGAGCTTGCCGAAGGGCGGTTTAGCTCCAACGACACACCCAACGTGCCCAAAGACTTCACCCAACTCGAGTGGAACACCACGCTCGAAGACGATCTGCGCCAGCTCGTCCGCCTCGCCGTGCGCGAGGACCTCGACCGCCAGAACGACTGGACGACGCTCGCCCTCGTCAACCCCGACCGACAGGGCAGGGCGGCCGTCATCGCGCGCGAAGCCGGCACCGTCGCCGGGCTCCGCGCCCTGCCGATCGTCGTCGACGAAATGCAAGCTGCCATCAAGTGCCGGCCCGGCTCGACCGACGGCGACGAAGTCGTCACCGGTACGGTCCTCACCGAGTTGTCCGGCACGGCCCGCGACATGCTCACCTGCGAGCGGCCATTGTTGAATCTGCTCGGCCGCCTGTCCGGCATTGCCACGCTCACCCGCGAGTACGTCCGCCGTGTCGCCGGTACCGCCGCGCGGATTTACGACACGCGGAAGACGACGCCCGGCCTGCGCCGCCTGGAAAAGTACGCCGTCCGCTGCGGCGGCGGGCACAATCACCGCACCGGCTTGTTCGACGCCCTCTTGATCAAAGACAACCACCTCGCGCTGGCGGCCGAGGAAAACCTCTCGCCGGCCAACGCCGTCCGCCGCGCGCGCGATTTCGTCGGCCAGATGGCGCCGGCCAATTTTCCCAACGTCGACACCGCGCGGCTCGTCATCGAAGTCGAAATCGACAGCCTCGACAAACTCGCCGACGTGCTGGCGGCTGGCCCCGACATCGTGCTCCTGGACAACATGCGGCCCGATCAATTGCGCGAGGCCGTCGCCCGCCGCAACGAGCTGGCCCCGCACATCGAATTGGAGGCCTCCGGCGGCGTAACGCTGGAAACTGTCCGTGCCATCGCCGAGACCGGCGTCGAGCGAATCAGTGCCGGCAGCCTCACCCATTCGGCCCGCGCGCTGGACGTGGCACTCGACTGGTTGCCAACGGAAGGACGATAAGCCCGGTCGCGCCGGTCGGCGCAACTGCATCGCCGGTGCGGCGGCCGCGTTGCCGCGACACCACTCACACCGTCTCACCGTCGTTGCTCCCCGGCCACACTTCCTGGCGAATTGGCCCGCGTTCGCCCGCCCTGTTTGACAGCCGCGCCGCACAAACTAGGCTTCCAATGCACTGGCGCCTTTGGGGAGGGGTGCTGGGGTATTGACGCGGCGGGACGAGCTGGGAGCTTGAGGGGACCTCGCCGCGTCT
Organism: Lacipirellulaceae bacterium; assembly: GCA_044868555.1. Classification (GTDB taxonomy): domain Bacteria; phylum Planctomycetota; class Planctomycetia; order Pirellulales; family Lacipirellulaceae; genus JABDGM01. Next base: position 7,299 of record JBIOWO010000304.1, on the reverse strand, counting down.
TTTTTGCGCGCCCAGCGTGCCATTTCAGAATGCGGCCAAGACGCCGGCCGCCAAGTGGGCTGCATAACTGGCGCCGCCGCAAAAATCGGCCATTATCGACGAAACTTGTTGACAGACCTGCAAAATCGACTTATAAGTAAAGTTGACCATTGAGATACCACCTCCCGCAAAGTATCGGGAAGTCGGTTTTCTGCTTAACTGTAGCGGTTTTTCACATCTTCGGAGCGACCTCATGAGTGTCAGATCGGCAGCGGCGAAGCGATTCGCGTAGCTGTCCGCTGGACATTCGAGAGCCGCTGGATTTGGTCCTCCGATTCTCGCCTGGCTACAGGCCTCCGCAGTTCGTCGTGCAAGCCGCTTGCGGCTTAGCGCACCCATCGGACGGCTTGATCCACCACCTCCCAGCGCGCAGCGCCATCCGACACGAACGCAACAGGGACAGTGACAACTTAACTGTCTCGCGATGTGCACCAGTGTCGGCGCGAATTCAGTTTTAGCTTGCCCGCGGGCCGGTCTTTCTGGTGCCGTCGACGGCGTCCCGACCAGACGCCGATTCACGACGGCCCGGCTGCACCGATCGTCGAGCGCGACGGTCGACCGCATCTCCAGTTTGTGTTCCGTCGGAATTTGCCGCTGACGAGCGGGCCAATTCCGCGCGAGCGCACTAACCACAAATTAAGCGTCGCCACGGCCTGCCGGCCCGCGTTTTCACATAGCGTGCCGGCCGCGGCTGGGCGACGAAATTGACCGCACTAAAGGATTCGCAACGATGGCCCGACTCAACCTGCAAAGCGTCAGAACTTGCCACGGCCTGGCCGTTCTGGCGGTTGCATTGTCCGCATTCATCTGCTCAACCGCCCAGGCACAGCTCAACTTCGGCGCATTCACGCTCAAGATCACTGAGAAAGAAATGAATCTCGAGCACCCGACGGAGATGGATTGGCAGAAGTACATCATGTGGGACCTGCCGTTCCAGCGGATGAACGACCGCAACATGCCCTTCCTCGAATTGACGAACGATGCCGACTCCACGGCGCCGATCTCCCAATTCCGCCTGACGATCGGCGATGATCGCTTCAATTTCACGGACAAGAACATGGGCGCCTTCGCCAAGTTGGCCAAGACGACTCCCGGATTCGAGATCTCCTCCAGCACCGTCGATAACGACGGTGATGAGCTGATCGTCAACATTGGCGACGGCGGCCTGGCGCCCGGCGAGCTGATTCGGTTCAAAATCGACCTGGAAGTCGACGCAGCCTTAAAGGGCCAGATTTTTGCTCACCCGGATTATCGTACGGTGCTGTTCGACATGAACGGGCTGAATGTCTACAGCGGGTTCCTGCAACAGGTCAGCTCCGACGATAACGCCGAGGCCACGGCAATTTTCGACCCCGCCAGCGGTGCCAATTTCTCGGTCGGCCCCTGGGCGATCGCGGATGAGACCGTCTCCGGCTTGGCCGCCGATTTCTACAACGACAACTATCGCAAGTACCGAGAGAGCGACCCCGTCCGCACGTTTTTGGTCCTGGGCACGACGGAAGCCGTTCCCGAACCGGGCTGTGCCCTGTTGGCTGGAATCGGAATGGTCGGCGGAATGCTGACCGCAAGGCGGGCGCACCGCAAGTTGCTGGCTGCGTAGGATTTTCCACGATGCCAATCAAGTTTCGTGCTGTCCGCCGACGCGGTCGGCCCGCGGCCCCGCGGTCGACTCGGACTCGACGTTCGCAACCGTCGAGCCGCGGCCGGCACACTCGCAAACGTTCCCGGCAGAGCTGCCCGTCGCGCCGTTCGCGCGGCCAGGGCCTGCATTCAGCCAGGCCCGATCGACGCCAGATTTCTTACCGTCGCCGGTCGGCATAATTCGTTGAGTGCCTGGGTGCCATGCTTTCGCGGCGCAGCCGCTTAAGCATGGTCGCGATACTCGGCATCATGCTCACGCCGCTCACGCGGCGAGAGCATGGCACCCACGCGACATAAAAACCGGGTCCACGCCAGCCGTGCCAGCGGCCCCCGTCGCTCGCTGTTAAGCTTTGCGGATTGCGCGGAATCTACGGTCATTACCGCTTGTTCGTGATGTTCCACGCGTGCGGTTTAATCCGAAAAAAAGCAAAGTAGCGATTCTGCCGCTACCGATGTCTGGGAATGATCGTTTGGTCGGGAAGAGAATGTCGCGGGACAGCGCCCGCGGCCCCGCTGCGACCAAACGCCCCGGTCCTGTCCCATCGCCCGTCAAAGCGTGGGCCCTGCAGCGGACGGACCGGAAACCCGCATTCGCTTGTCAGGGGGATTCAAGGATGACTCATTGCGTCGTGCGCGTCGCTGCGCTAGCACTTTCGTTTGCCATCATTGCCATCGCGCCGCTCGCCCATGCTCAATCGCGGTCCCGCCTCGCCTACCAGGGCGGCAGTATTCCGGGGCCGCAGCCGCAGGCCGTCGAAAAACTACCGCCCGGCGGCATGAGCGGCGGGATGAATTCGGCCGGCTCCTACTCGGGCAATAACGGTTCTTACTCGGGCGAATTCGTCGGCGATGGATTCGCCGGCTACGGCTACGGCGCGAACGGCTGCTGTAACGGCGAATATTGTTCCGACGGTTCCTGCGACGACGGCTGTTGCGACTCGTGCGGCTCCTACGGCTGCGACGGCAGCTGCTATTATCGCGGCGGCTGGGGCTGTGATCTGTTCGGATGGGTCTGCCCGCCCGGTCGCTACTACGTTACCGCCGACTACCTGTACGCCCGCGCCAATTTCAGCTCGGCGATCTCGTTCCTCGAGCAACAGGACGAAATTCAGCAGGGTGTCGGCATCGACACGTTCCATGAGCTCGACTTTGCCTATGAATCCTCATATCGTGTCGGCGGCGGCTACCGCTTGTGCAACTGCGGCGAGGAGATTCGCTTCATGTTCACGCGGTTGAGCAGCACGGCCAACGACACGGCTCCGTCCGGCTCGTTCCTGCCGTACGAAATCACCGCTGAGCCGGACGGCGAGACGCGGATCCATGCCGACGTCGACGTCAAATCGTACGACCTGGACTTCGCCAAGACGATTCAGCTGGGTGGGCAATCGTGCTGCGAGTGCGGCGACTCGTGCGGCGGCTGCGACTGTGGCGGTGCCTGCGGTTGCGGCTGCCCGGCCTGGGACATCACCTGGACCGGCGGCTTCCGCTTTGCCGACGTGAGCTGGAATCGCACGTATGATGCGGTCACCGAGAGTTTTGAACCGACGGCGAACGCTGTGTCGGTGATGCAGTTCCGCGGCGGCGGCTTGAAGATGGGCTTGGAAGGACGCCGCTATTTCTGCGGAAACGGCTGCTTCAGCGTATACCTCAAGGGAGATATCTCGCTGCTGTTGGGCGATGTCGACCTGGCCGCCCGCCGCATTACGCTCGACGACGGCGAGCAACTGACATTGAACACGCAGACGTTCAGTTCGCGGCAGATCATTCCGGTCACCGAGATCGAGACGGGCCTCACCAGCCACATTACGTGCAATACGTCGATCACGACCGGCTACCTGTTCAGCGCGTGGCACGATCTGGGCTTCCGCGACGAATTCGCGTTCCCAACATTGATGGAAACGAGCTACGACGACGCCAACATCTTGGGCTTCGACGGGTTCTTTGCCCGGATGGAAGTGGCGTTTTAGGAGAAGAGTGAGTAGGTGAGTAGGTGATAGCGGGTGAGTTACCTACTCACTTACTCACCAACGAAGCATCAGTCGGCTGGGCGAGCGGGCCGCCTCAAAAAACGTTCGCATCGTCTCCGAAGGGCCGGCCTCCGCATGGGGGTCGGCCCTTTTTGTGTCCATACATAGCCCGGCCATCTTGGCCGGTTGTTGCGACGACGCGCCCATCGTGATGAACGTGACGGTCCGCCAACCGACCCAGAATGAGTCGGCTATGTATTCCGCTGGAGACCCGACCCCGTCTGGCGGGTCAATGAGTGGCGAGGAAGCGGTCGCGGCGAGTGCGGCGCTGAGCGCGCAGACGGGCCCGGCGCTTGGTCTCGCTGGGCTTTTCGTAGAACTCGCGGACCCGCATTTCTTTCTTGATCCCGCTCCGCTCGACCAACTTGCGGAAGCGGCGGACAGCCTCCTGGGCCGTCTCTTTGTCTCGTAACGTCAACTTAACCACAGGCACTCCTGGAATTGGAAAATACAAAACCCAAAATACTCGGCAGCCGATTCGACCCATCGCGGTCGCGCCGGCGTCACCGACTCGACCTATTTGGGACCCGTCATTGTAACAAGATGCCCGCCGAAATGTCCACAGCGCTACGTTTAAGGCAACTTTCGAAAATGCAGTCGGGTGGCTGGGGTCGAGGCTGAGCCGAGCCCCCAGTACTGCGGGATCTGGGGGCTCGCTGACGCTCGACCCCAGGCACCCCATGGAACGGAATTTCGTATTTTGCTCTAGATCGGCCCAAACTGCTGAGTGCCTGAATGTCGGTCAAATTCTGCGGATTGGCGGACTTATCCGGCTTTCCCGGTGGCACGGCCGGCACGATCGCATGCAGCCGCACAGTTTGCCAAATCCCGCGGGAGATACCGAGCGGCGTCGATCGCCCGTCTGTTGCCGGCCGGAGTGCGAGGACGATGATCCCTGTGGAACTCCTGCCTCCCGATCGCCACCCCCGCGGCATCCCCCACTCTCACCGATCGCGACGGCTACCAGCACATGTCGACGGCCCCGCCCACTCCGCGCGAAGTGCTCGACCGGCTCGATGCCCGCCACGACGAGCTCATCGAGAAGCTCGATGAGCTGAACGCGCAGATCGAAGCGGCGCTCGCCGAATTCGCCCGCTCGCGCGAACAGACGGACGTCGAAGTCGACATGCGCAAAGCCGCGTAACTCCGAAAATAGCCCGGCCATCCTGGCCGGGTTCCGAGAAATCGCAAACGAATTGACGAGGCGGTAGACGCAACGAGCGACCCAAAATGGGTCGGCTATATTCTCATTTCCGCCGATCCAGCCGACCCGATTTACTGATCGCCCGTAGCAGTCGCCAGCCGAGAAATGCGCTCAGCATTACGCCCAGCGTGCCGGGCACAGAGACGCCGCGAATCGCCCATACGTCGCGGCTCACCAGGAGCGAAGAGCCGAGGAAGAGGGCGCTGGTCATCATGCCCAGCACGAGCCGATTGACCGAGGGCTCCAGTCCGCGGTGATCGAGGTGGACGTCGAACTTGCCGGTCTCGACTTGTTGCAGAATTTCGCGGAGCCGCCGCGGCAGAATTTCGGCCAGTTGCTCGAGCTCCGTATAGATGCGGCGCATCTTGCGCATCTGCCGCGCCGGCGAAAGCCGCCGCACCATCATCCGCTTCTGGTAAGGCTGGATCAGCTCCATCAGGCTGAAGTTGGGCGCGAGCAGCCGGCCTGTCCCTTCGAGCATCACCAGCACCTTGATCAACATGGCCATCGCCGACGGCAGTGCGATGCGATAACGCTGGATGATCTCGATCATCTCGGTCAGCGCGCCACCCAGGTCAAACGTGTCGGCCGGCTGATTGGCGTAGTGGACGACGAATTCGGTCAGGTCGACACCGAGCGACGCTTCGTCGAGGCCCGGCGGCACGGCGCCCATCCGTGTCACGAGGTTGGTAAGCTGCTGAGCATCCTGCGAAACGATCGCCGAGAGCATGTCCTCGATGTCCTCGCGGAGCGACTCGTCGAGCCGCGCTACCATCCCAAAATCCATCAGCCCGATCTGGCCGCCGGCGAGCACCATGAGATTGCCCGGGTGCGGATCGCCGTGATAAAAGCCGTGGTGAAAGATCATTTCCAGATACATTTCCGCACCGTGCCGGGCGATCTGGCACGGATCGATGTTCGGAATCTGCCGCACGGCCGGGTCGGAAAGTTTCACGCCGTCGAGCCACTCCATCGTGAGCACGCGGCCCGTCGACAGCTCGGGATACAGCCGCGGAATGCGGACGTGCGGCGCGCGGGCGAAGTTGCGGCTGAATTGTTCGAGGTTGCGGGCCTCGCGGCAGAAGTCGAGCTCGCGCCGCACCACGCGGCGGAACTCGGCCACGGTCGCCTGCGGGCGATACGGCTGCAGCTCGGGCAATTTCTCGGCCAGTTGCGCGAGGCCGGCCAGGATGTCGAGGTCGACCTCCATGCGGCGACGGATGCCTGCGTGCTGAACTTTCACCACCACGTCGTCGCCGTTGGGCAATCGCGCGCGGTGGACCTGGCCGATCGATGCGGATGCGAGAGGCGTTGTGTCGAAGTCGTCAAACATTTGTTCGAGCGGCCGGTCAAACTCCGCGACGATCGTTTCGCGCACCACATCCACGTCATCGCACGGCACGCTGGTCTGCAACTTCTGCAACTCCTGGGCAAGCGGCATGCCGACCTGGTCGGGCCGCGTGCTGAGGATCTGGCCCAGCTTGATGAATGTCGGGCCGAGCTCTTCGATCGCCAGTCGAATTCGCGTCTCGCGGCTGAGGTGGGTGAGCGCCTCGCCGTCGCGATTTTTGAGGAAGCGGTTGAGCAGGTTCAGGTCGAACCGGGCCATCCAGCCGGCCAGGCCGTACTTGCTGAGGATCGAGAGGATCTCGCCCCAACGATTGACGTTGCGATAGATTTGCGGGATGGCGGAGATTTTCATGCGTCGGCCGATGCTGCAAACCGTAGATTCACCGTTGCTCCTCTACGATTCTATCGCATCCAGCGCCTGCTTTGCGAGGCGCATCAGCCGCGGTTCGTTGCTCTCCGCCGCTTCGCGAAGCGCTGGTACCGCGGAGGTAGCGACCGGTCCCAGCTTGCCGAGGGCCCAGGTGGCGCGCTCGCGCAGTACAGGCTCCTGGGACTCTTGCACGGTATGGATCAGTGTGCTGACGGCGGGCGCGGCATCGTTGCCGGCGCGACCCAACAGCGTGATCGCCCAATAGGCGGCGTCGAGCGACTTATCGTCGGCCAGTTTCATCAGCTCTGGAATTTGCGCGGCCAGCGGCGGACCGATATCCTCCAGTGCCGCGGCGCACCACTCGCGCGTCGGCGCATCGGCCGTGCGCAATAGGCTGACCAGCGACAGGGCCGCCGGTTGTGCATCGCGGCCCATGCGGGCGAGTGCTTCGGCGGCGGTCGCATGCTGGGCGGGACTTTGAGCGGACAGTTGTTGAATCAATGTTTGGATATCGTTGGACATGGTTTGGTCCTTTGTCCGCGCTTAGAACCTATCTCAGAACCATATGATCGCTAGCATTCGTAATCATCTTCGGGCAGTTTACTTTTCGCAACGGCACGGAGGTGACGCTGGTGAGGATGGAATTTCGTGGATCGAGTTGGCGAATG
>JBIOWO010000303.1:0-10974 GCA_044868555.1 Lacipirellulaceae bacterium | reverse complement strand
TGTTGGACGAATTCCAACGCCTGCGGTCCGCGAATTTCGATCTCGCCCATGTGGCTGACGTCAAATATTCCGGCCGCCGTGCGCACCGCCATATGCTCCCCCAGCCACCCGTCTCCGCCGCTCGCCCCGGCTTGCTTGCCGGTCGATTATTAAATAGTTTAGAGTAATAGGGGGCAGGGCGTCGCCATCGCAATCTGGCCCAATGATCGGCCGGCGCCGCTCATCCCGCGCAACGTAACCCTCGGTTGGTGTCTCTAAAATGAATGTCGCTTCGGATCGCCGCACCTTACGCAACGATGGCCCGGCAGCCAAGTTTGACCCGATGGCGCAGCGTGAGCACATTCCGATCCGTGTCTACACGCACTCGTCGGAAGCCACCAAGGCAGTGGCCGATGAGATTGTCGCGCTCGTCCGCGAGCGGGCCGCGCAGGGCCGCCAATGCGTCCTGGGCTTGGCCACGGGCAGCACGCCGGTCGGCGTGTACAACGAGCTCGTGCGGATGCACAAGGAAGAAGGCCTCTCGCTTGCCAACGTCGTCACATTCAACCTCGACGAATATTACCCGATGCAGCCCAACGAGCTGCAGAGCTACATCCGCTTCATGCGCGAGCATCTGTTTGACCTGGTCGACATCCCGCGCGAAAACTGGCACGTGCCGGACGGCACCGTGCCGATCGAGCAGGTGTTCGACTACTGCCGCTGGTACGAGGAACAAATCGCCAAGGCGGGCGGCATCGACATCCAGCTCCTGGGCATCGGCCGCACCGGCCACATCGGCTTCAACGAGCCGGGCTCCGGCAAGCAAAGCCGCACGCGGCTGATTACGCTCGACCGGGTGACGCGCATCGACGCCGCCAGCGACTTCTTCGGCCAGGAGAACGTGCCGCGGCGGGCGCTGACGATGGGCGTCGGCACGATCCTCGAAGCGCGGCAGATCATCATGCTGGCCTTCGGCGAGCACAAATCGCTGATCGTCGCCAAAGCCGTCGAAGGCGACGTGACCGCCACGATCGCCGCCAGCTTCCTGCAGGAACACCCCAACGCCCAAGTCGTGCTCGACGAAGCGGCGGGCGACGCGCTGACGCGCTACAAATCGCCGTGGTTGTTCGGTCCGGTCGAGTGGGACGAAGCCAAGGTCCGCAAGGCCGTGATCTGGCTGGCCCGCAAGTTGGAAAAGCCGATCCTCAAGTTGACCGAGGAGGATTACAACGAGGAAGGACTGCAGGATTTGCTGGCCGACAGCGGGCCCGCGTACGACATCAACATCAAGGTCTTCCGCCAGTTGCAGTCGACGATCACGGGCTGGCCCGGCGGCAAGCCGGCGCACGCCAAGCAGCCGGGCGACCGATCGCACCCGCACGACGACATCTTCCCCAAGCGCGTGCTGGTGTTCTCGCCCCATCCGGATGACGACGTCATATCGATGGGCGGCACGCTGATCCGGCTCGTGGACCAGGGGCACGAAGCGCACGTGGCCTACCAAACGTCCGGCAACATCGCGGTGTTCGACGACGATGCGATTCGGTTCGCCGAATTCGTGGCCGACTTCAACAAGCACTTCGACGTGTCGCCGCAGCGGACCGCCGAGCTCGAGGCGCACATCGAGGGGTCTCTGCGCAACAAGCAGCCGGGTCAGGTAGACAGCACCGACGTGCAGATGATCAAGACGCTGGTGCGGCGCGGCGAGGCGCGCTCCGCAGGCCGCTGCTGCGGACTGCTCAGCGAGCGGCTCCACTTCATGGACATGCCGTTTTACGAGACGGGCCGCGTCAAGAAGAAGCCGCTCAGCGACGAGGACATCCAGATCACGGTCGACATGTTGCGGAAGATCGAGCCGCACCAGATTTACGCGGCGGGAGATCTATCGGATCCACACGGCACGCATCGCACCTGTTTGAACGCGGTGCTCACCGCCTGCCAGCGCTGCCAGAACGACCCCTGGTTCGCCAACTGCGAGGTCTGGCTGTATCGCGGCGCGTGGCACGAATGGGGCCCGCACGAAATCGAAATGGCCGTGCCGCTCAGCCCGGCCGAGGTCGATCGCAAGCGGACCGCCATCTTCAAGCACGAGTCGCAGAAGGACCGGGCCCTGTTCCCCGGCCCCGACATGCGCGAGTTTTGGAAGCGGGCCGAGGACCGCAACCGAGAAACGGCCCGACTATACGACAAATTGGGCCTGGCCGAATACGAAGCGATCGAGGGCTTTGTCCGCTGGCAGCCCGGCCGCCGTGTAATGTGGTAGCGAAAGCCTGAAGAAGTTGGTAGGGTGGGTCGAGGTCCACGAGACCCACAGGGAATCAATCCATCGGTGGGTCTCGTGGAACCCGCCCTACATCAGCGCGCACCCGTGTCCAACTCCAACGCGTCGCCCGTACAACCGCAATTGCTGAGCCGGATCAACGAAGCGCTCGTGCTGCGCACGATCCGGCAACACGGGCCGTCCACGCGCGGCGAACTGTCGCAGCACATGGGCGTCACGTTTCCGACCGTCGCCAAGGCGGTTGCCTCGCTGCTCGAAGCGCGACTGTTGGAGGAGTTCGACGACGAGATGACCGGCCCCGGCCGGCCGGCTAAGCGGCTGCGGCTCTCCAAGGAGCGGTCGCAGGTCGTCGGCGTGACGGTCGACGTCGAATCGTGCGAAGTGGCGTCGGCCGGCTTCGACGGTGTGTTGCGCGACACGAGTCGGCAGTCGTTCCCGACCCCCCGCAGCTACGAGGAGTTACTGTCGGCGATATGCGAGCGCGTGAAAACGCTCGACGGCCCGGACATGCCGATCCTGTGCATCGGGATCAGCGTGGTGGGGCTGGTCGACTACCGGCAGCAGCAAATCCGGCTGGCTGCCAATCTGCCGTTCCTGGACGGCAAGTCGCTGGCCCGCGACTTGCACGAGCGCGTGGCCGTCGAATGCGTGTTGGTGCACGATGCGCACGCCCTGTGCCTGGCCGAATGCGTCTACGGCCAGGCCAATAATCTGGATACGTTCGCCGTGCTCGACATGTCGACCGGCATCGGTCTGGGCGTGATGATCAACAACCAGTTCCTCACGGGCCACAGCGGGTTCGCGGGCGAAATGGGACACATTCCCATCGCTCCCAGCGGCGGCCTGTGCCGCTGCGGCCGGCGCGGATGCCTGGAAACGGTGGCCAGCGAATGGGCGCTTATCGAACGGGTCTCCGATAAGCTCGGGCGGTCGGTCGATTTCGACGAAGTCATGCGGCTGGCCTCGCAGGAGGATGAACAGGTGCGGTTTGAGTTGAATCGGCTCTGCAAGCACCTGGCAGTGGCCATCGCGCACGTCGTCAATCTGTTCGATCCGCAGTGCGTCTTCGTGACGGGCAGACTGTTCGACCACGTGCCATGGCTCCGCGACCAGTTGGTGCGGCGCGTCCGCCGGCTGGCGCTCGAGCCGGCGCTGGCCGATTGCCGTTTCCTGCCCACGAGCGGCAGCCACTTGCTGGGCGCCGTGGCGACGGCCATTAGCGCCGTCACTTCGTCGCGGGTTCACGAACTTCAGGACACGCTCAGCGGGATCACGTTCAGCGTCTCGCGCCGCTCGGTCAGCTAGAGCGATTCCAGTCCGCAAATCGTGGGCATCATCGGTTCGCCCGAGGGCTCGTTTCATGGCCTATCCTTGAGGTGTCGTGGGACATCTCGTAGCCACAGGGGACAAATCGCCATGAAAACACGCCTAGTTTTCGCCGTGGCCGCGGCGCTCGCCGCCGGCCTGTTCGCCAAAGCGGCCTCGGCCTGCACCGGCATCCAGCTCACCGCCAAGGACGGCTCCATCGTCCACGCTCGCACGCTCGAGTTTGGCGAGATGCTGCCGCCGGTGATCGTCGCCATCCCGAAGGGCATCGCGCAAGTCGGCATGACGCCCTCCGGCGCACCCGGCCTCAAATGGAAGACCGTCTACTCGGCTGTCGGCATGGGCATGCAGGGCAATGCGTTCCTTGCCGACGGCGTCAACGATCAGGGTCTGGCGTCCGGATTGTTCTACCATCCCGGCTACGCGAAGTACGCCGAGCCGCAACCCGGCGATGAGGATCGCGTCATCGCGCCGTTCCAGTTGATCTCGTTCCTGCTGACCACGTGCGCGACCGTGGAAGACGCGCGGACCGCGCTCGAGACGATCGTCGTCGCCCCGACCGTGTTCAAGGAAATGGGCTTCGCGCCGCCAATCCACGCCATCGTCCGCGATGCGTCGGGCGGCTGCATCGTCGTCGAGTTCCTCGACGGCAAGACGGTGGTCTACGACAACCCGGTCGGCGTCATCACCAACGACCCAACGTTCGATTGGCACCTCACCAACCTTTCCAACTATGTCAATCTCAGCCCGACCAACGTGCCGCCGATCCAAGTCGGCGACCTTGAGTTGAGCCAGCTGGGCCAGGGCTCGGGCCTGTTGGGTCTACCGGGCGACTACACGCCGCCCTCGCGGTTCGTGCGGGCGGTCGCGTTCACGCGGTCGGCCGACAAGCCCGAGTCGGCCGTCGACGCCGTCAACACCGCGTTCCACATCCTCGACAGCTTCGACATCGTGAAGGGCGTGGTCCGCTCGCCGCACGGCAGCTCCGATCCGGCCGATTTCACGCAGTGGACCTCGGCCGCCGACATGAAGGCCGGCCGATATTATTTCAAGACCTACGCCAACCCGCAAGTTCGCGTCGTCGACCTCCACGAGCTCGATCTGTCGGCCGGCCAGGTGCGGCACCTGCCGATCGACGACACGCAGCCGACGTTCGAGGACGTGACGAGCCGGCTGGGCGGATGATATAGTCAGGACGATCGGGGAGGGCGGGCAGCAGTTTTTGCTGAACTCGCAGGAATTGCCGCTCGCCTGCTCCATTTGTACTCTCGATGGATCGGATACGTCGTCATGCTCGAATATCTGAAAACTCCGCTGCGCATTTTCCTGGTCGGCGTCGTGGCGGTGCTGCCGTTCGTGATCACGATGATGGTCGTGATCTGGGTCTCCGGCTATCTGACGAGCATGCTCGGGCCCAACGCCGTTGTGGGCAGCGCGCTCCGCAGCATGGGGCTGATGTTTGTCGAAAGCGATTTGCTCGCTGACGTCGTGGGCTGGCTGATCGTGCTCGCCCTGATTTTTGGCCTCGGCATGTTGGTCGAGCTGGGCGCCCGCCGACTTGTGTACGACCGCTTCGACGGCTTCGCCGAAAAAATCCCCGTGCTAGGCGGCATCTACGGCACGGCTCGGCAACTGGTGGGCATGATGGACACCAAGGGCAACCCCGACTTCAAAACCATGCAGGTCGTGTTCTGTAATTTCGGCGGCGACGGCGGGGCCGCGTTCCTGGCCCTGCTGCCCACGCCCGACGTCTTCCGAATCGGCGAGATCGACTACAACGCCGTGCTCATTCCGTCGGCCCCGGTGCCGGTCGGCGGCAGCCTGCTGTTCGTGCCCGTCAAATCCGTCCGTCCGGCCGAACTATCGGTCGACGCTTTCATGAGCATCTACGTCTCAATGGGCGTCACCGGCCCGCAATTCATGAAGCCGGTCGCCGCCACGCCACCAAGCGCATGAGCGCATCGCAAACGCATGTTGTCAAAGGCAATCCAATGTGCAATCCGAGAATGCCTGCCAAAACGCTGTGTGTCGCCATCGTCATAATCCTGGCGGCGGCCCAATTTGTCGGCAACGTTGCCGCGGCCGAACCGCTCACCGCCATCGACGTGCTGCTCTTGCCCGACGCGACGATGATCGACCACGCCCAGACGGCCAACGCCCGGCTCCGCGAGAATTATTCGGCCGGTTTCGCGCTCGATGCCACGCACCATCCGCACATCACGCTGCTGCAGCGGTACGTCCGCACAAAGGACCTCGACGCCGTCTACACGGCCGTCGAGCGCGTATTGAACAAAGAGCGTCCGGCCGGCTGGCAGCTCGAGGCCACCGGCTACTACTATCTGAATTTCAACGACATGGGCCTGGCTGGCATCGTCATTAAGCCCACGCCCGACTTGTTGCGATTGCAGCAGGAAGTGATCGATGCGGTCGCTCCCTTCACCGAGCCCGACGGCACGTCGGCCGCGTACGTGACCACGCCCGATTCGCCCGAGGTCAACGCGCCGACGCTGCAATACGTCAAAACGTTTATCCCCGAGCGCAACGGCAGGAACTTCAACCCGCACGTGACCGTCGGCATCGGCCAGCTTAGCTTTGTAGAGAAGATGCAGGCCGCGACTTTCAACACATTCAAGTTCAAAGTGGCCGGCGCGGCCGTGTTCCATCTCGGCAACTTCGGCACGGCTCAAAAACAGTTGTGGAAGTGGGCGGTGACCGATGCCGACCCCAATGCGGCGGCGCCTCCGCCCGCCGTCGCCGCCGATCCGCTCCCCTCCTGGAACGACGTCCCGGCGAAGCGGGCGATCATCGCCTTCGTCGACAAGGTGACCAAATGGGGCGGGCCCGATTTCGTGCCGGCGCACGAGCGCATCGCCACGTTCGATAACGACGGCACGCTGTGGGTCGAACAGCCCATGTACACGCAGGTCGTGTTCGCCATCGACCGCATCAAAGTGCTCGCACCGCAGCATCCCGAATGGAAGACCGAGGAGCCGTATAAGGCAGTCCTCGCCGGCGATATGAAAGCCGTGTTCGAGGGCGGCGAGAAAGCCGCCATGAAGCTGATCATGTCCAGCCACGCCAATCTCACGACCGACGAGTTCACGCAAATCATCACCGATTGGATCCGCACGGCCCGCCACCCGCGCTTCAACCGGCTCTACACGCAGCTCGCCTACCAGCCGATGCTCGAGGTGATTCAATACCTGGCCCGCCACGAATTCAAGATATTCATCGTCTCCGGCGGCGGCATCGACTTCATGCGGCCGTGGACCAGCCGCGTGTACGGCATCCCGCTCGAGTGCGTCGTCGGCAGCAGCATTAAAGTCCAATACGAAATGCAGGGCGGCAAGCCGGTGCTGTTTCGCATGCCGGACGTCGACTTCATCGACGACGGACCGGGCAAGCCGGTCGGCATTTACCGATTCATCGGCCGCCGCCCGATCATCGCCTTCGGCAACTCCGACGGCGACCTCGAAATGCTCCAGTGGACAACGATGGTCGAATCGAGCGAGCCGGGCCGTCCGCGGCCTCGGTTGGGAATGATCGTCCATCACACCGACGCCGTGCGCGAATACGCCTACGACCGCAATTCCGACGTCGGCCGGCTCGACAAGGCGCTCGACCAGGCGCCCGAGCGCGGTTGGATCCTGATCGACATGAAGAGCGACTGGCGGAAGATCTTCGCGGATTGACTCGCTAGCAACGCCCGGCAAGGGTTTCTTCGGGCTTTTCGCACGGGTCATCGACGCCCGCCTCCCGGCGCGTTAGGATCACGGCGCTTCTCAAGCTCTTCTCACTATGGAATCGGACTGCCATTCGCGCATGAATGCCATGGACTGTTCTGGCCCCGGCAGGCCATCGCATTTTCCCTGACGCATCGAGGCCGAAGGAGACTCTCCATGAACCTCGTCAAACTGATTTCCGATCAATTCTCGGACGAGACGCTGGGCAAGCTCAGCGCACAGTTGGGAACCGACGGCGAAACGGCTAGCGCGGCGGCTACGGCGGCCGTGCCCACGCTGCTGTCGGGCCTGGGCGGCATGGCGGCCCGCGGCGAAGGCGCGAAGAAGCTCGCCGACGTGCTCAACGGCATCGACGCCGGCAGCATGGGCAACTTCGCGCAACTTCTCGGCGGCGATACCGGCGCATTGACGCAGCGCGGAACAGGGTTGCTCAACTCACTGTTTGGCGACGGCCTGATTTCCACCGCCGCCAATGCGATCAGCCGGTATTCCGGCATCAACGTCGAGACAGCCAAAAAGTTGCTCGCGTTTCTCGTGCCGATGATTCTTGGCAAGGTGGCCGCCCAGTGGCGGAGCCAGGGCGGTACGGTCGGCGCGCTCACCAGCCTGTTCGCCGACCAGAAGCGGAACATCGCCGACGCCGTACCGGCCGGGTTCTCGCTCGCCGAGATTCCGGGACTCGCCGGTGCCAGCGAGGCCGCCCGCGCCGCGACTCAATCGACGCGCCGCGCTGCGGAGACGACCGCGACCGCAACGGGCTCCGCCGCAAGCTGGGTGTTGCCGCTCGCCGTGCTGATCGTGGGCGGACTGTTGTTGTGGAACTTCCTGGGCCGTCAGGCCGGCGAAGGCACTGTCGCGGATAAGGATGCCACAACCACCACGGTGATGAAGCCCGTCGTGCCGAATACCGAGCCGGCGACTCCCGAGATGACGGCCATGCCGGACGTGGCGCGGATCACCGACGATGTGAAGGGCGCCCTGACTTCCTTCACGGATCAATTGAGCGCCATCAAAGACGCGGCCACGGCCGAAGCGGCTTTGCCAAAGCTCGAAGAGCTGAAGACGAAGCTCGACGGCATCCGCGCCGCATGGGCCCGGCTGCCGGAAGCCGGCCAGCCGGCGATCCGGCAACTCATTGGTGCGCAAATGGGTCCGCTGAAGCAAAAAGCAGAAGAAACGCTCGCACTTCCCGGTCTCAGCGAGCGGGTCAAAGCGCTGATCAACGACATCCTGCAAAAGCTCACCGAGCTGGCGACGCAGCCAATGCCGACCGCGCCGGCCGCGACGCGGTGATCAGATCGCCTGGGTGGCATGCCTTCGCCGCGCAGCGGCGTAGGCATGTCGTCCGGAATTGCCAAACATGCTCACGCGGCTACGCGGCTACGCGGCGTGAGCATGTCACCCTTGTCGATGGCGACGGCGCGTTGTGGACCAGGGCAGGGCCGTACCAACAAGCACCATGGCCAGCACCACTGTGGACGGCTCCGGCACGGCACCACCGGCTGCGACGTTCGCGCTGCTGCCACTAAGCGATGTGCCGAAATTCGCTTTCCACAAGGCGTAGTCGCCGTCGTCGACGTGCAGGTCGGCATTGCCGTCGGCCATCAAGCCGGCCCCAGCCTGCCCAAACAAGTTACGCCACACCACGTAGTCGGTCGCATCGACCTGCCCGTCGTCGTTGAAGTCGCCGGGCAATCCGGCCACAACCTGCAACACGCCATTCGTTAACAGGAGCGAATTGTCCCACACGAGTCCTGCGCCGAGCGCCGGAAGCACCACGCCGTCGAAGACGCCGGTGAGGGTTGCAAAATCGAGCAGGTTGAATGCGTCGCCCGCCTGGGGCGCAGGCGCACCCGCGACCAGTGCAACGCTCAGCGTCCCGCCCGCCGCCAGATTCCCGCCGACGTCGAGCAGGTCCACCGTGCTGGGATTGAAAATCTCCAGCTCCAAAGTTGCCCCGGCAGCTTGCGAGTAGTCGCCCTCAACGGTCAATGTTTCTCCCACAATCACCTGGTGATTTGGGTCCACGATCCGCAAGTTGTCGAAACTGCCGAGGCTGCCCCCATTGGCCCGCAAGTCCCCATAAAAGCCGATGGCTGTTCCCGCGTTGCTGCCGGGGGCGAAGAAGATCGTACTGGCGTTTGACCGGACCGCACTGGAATTGATGTATCCCACCGTGAAAGCGACCGTCGACGCCCGCTCGACGAACAACTGGGCCACAGACCCTTCACTGACGGAGCCGAGCGTACCAGTCGTCGTGTTTACTACGCCGCTAACCGACCGGTTGACACGAAGCTCGTTCGCGGATGGTCGGATGGAAACAGACGCCCAGTCGAACGTATCGCGCGTATCGGTATCGCCGGCGCTCGCGGCAGTCGGACTGGCGGTCGCGCTGACGGCAATTCCGAAATCCATCAGAGCCGTTGTGGTCGGCATCGAGACGTCGACCAGCAGCATCTCGCCCACGTCCAAGCCGGCGTCGCTTCTCAACAGGACGGTTTGCTCCACCTGATTGGTTCCCGCATAGGATGCGACGAGCGCACCACTGGCATCGGAATACGAGACATTCGCTTGGGCAATCCCGCTGTCATTGATTCGCGTCAGCGTGTACTCGCCGAGGCCGCTGGTGCCGAAATTGTCGACCACGGTGGTCAAGGGAACCGTCGTACTAGCCAATCCGACTCCGCCGACGCGGACCGTGCCGTCCGTGGCCGCCAGGTTGCCCGTGATCCGCCCAGCGCCGGTTGCCAACGAGCCGGATTGAACGGTCAGATTCCCGTTCATCGAGTTGACGGAATTCACTTTCACGGTCGAGTTGTTCGTGGCGACCACATGGCCGTCGACGTCGCCGTCGATCGCGAGCGTCTGGTTATTGAGCGTGAGAGCGCCCGACGTCGTGCCCGTCACATTCAGCGTTCCGCCGGCGCCGACGTTGATGGTGGACGATGCCGAAATAGTCGCCGCGCCGCTGAGGACCAGATTCCCGGAAGTAATGTTCGTATTGCCCGAATAGTTGTTCGCAGTGTTGGCCAACGTGACCGTGCCGCCGCCGACAATCTCCAGACCGCCGGTGCCGCCGATGGCCGCCCCCGTTACCGTGTAGCTCTTCGCCGAGGTGTTCCGGAACGTCGTATAATTCGGCGCGACCGGGTTCGCCACATTGACGTTCGCATTTGCCGCGCCGTCATCGAAAGTCACGCGATGGCCGCTGGCGAACAAGGCGTCGGCCGCGTTATTGCCGTCGCTGTCCCAATTCAGGCCCACGCCGGTGTCCCATTCCGATCCGCCGCCGCCGGCCCACACCAGGTTCTTCGCCAGCTTGTTGAACTCGAGCACGTGTAGCGGCGTGCCCGTTCGGCCCGTATCGACATCGTCGTTCTCCTGCATGATGACCGAGAGGACGCCGTTTTGCGTTAAGCGTTTCTGGTCGATATGCGGCTCGCCGGAGAAGTCGCGGGTATCGGTGTGAACGATCGTCCAGTCGCTATAGGCCGACGCCTTCGACGCCGTGGCAACGATCAGGTCGCCCTCGGTGTAGTAATTGAGCACGCCCAGTCCATCACCCGCCCCCGGCGACACATAGGCAACATACAGGTTGCCGTCCACGTCGTACGCCGTGTCGGGCCGCGAGCCGACGTCGCGCGA
>JBIOWO010000302.1:0-18843 GCA_044868555.1 Lacipirellulaceae bacterium | reverse complement strand
AACGACAAAAAGGCGCAGCAGTGTTTTGAGAAGTGCCTCCGCCGAGAGCCGGGCAACGTCAGCGTATTGAACAATTTGGCCGTGAGCCTTGTGCTTCAGAAAAAATACCGCGAGGCGGGTGCACATTGGAAAACAGCCGCCGCCAATGCGCCCAAAATGAAGGCCCTCACGCAGAACATCGGCAGCTTCATCACCATGGCTGGCGTCGGACGCTTGAAGGTTCCGGACAAAACGCTGCGAGATCTGAGCGCCGTCTACGAAGAATTGATCACGACGCATGGAAATTCGCGGCCGACGGAGGCCAAATTCGTCTACACTCCTCCCTATGGCTCGGGCTGGGACAGCAAAGCGGACAAGGCGGGCGGCAAGACCGAGTCGGTCATCGTCAGCTCCGGCAGCGGTTTTGTGATCCACCCACACGTCATTTTGACAAATCACCACGTTGTGGACGGCGCGTCCGGCCTGTTGATCGTCGATCCCAAGAATTCAAAGGCCGACCCGCTGCCCGCCGAACTGATTGCCATTTCCAAGAAGCCGGATTTGGCGCTCGTTCGCTGCCCGGCGCTCAACGCGCCACCGGTGAGGCTCGCCCAGAAGTTGCCGCCTCGTGGAACCGACGTCATGGTGCTGGGCTATCCGCTGGGCCCGAGCTTTGGCACCACGCTCAAGTCGACGCGCGGGGCGATGGTCGCCATGCCCGATCCGGCGCTGGACAACATGTTTCTGTACGATGCGATCACCAACCCGGGCAACAGCGGCGGACCGCTGTGCGATAAGTCGGGACGCGTGGCGGGCGTCGTCCGCGCCGTGACCGGCAGCGTCGGTGGCACCTACGGCGCGGGGATCCCCATCGCCGACGCAATTCCCTTCATCCGGCAGCACGTTCCCGACCTGAAATTCGATGCGGCGGCCACGAATGAGGTCGATTGGCCGACCGTCGACGCGATGGTTTCGCCATCCACCGTCCTCATTTTGACCAAGGAGAACCTGCGGACGGATGCCGGTATCGGCGACGGCGGGCGGGAATAGAACGTCCGGTTCAGGGATCCGTCATTCAACGTCCGCCCAATTGTCGCCCGATTTCACGTCAATCTTCAGCGGGACACGCAGCGGCAGCACGGACCGCATCTCCTCCCGCACGAGCTTCGCCAATCGATCCATGTCCTTCGGCGCGACCTCGAACACCAGCTCGTCGTGAATCTGCAGGATCATTTTCGCGTCCAGCGGCTTCTCGCGCAGCCGCCGGTCAATCGCGATCATCGCCAGCTTGATGAGGTCGGCGGCTGAGCCCTGGATCACTGTATTGACGGCCGTTCGCTCGGGCAGCGTGAGCGGCCGGCGGCTGTATTGGATCGTGCCGAACGTCGAAGGCTCGATCGGCCGCACTCCCTGGATCGCCCGTCGCCGCCCGAGAATGGTCGACACGTAGCCCTGCCTCTGACACTGGTCGAGCGTACGGAGCATAAAGTCGGCCACGCCTCGGTAGGTGGCGAAGTAGCCGTCGATGAAGGCGGCCGCTTCTTCATTGGAGATTCCCAGCCCCTTTGCCAGGCCGAAGGGACTCTGGCCGTAAATCACGCCGAAATTCACCGCTTTCGCGCTCCGCCGCTGGGCCGACGTGACTTGATCGAGTGGCATGCCGAACACCTGGCTCGCCACCAGCGTGTGAATGTCCTCGTCGCGGGCGAACGCCGCGCACATCGCCGCGTCTTCCGAAAAGTGGGCCAGCACGCGCAGCTCGATCTGCGAATAGTCGGCCGCCAGCAGCTTCCACCCCGGCGGCCCGGCCACGAACGCCGAGCGAATCTCGCGGCCTTCTTCCGTGCGAATCGGAATGTTCTGCAGGTTTGGATCGCTGGAGCTGAGCCGGCCGGTCGCGGCCACCACCTGGCTGAATGACGTGTGCACCCGCCCCGTTTGCGGGTGGATCATCGTCGGCAGGGCGTCGACATACGTGTTTTTAAGCTTCGCATACTGCCGGTATTCAATGATCTTCCGCGGCAGCGCGTGCATCTCGGCCAGCTCCTCGAGCACGTCGGCATCCGTGCTCGGCCCGGTCTTGGTCTTCTTGATGACCGGCAGTCGCAGCTCGTCGAACAGCACTTGCGCAAGCTGCTTGGGTGAGGCGATATTGAGCGGATGACCGGCCAGCTCTTCGATCTCGCGCTCCAATTCGACGAGCCGCTCGCCGTAGCGGTCGCTCAACTCGGCCAGCCGCCCCGGTTCGACCCGCACGCCGGTGAACTCCATGTCGGCCAGCACGCCGATGAGCGGCACCTCGACCGTCTCGTTCAACTTGGTGAGATCCATTTCCTCCAGCCGCGCAACCAATAGCGGCTGCAAGCGGAGCGGAATGTCGGCGTCCTCGGCCGCGTAGGTCGCCACTTGGGCGACCGGCACCTCGTCCATCCGCTTCTGCTCGCGACCCTTGCCAATGAGCTCGCTGATTTTGATTGTCGTGTGATTCAGATAGCGACTGGCCAGATCGTCGAGATTGTGATTCCGCTCGCCCGCGTCGAGCAAATAGCTGGCGACCATTGTGTCGAACGCCGCCCCGGCCAGCTCGACCCCCGCATTGCGGAGCACGATCGCGTCGTACTTCAGGTTCTGCCCGATCTTGGCGATGTTGGGATTCTCCAACGCCGGCTTCAGCACGGCCAACGTGGCGGTCGGATCGAGCACCGTCTCGCCGGCCGGGCCACGAACGGGCACGTAAAACGCCTCGCCGGGCCGGTAGGCAAATGACAGGCCCACGATCTCCGCCCATCGTGGCATGACGTGCGTCGTCTCGGTATCGACGCTGATTTGCGGCTGGGCCGCCAACTTGATCGCCAGGTCGGCCAGCTTGGCGGGCGTGTCGATCAGGTGGTAGTCGGCCTCAGCCGCCGTCGACGCGACGGGCCCCGCCGGCGAACCGCCGTCGATTCGCGCCGCCCGCTCGCCGAACGAACGAAAACCGAACTCGCCGAACAGCTCCGACAGTCGCTGATGATCGAGCCCGCCGACGCGGCTGGCGTTCCAATCGGGCGCTATCGGCACGTTGCGGTCCAGCCGCACCAATTCCCGCGACAGCAAAGCCATCTCGCGCCCTTCTACGATCTTCTTGCCCTTCGCTCCGGGGATCTCTTCCGCATGTTCGAGCAGATTGTCGAGCGTACCATACGTTTCCAAAAGCGTGGTGGCCGTCTTCGGTCCGATCGTCGGCACGCCGGGCACGTTGTCGACCTTGTCGCCCACGAGCGCCTGAAAATCGACGACCTGTTCGGGTCGAATTCCCCAATCTTCCATCAGAGCGGCCGCGTCGATCACTTCATCCTTGCGAATGTTGTACACGGCCACTTGATCGCTAATCAGGTGCCGGCAATCCTTGTCGCCGGAGACGATGAAGCACTGGGCACCCGCTTCGTCGCACATCCGAGCGATCGTCGCCAGCACATCGTCGGCCTCGTAGCCCTCGCTGGAGAGTCTCGGCACGCCGAGCGCCTCCAGCACCCGCTCGATCTTCGGAATCTGATCGACCAGCTCCTCCGGCATTTCGCCGCGGTCGGCCTTGTAGCGATCGAACAATTTGTCGCGGAACGTTCCCCCCGGCAGATCGAATGCGCAGACGATCGCGTCGGGCCGCTTCTTCTCAATCAGGTCGAGCATGTCCCGTACAAAGCCGAACACCGCGCCGACGTGCTCGCCGCGCGGGCTGGTCATCTCGGGAAGCGCGTGAAACACCTGAAAAATGAGGGAGTGGGCGTCGACCGCATAAATTCGCCAGCCGGCGATGTCGACCGGCTGCGAGGAAGTGGCAGGCCGGGGCGACGCGGCTCGGCTTTTCACCGGCATCGGCGTCGCCGCCACAGTCGGGGCGGTTTCCGTTTCCGCCGGCGCGGGATCATCCTCCAACCCGGGCAGCGATTGCTGTTTAGATCGTCGAGCCATTTACAATATCGACCCTCAAAACCCCATCGTAACCGTTTCGTTGACACGCGGTAATCCCCTAACTAAGCTGGACTTAGGACGATTTTCTTGTCCGTAGTCCGTCGTCCGTGGTCCGTCGTAGTCGCGAGAATACTACCTGGCCCGTCGGTCTTTCGGACAACGGACTACTGACAACGGACAACGGACTCTTCTATGGCTGCGCGGCAAGATCAAGGGCTGCAGATCGCCCTCATCATTCTCATCTTCCTGTTCATTCTCTCCGCGGTAGCGGCCTACATCGGCTGGAAGAGCTACAGCGAATCGGAGCAGCGCGGGTCCGAGTTGCGGACCCAGCTCGAGGATAAGAACAAGCAAGTCAATAGCTATCAGGCCGAGAATGAGGGGCTGCGCGAAATGATGGGCTTCGGCCCCAACGACAATTTCGAGAGCGTGAAGACGACCTACGAGGCGGACATGAAGCGGTTCGGCACGGCCATCGCCGATGAGACGCGGCGATTCTATAAGAACGTCTTGGAGGCGGTGCACAAGGAGTCTACCGACACGGCCGCCCGCGTCGCGGAATCGAAGAAACTGTACAACGAGTTAGATGCCCGCTACGCGGCCCGCGAAGCGGAAACCAACAAGCAAATCACGGAATTCAAGGACAAGAATAAGCGGCTCGAAGAGGACAACGCGAACGAGCGCAAGAAGTTTCGTGACTTTCAGCTGGAACTGGAAAACACCAAGAAGGAACTGCTGTCGAATCTCGACAAGCAGCGAACAGAGCTGGAAGGCCAAATCGCCGACCGCGACGGCAAAATCAAGGCCTTCGACGCCAGAGTTGCTGAGCTGATTCGAGCCGTCGCCAATTTGCAGGAGCAGGTCCCCAAGGACGAAGAGAGCTTTGAAATCGCCGACGGCCGCATTTCGTGGATCAATCAAAATAATGGCACGGTGTGGATCAACGTCGGCGAGGCCGATTCCATACACCGCCAGGTGACCTTCAACGTCTACGATGCCGACGAGCACGACGCCGACCGGGCCATCAAGAAGGGCAGCATTGAAGTGACGAAGGTCATGGGCGACCACATGTCCGAAGCCCGCATTACGCAGGACGATCCCACCAATCCCATTCTCACCGGCGACAACATCTACAGCCCGGTCTGGCACCGCGGCAAAAAGCTGCGATTCGCCCTCACGGGTATCGTCGATTTCAACAACGACGGAAATAGCGACATGCAGCTCGCGCGCGAGTTGATCGAGCTCAACGGAGGCGCCGTGGATGCCTATCTCGGCGACGACGGCAAAGTGGTCGGCGAGATCACCGCCCACACCCGCTATCTCGTCCTGGGCGACTACCCCGAATCTGCCATCCGAGCCAATTTGCAGGAAGGCTGGCAAGCGATGAACAGGACGGCGTCAGAGCTCGGCGTGGAGACCGTCACGCTCGACCAGTTTGTCAACCGAATGGGATACACGCCGCAAGACCGCGTGGTCCGTTTGGGTGAAGGCGCCACAGCCAGCGACTTCCCTGCCCGCCAGGACAAGAGCAAGACGCTGCCGGAAGCCGAAGCGGACGCCGAGTCGGAAGAATTCCGACCGCGAACCCCCTATCGTGGGTCGTCCAAAACGCCGTACTAGTGCAGTTTCACGTTGCCCGATGGGGTGCCTGGGGTCGAGCGTCAGCGAGCCCCCAGTAGTCTTACGAGCTGGGGGCTCGGCGGAGCCTCGACCCCAGCCACGCGAAGTCAAAGTATCACCACCCCTCTATTCGTCGCTCTCGCCGAACAGCCGCTGTTCAAGCTCAGCGATCGTCGTAGCTTGATCCAGTAGGTCGTCCGGCAGGCCTTCCACGCCGAAGCACTCCGGATGCACGAACAGCAGTGCGGGCGGAGCAACGCCGCGCGCCGCCGCCAGGCGCTTCAATAGTCGCCGTCCGGACCGATCCAGTCCGTGCGCCCGGCTCAACTCGCGGAACAGTCCGCGGGGGCTGTTCGACGGCAGGCGACCGAAGGCCCGCGACGTGACGAGCTGCCACAGCACCGCGCTCGCCACCAGCACGCCCATGACGATAAAAATCGCCCACACTTCCTCCGTATTGCTTCGGAAGTACACGCCGTTAAACGTGTCCCGCCAGTTCGTGCGCCAAGCGGCCAAAAGCCACATCCATTCGATGGAAATCTGCATCAGTGGTGCCCCCCACTTTCGGCCGCGATCGCGTCGCGCTTGGCGGGAACCCGCGCGCGGACCTGTTCCAGGCTGGCCGCAGCCACGTCACGCACGCTGAGGTGCGGGTCCTGTGTCGCGAGGACCAGGGCCGAGATCACCTCGGGCCCCGTGCCATGCGCCAGTGCAGCCGCCGCGTCCAGTCGCACTCCCGCATCTTCATCCTCGGCCAGCATCACCACGTGGTGGCAAACGTCGTCGATGGCATCCATCGCCACGGCCATGGCGATGCCCCGCCGCCGCGTCGAGGACGACGGCGACGAGAGCTCTTCCGCCAGTCGCTGTCGTGACGATTGGTCGACTTTGCGTACTAACCGCCCGGTAGTTCGCAACGTCTTGTCATCCAGCAGCTCGAACATCGCCCGGTACCGCACGAAATTGAACTCAGCCAGCGACGAGCGGGCCGCCTCGCGGACTTCGGCCTGCGGCGAATCCAACAGCGCGACCAGCGTCGGCAGGGAGTCTGGAAACTGACGCTGGCGAAGCTGCCCGACCGCGACCGCTCGCACGCCGCCATCCGGATCCGCGAGCGCCTCGCGGACCAGTGCGTCAGCGTCCGCACCGCGAAACTCGGCCAGCGCCCGGCAGCTTGCTCGTCGCCCTTCCACCTGGCCCCGCTGCAACAGCAGCGCGAGCAGCCCCAGCACGGCATCCCGACTCAAGCCGCTCGCCTGGGCCAGCTCCACCGCCACCGCTTGCGCCCGCCCGTCGAGTTCCACGAGCGCGTCGCGCTCCGCCTCGAGCCAGGCGATCGAACGCATGCGGCTCATGTTTTTCAGGACGCGCAGCGCGACCGGTTGCTTCTGGCCGTGCAGCAGGACTTCGAGAAACCGTCGATCGGTCCGCCGGGCGATAATCTCCAGCGTGCTGTCCGGGATGGCCGTATCGTGAAGCAGCTCGACCAGGCGCTCGATCATTGCCGGCACTTTGCTCGACGACAACGACTTCATCACTTGCTCGTGGCACGGGTAGGCTGCATCGCGCAAGATTCGCACCAGCGTGGGATTGTCCGACGGCGCCACGAGGAGAAATGCCTCCAGAATCTCCAGCCGCTTGTGACGCCGATAATTCTGCACCGCCGACTCAAGCGCACGGACCACCTGGCGGCGCAGGAAGTAGGGATCGCGATGCCGCGGCTCGTCGCCGGCCAACTCGTCCGCCAGGTCCTGATGCAACCGATTCGCCAACTGCATCGTGGCTGCGTTGACTTGCTCGACGTGCCGGTGCTTCGGATTCTCGGCCGCACGCACCAGCACGGGAAACAGCTCGTAGTCGCGGCTGGAGACGAGGATGCGGCACGCGTTTTCACAATGCGCTGCGTCGCCCGTGAGCAGGGCCGCGCCGAGGGCCGCTCCCATGCGAAACGGCATGTCGTGATGCGCCTCGCACAGTACCGCCTGTTCGGTTTCGCTTAACGTCGCGAACCGGCGGATGAGATATTCGTGGCAGGCCCGATCCTTACGCTGCACCGACGCCCGGATCGCACCAACCTGCAGTTCAATCGATGGCGACCGCAGCGCGGCCGCCAGCACGGGCACGGCTGCCCGGTTGCGCGTCTGCGCCAGGACATTCCAGGTTGTTTGGAGGCCGTTGGCCACGGGCAGTTGCCTGCTGACTGACCCAATACGAAAGTCTACTTTGGAGATCGGGCAGATGCCGCTCGGGCAACCAGCAAAGACGCTGCACAACGCCCCACGGCAGCCCCGATTTTCCTCCCAATTTGCCTTATCGGCGCCAGTCTACTCCTCTCGCTCCGGGAGAGGACAACCTTCCGCACCGCCACTTCAATGGGCCCGACAGCGTTGCAAAGCACGGTACTAAGGACGAAACTAAGGAAGTTGGCCGCAGCTATGACCTCGCCTTCCTCGCAGGGGATCCATCCATGCCCGAATCCCGAACCGCCGCCGCCGTTTTCGACCAGGAATTCCTGCCGATCCGCGCCAAGCTGCTTGAAGTGGCCGCCGCCCTCGATCGCTTCGGCCGCGCCGAAGGGACAGCCGCCAATGACCCACGTTGGCAAAAAATCCGCGAAGCAGTATCGACGCTTTTGCTGCCCGACAACGACCGTGCCGAACAAATCCAGCTAATTTTCAGCCGACCCTACGATGACGACTGGCAAGAGAATTTCCAAATGACGAACGACGAATGACGACTGGCCGACGGTCTCTTCTCATTCGTCATTCGTGCTTCGTCATTATTAGATTCGATCAATTTCAGAGTTACGAGCATGTACTACCTCGACCCCCACATCCACATGGTCTCGCGGACGACCGACGATTACGAAACGTTGGCCAAGATGGGCTGCGTGGCCGTCAGCGAGCCGGCGTTTTGGGCCGGCTTCGATCGCCACAGCGTCGAAGGTTTCCGCGATTACTTCGCGCAGCTCACCGCGTTCGAGCCGAAACGGGCCGGTTGGTACGGAATCCAGCACTATACGTGGCTGTGCATCAACGCCAAGGAGGCCGAGAACGTCGCACTCGCCCGCGAAGTGATCTCCCTGATTCCCGAGTTCCTCAACCGGCCGGGCGTGCTGGGCATCGGCGAGATCGGCCTCAACAAGAACACCCGCAACGAAGCGACCGTGTTTCAGGAGCACGTCGACCTGGCCCTCGCGACCGATGAGCAAATCCTCATCCACACGCCCCACTTGGAAGACAAGTACCAGGGCACGCGGATGATCCTCGACATGCTGTGCGACGACCGCCGCGTTACGCGCGACCGCGTGCTGGTGGACCACGTCGAAGAGCACACGGTGCGACACGTGCTCGACGAAGGCTTCTGGGCCGGCATGACGCTGTACCCGGTGAGCAAATGCACGCCGGCCCGAGCGGCCGACATCGTCGAAATCTACGGCCCCGAGCGACTGCTCGTGAACTCCGCCGGCGACTGGGGCCCGTCAAAACCCACGGCCGTTCCCGATTTCATCCTCGAAATGCGTCGCCGCGGCCACGCCGAAAGCCTCATCCGCCGCGTTGTCTACGACAATCCGCTCACTTTCTTCAGCCAAAGCCGCAACTTTGTCTTTAACCCGCCGGATGTGGCCGAGCACGCGGGCGTCTAGCGGTTAGTGCGTGAAGCGTATTGCGCTCACGCGCACTTATTTTGCAACCGTAGCTGCCTATCTTTTTTCGTCCAGAAACTAAGATAAGTTCCGGCGTCGAATGCCGCGTGGTGGAAATACGCAATCGCCACGGTCGACCTTGATGGGGCTATTGGCGGCTTTTCCCGCGTTTCGCTGAAAGGTGGGTGACGGACAATCCTCGCTGGTCGAGGTTGCCATCTCGCTCCGGTTCCCGGAGTCATTTAGGAGAGTCTCGATGTTGTTCCTGCGCAAATCAGCGGTCACGTGGCACGCAACCTGGCTGGCAATGATTGGCTTACTTGTGATTGCCACGACGGCAAGTGCCGTCAATCTTTCTTGGGATCCAACGTTGTCGGGCAGTGTCTACATTGGCGGCAGCGGTACCTGGGACGTCAGCACCACGGCAAATTGGTATGACGGCGCGAGCGACAACCAGTGGACCGACATCACCGGCACGGCCGACACAGCCATTTTCGCCGGCGATCAGGGCGGCACCGTCACAATCGCCTCGAACCCGCTCGGCGCACTGGGCGTTCAGTTTGGCACGCCTGGTTACACGGTGGCGGGTACATTGCTCACCCTGGGCGCCAGTGGCACTACGGTCAACAACGTCGTCCAGGGCACTTCGTCGATTACTGCTCCGGTGAGCTTGGCCGGCAACCAAACTTGGAGTGTTGCTGGCGCCTCCAGCTTGATTGCCGGTGGTGCGATTTCCGGGTCCGACACGCTCTCGAAGAGCGGCAATGGCGCGCTGACGTTGAGCGGAGCTAATACCTCGTTTACCGGCGGCACGACGCTTAATTCGGGCGGTCGGTTGAACATTGGCCATGCCGACGCACTGGGAACCGGGGCCGGCACGCTCAATTTCAGCGGCACGACCGCCTTCGATAACACCAGTGGCGGCGCGATTACCCTCCCCGGAAACCGCGCGATCACAATCGGCAATGCGGTGGTCACCTATTTTGGCAGCAATGATTTGAACCTCGGCAATGGCGCAGTCACGTCCTCAGCGAGCAGAACACTTGTCGTGCGCGGCAGCAATCTGACCATCGGTGGGGCAATCGACCTGCAAGCTGCCGGGCGCAATTTCACCAAACAGGGCGCAGGAACGCTTACGCTGACAAGTAACGCACACAAGTTTGATCAAACGTTGATCCAGGGCGGCACGATCGACCTGAGCACAACTGGGCAACTTCCGCAGGGATTCGCCGGAGGCACTCCGCAACAGCTTACGCTCAACAACGGCGAGCTCCGCATGAGTGGAACAAGTGCCGGCAACCGCAGTGAAACCGTGGGAACGCTTTCGATTGCCAGCGGGCGCGATACCCTTTCGCTGGCGGCCGACCCTGCCAGTAACACGTCATTCACCGCGGCCAGCATCGGTAACCGGGCAATCTATTCCACAATACTCTTCCGTGGAACCAACCTTGGGACTGCGACTAGTGCTAGCCAGACGGCCGGTACCTCGAACATCGTACTCACGACGGCTCCGACGCCCACCGCTGCCGCCGTCGCTGCGACCACATTCGGCGCGACGGGAAGCGGCGTTTCGAACTCGACGCAGGCGGCCATATTCCACGGCGGACTTTACGACGCCAGTGCCACCGGCAACGGCGCCGGCTTCGCCACTTATGAATCGGGCATCGGTGTCCGCGCGCTCAATTCCAGTGAACAAGCCACAGCCTATCCTGGTGCTGCCAGTAGCGACAACATACGTCTGGACCTGGCCGCGGCCACGGCGATCACCGGCGTGCAAACGAATTCCTTGCAATTGAACAATGTGAGCGGTTCAGCGCAAATCGTTACCAATTCGGGTACCGCGCTCAATCCGGTGAACGGCTTGTTGTTTTCCGGCGACTCGGCGATCACGCTAACCGGCGGAACGTTCACGTACAGCACGACCGGGGGCGATGGCGTCATCCTTTCCACGAATACGGCCGGAGTGACCATTGCCTCCGCGATTACGATCAGCGGTTCTGGCGAACGTGGGTGGACCTTCGGTGGCCCCGGCAACATCACCGTCACTGGAGCTGTCGGCGGGCCGGCCAGCAATGGTGGCGTCGCTGTCAACGGTCCCGGCACCGTCACGCTTGACGCTGCGATTACTGTGTCTTCCAAAGGATTGATCGCCCAAGGCGGCACGATCAAGCTTGGCTCCAATTTCTCGATGTCGTCCACGCGTTCCTGGAGAATGGCGAATGGCGCGACAATTGACGTCAATGGCAAGTCGGTCGCCACAAATCTCGAAGGGTTGTCGTCAAACGATATTGCCGGTTCCAGCAATGGCGCCGGTGGCACCATAATCAATAGCAGTGCGACGCCTGCGACGCTGACGTTTACTCCGAGTGGCAGCAGTCGATCGTCCGGCACCTCCGTGACGGGCGACATCAGTCTCGTGATGGCAGCGACGGGTGCTTCAACTCAAACCTTGACTGGTCAAAGCACCTATACCGGTACGACCACCATCAATAGCGGCACGATCGCCCTGGGCACTCACAACGCATTGCCTGTCGGCACGGCGCTCGCTGTCAACGGTCACGCGACTGTCGGCGCCGTCCTCAACTTGGCCGGATTCAGCCAGACAGTTGGCTCCTTGTCGGGCTCTACAGCTGCAGTCCTCGGAAACATTCAGAACTCCACCGGCAGCAGCGTCTTCACGGTCGACGGCAGCAGCAGCACTTCGTTTGGCGGCGTTTTGGGTGGCGGGGCTGGCACTCTGGCGTTCGTGAAAGCCGGCTCAGGCTCGCAGGCATTTACTGGTGCCAACACCTACAACGGCGTCACCCTCGTCAATGGCGGCACGCTGGTGGTCGACGGATCGCATTCGGGCACCGGGGCGTATACCGTTAATCCGAGCGGAACTTTGTCCGGCATCGGCACCATCGCCGCCCCCGTGACGTTCCTCGGCAAGCTCGCGCCGGGCACATCGCCCGGCACGCTCACCATCAACAACTCCGTTACCTTCTATCCAGCCTCCACCATGGCCTACGACCTGTTGGGTTCGGATCCGTCGGTCAGCGCCAATAACGACTTGCTGAAAGGGGTGACGACTTTGACCCTGGACGGCACGCTCAGCGTGACCGACGTTTCGCCTGGCTCGTTTGCGACCGCCAACGCCGGCGACAAGTGGACGTTGATCACCTACAGCGGAACGCTCATCGACAATGGCCTGGCACTCGGCTCGATGCCGGCGCTTGGCGCGGGCAAGGCGTTCGCAATCGACACCGGCACTTCGGGCAGTATATTTCTCACGATCGTCGTGCCGGAAGCGAGTTCATTTCTAGCGGTCGGGATCGTGGCCCTGGGTTGCGGCGGCGTGACATTTATCCGCAAGCGGCGGGCGGCTGATCCCGCCGATCCAGTCGAGAACTGCTGAAGACTTTGCGGATCAAAAGAAGTTTCGCATCAACTACTGTACTTCGAACTGCCGCAGGATAATCCCGGCGACCTCGGTGTCCTTCAGCATCCCGCCCAGAAAGACGCCCGCCTCGGACGAAAGAAACACGCCGCATTGCGTGGCCTCGGTCGCAGGAGCCCCGTGCGAACCCTTGACCAGCGACGCATCCAGTGGGATGCCCTTCGTCCTGTTGTCGAGGAACAACTCGACCGGGTCGTAGCCCGGCTTGCGGTGGATGTCGACCGTGCGGGCGTACCGCGGCGCCTTCGGGTTGTCGATCCACCAGTAGTACGCCTGCCAACTGGTTGGCTCGGAGACGAGCACCACGTCGCCTGAGCGCGGGTGGTCGAGCCCGTATTTGGCCAGCGATTCGCCGTGCAGCACCTCCGCAATTCCTTGTTGCTTGCCAAAAATCTTGGCGACTTTCTTGATCGTGGCCACGTCGGCGTCGCGGACAAACACGTGCGAGAGCTGATGATCGGCCAGCGCCCAGGCTTTGCTGGCCGCGAAATCGAGGTATTCGCCGCCTTCGACTTCATTCACCTTGAGCAAGCCCGCCTCGCGCAGCAGCCGGTTCGGGTAGACGACGTGTTCGACCGGCACGATCGCGTACTCGCTCGCCACGAGCCACAACGGCCGCTCGTCGAAGGCAGTTTCCAGGCCGGTCGCAAGTTTCGCGATCTCCGCATCCAAATCCACCAGCGCCTGCTTGGCCGCTTTGCTGTTCGGCCCGTTCTTTTGCGCGGCGTAATCCAAATGCGGCAAGTAGATGTACGAGAAGTTCGGCTTGTACCGCTGAGCCGCGTGCACGGCCGACGCCACGATCCACGCGCTCGACTGGATTCCGGCCAGCGGTCCCCAAAAATGTTGCAGCGGAAAATCGCCAAGCTTGGTCCGCAGCTCGTCGTACAGCGTCTCCGGACGCGTGAAGCACCATAGCGCCTCGCTGCCATCGGCCTGGTGAATTGGAGCCGGCGTGCAAATGTAATCCGCCCCCGATCCTTTGCTGTGCAGCGCGAACCACACGGCCGACGTGATCGACCGGTCCTGATCGTGCAGCAGGTCCCAGATTTGCGGCCGCTCGATGCAGTCGTTCCACGACGTCCACATCTCCACGCGCCGCTGATCGCGCCAATAGAACCCGTTGGCTACAACGCCGTGTTCCCGCGGCAGCTTGCCGGTCATCATGTTTGCCTGGACCGGGCACGTGACGGCCGGAAAGCTCGGCACGAGCCGCGCGTAGCTGCCCCCCGTGGCCAATCGGGACAGATTGGGCATCGACGACAGATCCCGCTCCCGCAGGCCGGGGATCGACAACAAAACGACGTATCGGGGCATGTATTCGCCTGGAAAACCCCCTGATCCGTGATTCCCTTCCAATTGGCGGGAGGGGCGGGAGGGGGGACTTGCTAGGGAGCGCCGGCCGACTCGACGATCGGCCGCAGATAATTATATGCCTGCCGGGCCGCCGCCGGCCCTTCGTGGCTGTGCCGGCTCAATTCGACGCCAAGTAGCCCAGCATACCCGATTTCGGCCAAGGCCGCGATAACCGGCCGAAAATCAATCTCGCCCTCGCCAAACATCAGGTGCTCGTGAACGCCCGACCTCATATCCTCGATATGGACGTTAGCCAGCCGATCCGCCCAACTCCGAATTTGCTCGCCAATCGGCAATTCTCCTTGACAGTGCAGATGGCCGATGTCGATCGTGAGTCCCAGACGCGATGTGTCGATCCGCCGACGATCCAACTCCTCAAGCAGGTCGCCGTATCGGACCAACGTGTCGATGAACATCCCTGGTTCGGGCTCAAAACCCAGCCGAACCCCCGCTCGGTCCGCGTACTCCAAAACGTTGCCAACGCCAACGGCCAGCCGCTGCATCGCTTCCCGCTCGTTCGCCCCGTCGCGGAGAATCCCCGACCACAGCGACACGCAATCGGCGCCCAGCCGCGCCGCGATGTCGATTGCTTGGCAAAGAAAGCGTACGCGCAGCCCACGCCCAACTTCATCCGCCGTTACGAGCGTAGGTTCATGCTTCACTTCCGGATCAAGTAAATAGCGAGCGCCCGTTTCCACCACACAGCGAAATTCATGCCCTCGCAAGTACTCTGCGAACCAATCGGCCTGCGAATCGATACGCGAGTCGGAGGGCATTAGAGTATTGTGATCGAGTGTGATGGCAATTCCGCTGTAGCCGATCTTCGCCAGCAGATCGATCGCATCCAAGAGACTATGATGCGCCAGTCCGTTCGTGTTGTAAGCAAGGATCATCAATTTATTGCGTCCAACACTCGCTGCCAAACATCGGTCACTCCGAACTGTGCGGCAAACCTGGCAATGTAGCCGCGGTCGATGTCACCCTCGCTGAACGTGAGTATTCCAGTGATATCGCGAAGATGCTTGTCCGATCCGCCTTCTCGATAGTAAATGAGCTTGCCGAGGATTACGTCCTCCGGCGCCGCGACGTCGACTTCCTGCTCAGGGAAGACTCTCACCCGCCTGCGGCGCTCGAGCTGAGCGGCTGACCAGGCCGTTCCGCCGGCCACCATAAAGTCGATCTTGTTTCCGGAAGCCGGGTGAATCACATTGAACTGGCTTCGGCGCGCTACTGCTTCCTTCGCCGCCGCGGCGCTCACATAGAAGTCAGACTGAGGGAACGCAGCGCAAAGTTGTGCGATTTTCCCGGCAGGCAGGTCGATGACGATATCGATGTCCTGAGTAAATCGCGACTCGCCCCAGATGCCCGTGGCGAACGATCCAACTAGCGCGTACGGGATTCCTTCACGTTCTAGAACTTCGGCTGCATATTTAAGTAGATCGCTCTGCTCCACCGCATACGCGCCTTATGACTTCGGCCTGGACGTCCGCTTCCGACCAATCGGGATGCTGAAATCGGATTCCGGCTGCGGCGAGAATCCTGGCCGTGCGATTCGCCGCCGAAATCATCTCGACCCGATCCGCCGGAGTTGTTTTCCGCAGCACCGCGGCGAGTTGCTCGTCGATCACTTCAATTTTTTGCGGTTCGACGTTATTTGGCATGACTACGAGTCTCTCGAACAGACCCCATTATCATACTATTATTGCGGTTCGCCGGCAGCCCGTTTCCCAAGCACTTCGACAAGCTCCTTTGCCTCCTTCAACGACAGTCCCTTTCGCTCCCGCAGCAGCTTCATCGCATCGAATCGCTGTCCATTCGTAGCCAGTCGGCGGATGAGCGCGTCGAACTCGGTGTCGTCCAGCTTCTCCCAGTCTTCAGTCGGCGATTCATGGTCGGCATCCACGGCGACGAACCGCTCCAACACCGCCAACACTTTCTTCAACGGCGGCCGCAGGCCGTAATTTGACACCGAGAACTTCACCCGCACCAGTTCGTCGCCTTCGACGGCGATCGGCGCCTGGGTTCGCCGCGTGCGGCTCGTCACGTGACCGCCAAAATACTTCTGGGGTGGTGGGTGACGTTCCCATTCCTCGGCCAACGCGACCTGTAGTTCGGTGGCGTCCGTCTGGCGCAGTTGGATTTCCAGGTACACGTCCTTGTGGTGTGTGGTGCGGCTGCCGCTGCGCGTGATGTAGCGGTGCACATAGCGACGCACCGAGCCAATCTCGCCGTATGGCAGAAACACGACCGTCTCCGCGGATTCCGCGGCGTGGTAATCGCAATCGCGCAGGTTCAGCCAAAGCCCGTCCGCATACACGGCCAGAATCCAATTTTCACGTCGCCCGCGCCTTCTCCAGGCACTTAGGAGCGGCCAGGTCAATAGAGCCGGCACCGCGGACACCAGGCACCATAGCCACCACGGCCCAGCGGCAAACCAGATCCCGATGGGAAAGGCCCACAGAACGGCCAGCAACACCAGCAAATTCCAGCGCGCATTGCGGCACACCAATAGCGCGTGCGAAGTCGGGTCGGTGCCTGTGGGATGGAATTGCATGGCGCAATACTGGGGATGCAAGAATTCTAGCATGCCGAAACACGATAGAATTCCTGGGCCCGGCCCGGAGATTCACTTTGGCAACCGCTGGTTGCGTCTAGTACAATGTACGAAACGCTTGTCGGTCGATACAATTGGAATTGCGCCAATCGACCTTTCTGCCTAGGCCCTTTGCAAAGGGGCCGGTGCCACATGTCCTCAACACACTCCTCGCTGCCATCGGAACCCGACTACGCCTGGGAAGTGGCCACGCTGTTCCCGGAGCAGGGCGAGTGGTCGGAAGAGGACTATCTCCAATTAACCGACGGTTCCAACCGACGGATTGAATTCACAGATGGGCGATTGGAGTTCGTGCCGATGCCAACATGGATCCACGAAGCGCTAGTCCGGTTTCTGTTCCTTGCGTTGTACCAATTTGTCGATCAAAGAAAGATTGGCGAGGTGTACTTTAACGGGATCCGTGTGCGGGTTCGCCCTCGGAGAATTCGCTTGCCCGATGTCATTTTTCTGCACAAGAATCATTTCCACGCTCGTCATAATCGGGTCTGGGACGGCGCCGACCTCGCAATGGAAGTCGTCAGCGACGACCCAAAAGATCGCCAGCGCGATTATGAACAGAAACGGGCTGACTACGCGGAAGCTAAGATAGCGGAATATTGGATCGTCGATCCCGAACGGCGCGTGGTTATCGTCCATTGTTTGCAGAATGGGCGGTACGCCGTCCACGGCGAGTTTTCCGCCGGCGCGCAAGCCATTTCCGTCTTGCTGCCTGGTTTCGGCATCGACGTGGCGGCACTTTTTGCAGTCATCGACGATATTCCCGAGTAGGTTGCCACGCTTCGGAACGTGGCGCCGCGCAATAAAGACCCCAGGCCGTGAGGTAGCTAACGCTCATGCCGGGTTTCCCGATGTCAAGCTGGTAAGCTCGCTTTGCGAGGCTGTCGGCTGTCAGCTTTCGGCCATTCTGGTGTGCACAAGGCTCATCAGCACACTTCACCGCGGGATGCCGATCGCGCGATTACTAGCGGCTGTGTTTGCTGGACAGAAGGGGGCTTCATGCAGGCGCGCTTGCGCCAGCAATCCGAACTGGGCCGCGTTTTCTGGGCGGCATCAGCATCAAGAAGATGGTCGCAATTGGGAGCAGCGAACACAACGTCGGCTCCGAAACCGCTGGCGCAAAAGCGCTGCCGCAAGTACTCGGCGTTTCGCCGAAGCGGGCCTTCCAATCCGGGTAGCCCCGGGCGCCGTGGATGTTGAACTTACGCCACAGGACGTAGTCCCGCGCGTCGACGACATCGTCGTCGTTGTAGTCGCCGGATATCGGGGTAAGTAGTCGCAATTGATAGCCGGAGTGTCCGACTGCATTACCGGTCGTGGTAAATAGAATATCCTGCGTGGGAGCGTCTGCAACGAATGTGCCAATTACATATTGTCCGAGTCCGCCTGCGGAATCAGTCGTATTTGGATCGAGTAACACGCTGGCGCCACCCGCCGACGCCATTAGCGGGCCCGTGCTAAATGGACGCGAGTCGTTGGACCAACATTGGAACTCGTACATATTTCCGACGGCCAGGCCGTTGATCGTCATCGTGATCGATCCGTTGAATTGCGTTTGGCCCGAGTTGCTTGAATAATCGGATCCATCAAGCAGCACACGATAGGCCGACGATAGAGCGGAAAACGGAGCGGAAGCGGAGCCCAGTCCACTTGTAGTAAATACGCCGAAGCCGGGGGCAGGAGTCAGCGTGAACACACCCGTCGGATCCGTCGGCGCACCACTGCCGCCCGGGGCCCAGGCGACAAAGTTCACCCCATTGACCGTTGTCGCCTGGCCTATGGGGCCGTATAGACCAGGGTTTACGGCGCTCAACAGCGTGCCATTCGTGCTCACGTCGCTATCGCCCGAGATATTTGTCGGCGATCCCCAGTCAATCGTCGCAGCAATCACGCTGCTGCCGAAAACTGCAAGAAAAGCTATAAGCGAACACGCCGCCGAAACAATGCATCTCAATTCCGGATCGAGTGTAGTTTCTGGGCTTTGGTAAACTCTCATTAGGGACTTTCTGGATGCTCTGAATCGCACCAAACAGCCGACTAACGACGAAGGTACAATCTTGCCTCTCCCAACTTCGCGTGTCAAGAGTTTTCCCTTTTAACATTGGCGAAATCCTAGAATCGGAGCCTGGGCACAAATAAAAAACCCGGTCGTGAGGTGGCTAGCCCTCACGCCGGGTTTCTCAATATCAATCTGGTAAGTTAGCCGAGCCTTGCGGCACGGCGATCCAACTTTGTCCGTCC
>JBIOWO010000301.1:0-20213 GCA_044868555.1 Lacipirellulaceae bacterium | reverse complement strand
CCACCCCAGGCA
This sequence comes from Lacipirellulaceae bacterium, assembly GCA_044868555.1. Classification (GTDB taxonomy): domain Bacteria; phylum Planctomycetota; class Planctomycetia; order Pirellulales; family Lacipirellulaceae; genus JABDGM01. Next base: position 20,201 of record JBIOWO010000301.1, on the reverse strand, counting down.
CCCGTGGCTCGGTCCGTCAGCAATAACCCACCACCGCTCAGCACGTCCGCCCGCCAACCGGGATCAATTACCGTCGTCGAAATGTCTTCGGTCACAATCGCCGGACCAACGATCGCATCTCCCGGCGCCAATTCCGCGCGCTCAAATCGTGCAGCGGCGATCCGCCCACCCTCGAAATAAACAACGACGGTGTTCGTTGCCGTCGGTCTTTGCCCGGGCCGCCGCTCGCTCCGAGGCAAGGCGCCGGCCACACGGCCGACCACTTCCACGCGCGCCGCCGCAATCTCCAGCGGCCGATCGTCGTGCGTGTAACCGTACCGCCGCCGATGGGCCGCCGCAAAAGCGCCGGCAAAGTCGCCGTCCTCCGGCCAGGCGATCGTGAGACACGCGTCGACGCCCCGGTAACGCAAATCGAGCGACCGGGCCGCCGTGATCTGGCCCCTTGGCACGCCCTCGGCGACAATTTCGTCTGCTGCCTCACGCTCGAGCGAATCCAGTTGCCTCCGCACAAATTCCAGCGCGTCATCGTCCAGCGGCCGCTCGATACCGCACGACCGATGCCGCGTCACATCGGCCAGCCCAATGCCCAGCGCGCTGAGCACACCGCCCTGCGGATGATTCAGCACGCGGCCGATTCCGAGTTCGCGGGCCACGGCACACGCATGTTGCGGCGCCGCCCCGCCAAAGGCCACCAGCACGTAGTCGGCCGGATCGGCCCCTTTGGCGATCGTCACCTGTCGAATCGCCGCCGCCATGTTGGCGTTCGCAATCCGCACCAACCCCGCCGCCAGCTCCTCCAACGACATCCGCTTCCCCGACGGACCGGCCACGTCTGAAGCCAGTTGCGCCAGCCTCCGCTTTGTCGCCTCCCGATCCAGCGGAAACGGAAACCGCTCCGCCACAATCCGCCCCAGGAAAAAATTGCAGTCCGTCACGGTGAGCGGCCCGCCGCGTCCATAGCATGCCGGTCCCGGATCGGCCCCCGCGCTTTCCGGCCCGACGACCAGTTTCACGCCGTCGAACCGGCAGATCGAGCCGCCGCCGGCTGCCACCGTTTCGATCGCCATCGTCGGCGCCACCAGTCGCACGCCCGCTTTTTGAGTTTCGTATTCCAGTTCGAAGCGGCCGTCGAACCGCGACACGTCCGTGCTTGTGCCGCCCATGTCGAAGCCGATCGCCCGCTCGAACCCGGCCGCCTGGGCCACGCGCGAAAAACCGACCACCCCGCCCGCCGGTCCGGACAGTATGCTGTCCTTGCCGCAGAAGTTCTCTGCCGCGACCAAGCCGCCGGCCGACGTCAACAATCGCACCTGGCTCCCCGGCAACGCCACCCGCAGCCGCTCCACGTAATCGCGCAGCACGGGATTCAAATACGCATCGACGACGGTCGTATCGGCCCGGGCGACCAATTTCGGCAGCGGCGCGACGGTGCTGGAGCAGCTAATCTCGCGGAAGCCCACTGCTTGGGCCACGCGCGCAATCAGTCGCTCATGTTCGCCGTGGCGATCCGCGTGCAGCAAACAGATCGCCAGCGACTCGATGCGGGCGTCGGCGAGCGCCTGCAATTGCTGCCGCAGCGCCGCGTCGACCGGCGCTGCCAGCACCCGGCCGTCGTGGGTAACTCGCTCGTCGACCTCGACCACCGCGGCCGTGAGCGGCGGCGGCTTGCGAACGGTGAGGTCGAACAAGCGCGGCCGCGCCTGGTAGCCGATTTCCAGCACGTCGCCGAAGCCGCGCGTGGTCACGAGCGCCGTCCGCGCTCCGCCGCGGGTGATGAGTGCGTTGGTGCCGCGCGTCGTGCCGAGCCGCAAAGCGATGGGTGGCACTGGCTCTGAAAGCGGCAGGCGAAGCAGGTAGCGGATGCCGACGACCGGCGCTTCCTCGCCGCAGCTCAATTCGTAGGCCGTGTGCGGGGCAGGGGAGTGAGTGAGGCCGCGAAGACGCAAGCGGCCGGTTGACGCGTCGAATCCTGTCACCGCGCACGAATCGATCGCCTGGCCCGCTTCGTCGACCACCGAAAGCTGCCAACCGACCCAGAAACCGGGCGGATCGCCGCGCCGCTGCGGGTCGACGATCGCGTCGCGCGACGAACCGGCGCCCACGCGGCCCTTGGTGACGCCGGAGCTCAGCAGCTTGTGCCGACGCAGCGATCCGTCCGGACACTTCGCCAGACAGTCGGTAAACGTTCCACCGACGTCGATCCAGAATTCCCAGCGCGATGCGGCCATCGCCGCATTCTAACGCTGTGCTGCGCCGCGCGAAGTCGATGCCGAACGGTTATTCGGCTGCTGGTTGCTCGGCGCCCGCCGATTCTGCTGCGGCTGTTGCCGCGTGACCTGGCGCTTCGCTTGCGGTTTCGCTTTGACGCGATATAGATTCGCCACCGTCTGGCCTTCCGGCGGGATCACAAAAATCTTCGGATCGTCGATCACCCATTGCGTCGACCAGTTCCGACCGTTGTCCCAGTTGGCCACGTTGAAGAAGAAGTTCTTGAACGACTGGCACTTCATGCCGTAGGGATACTGCGAAGTGATGTAGTCGGCCGACGTCAGGTCGTCGACGCCTTCGCTGGCGTAGTAATGAATCTGGCCGTCGGCGCCGAACGACATGCCGAGCGTCCACCAGCCCGGCTCGGTGATGTCCTTCTCGCGGAGATCGTTCCCCCGCACGCCGGAGCGAACCGTCAGCTTGACGCTATCTTCTTTGATTTTGCGGCCGTTCGCATGTTGAAACAGAAAGAACATGCCGGGCCAATATTCCTCCGACGTGCCGTCCGGGTTGCGGCCCCAGCAATCGGCCCGCATTCCGAACGACGGACCAGTCCGATTCTCCCACTCCTCGAACGGCGGCAGGTAAACGCGAACCGTGCAGCTCGGCTGCCAGTTCATCGAAATCGACCGGCCCAGCTTGCGGTCGAACAACATCAACAGGTCGTCCTGCTGTTGCTCGTTGGTGATCTTGCCGGGAATGCCGGAGTACTTCGTGGCAAATAACAGCGCGCCGGCGCTGCCTTCGATGCCGCCCGGCGGCGTGGCGACGCGCTTCACCAGGTCGGGCGTGCCGCGCTTCGCTCCTTCGTGCCACAGGCCGTTGCCCGACCGGCCGCCCGGTCCGCGCTGCTGCTCATCCTGTTCGTGACTGCTCTTGGGCAGGTAATACTTGTAGCTCCAAGCCGGGTCTTCGAAGTCGTCGCAACAGTCCTTCAGAAAGTCGCCCGTGCCCGGCACGAACGGAGTGCTGGCCTGGGCCTGACGAACGGCCGTGAGTCCGACGGCGGAAAACAAGACGAGCATTGCGGCGGGCAATGAGCGATGCATGGCGGTTTCCTTCCCTGGAAAACAAGTTCGGTGGTCCATCGCATCTTATCGACCACTCCGACTTGCGCAATCCAACTCGCCCGCAAAACTGCTAGAGTCCTGTGCCGGTCCGTAGCTGGCAGCGATCAGTGCCAGCACACAGCTCGCATTCATCGGCCTCGCCCCGCGCGTGGGCCAGGCAGTGCTCAATTCGCTGCTCGATGATCTCCGCCATCAGCGGGTGCAACCCGAACGGCGCCGTGACCAGATAGCGGACGCTCGGATGCTGGCGCGCCGCGGCCGCCGCCAGGCGAGGGATGTCCTCATCCCAATGCCGGCCCGGCAATAGAAAGTACGGGTACACGACAACCGTCGTGGCCCCCCGCTCGACACATCGGCCGAAAGCAGTCGCGATCGACGGCTCGGCCAATTCCATGTGCGCCGGCTCAACAATTGGTTGCCCGCTCAGCTCCGCAAATTGCCGCACCACGTCCGAGAGCAGTGCGTTGCTCTCCTCGCGCCGCGAACCATGGTCAACCAGAATCACGCCAAGCTTGTCCATGTCAAACGTTTAGCTACTCCGGTTGGCGCACATCTTTGCACGGCCCGACCGTGATCGTCGAGTAACGCGAAAATGGATACTTCCGCAGCACGCCCCATACATCGTCCACCGTCACCGCGTCGAGCGACGCCAGATCGTCGGCCACGGACCGATACTCGCGCCGCTGCAGCCAATTGCCGCCCACGTTGAACAGCCGATTTTGCGGCCGCTCGCTCCCCAACACGACCCGCGCCTTGACCTTGTTCTTGGCCTGCTGCAGTTCCTCCGCCGTGATTCCGGCCGCGTCCGCGTCGCGATAAATCGCGTGCAGCCGCTGCAGGTTTTCCTCGACGAGATCCGGCTCGCAGGCGAGCCACGTGTAATACATGCCGACGCCCAGGTATTCGTAGTGACCCAGGTTCGCGCTCTCCGCCAGGCCCGTATCCGTCAGCTCCCAGAACATTCGGCTGCCCGTGTCATCGCCGACGATCGTAGCCAACAGCTTGGCGGCGTAGCGATCGGCATCTTCGGACGCGGGCGCGTCGGCCAGTTGCAGCACGTACTGCTGCGTCGCGCTCGGCCGGTGGACCACCTCGAAGCGCGTCCGCGACGCGGCCCGCGGCGTCTCCCGGCGGGCGCCCTGCGGTTGCCAATCGCCGCAGCGACCGGCCACTTGTTCCACCAGCGCATCGAAGTCGACCTTCCCCGCCGCCGCCACGAACACGTTGTCTGCCGCGTAACGCTGCGTGAAGTAGCCGCGCATCTGCTCCGGCGTCAGCACGGTGATGCTCTCCGACGTGCCCAGCACGCTCTTGGCCAACGGGTGGCCGCTCAGGTGCAATTCCTTGATGCGGTCGTCCATGCCGAATGGCGGCTGGTCGAGATACATCTGAATCTCTTCCAGGATGACTTTCTTCTCCAGGTTGAAGTCGTCGGGCCGCAGGCTGGGCCGCAAAATGTCGGACAGCAGGTCGACGCACCCCTCCTGGTACTCGGGCAGCACCGATGCGTAATAGGCCGTGCACTCCTCGCTGGTGAACGCGTTGTAGTGCGCGCCGATCTCGTCGAACTCGCGGTTCACATCATCTGCGCTCCGCCGTGGCGTCCCTTTGAAGCACATGTGTTCCAAGAAGTGGCTCACCCCGGCCAGGTCGCCCGACTCATCGCGCGAGCCGGTGCGGACCATGAACGCGACGCCCATCGAATGCGCATCGTCATTCGTCTCGGCCACGACCTCCAAGCCATTCGGCAGGCGATGCTGATGAAATTCCAACGGACACCTCCCACAAAAAACATAGCCCGGCCATCTTGGCCGGAAACATAGCCCGGCCATCTTGGCCGGCTTCTGCTGATTCATTCCAATCGCAAAGCGCTTGACACGCCGCCAACCGACCCAAAATGGGTCGGCTATTTATTCTATACGCCCGCCGGAACCTGCAGCGGCTCCGGCCCCAGTGTCACGACCAGCAAATCGCGTGGCGGGTTCGACTTCAAGTACGCGTTGATCGTCTCGGCCGAGAGCGCATCGACCAACCGGCCCACTTCGTCCAGCGTCCGCGCCCGGCCCAAGTGATACCAGTCGCGGGCAATCGCACCACTGCGGGCGCTCGTGGATTCTTGCTGCATGATGAGCGAGCTCTTGATCCGCGCCTTGAGTCGATCCAGCTCATTCTGCTGAATCCCCTTGCCGAGCCGCGCCAGCTCGTCGACCGTCACGTCGAGCGTCTCCTGCGCCCGCTCGGCCGACGTGCCGGCGTAGCACAGCACGCTGGCCCGGTCGCGCTGCGTGTGCAATGTCGCGTACACGGTGTAGCACAGCCCCCGCCGCTCGCGAACTTCCGTGAACAGCCGCGAGCTGGAACCGCTCGACAGCACACCGACCGCCGCCCAGGCCTGAAAATAGTCCGGATGCTTGTACGGAATGGTCGGGTACGCGATGCCAATGTGCGACTGAGTCGACTCAAACCGAATGTAATTGCCGTTCGGTGACGAGCGCGTGCCGATCGGCTCGGCGTCGTCGCTCGCGTCCCAGTCGCCGAACAATTGCTCGACGCGGTCGCACACCCGCGGCCAGTCGATGTTGCCGGCCACAGCCAGGATCGTGCCGCCCGGCCGATAGTGCCGCGCGTGAAAGTGGCGGACGTCGTCGATTGTCGCCGCCCGCAGCGACGGCTCATCGCCGTGGTTCGAGCGTCCCCACGGGTCCGGGTAACGGCGGCGACGCAGCTCGATCATCAGTTTGTGACTGGGCTCATCATCGATCGCCCGCAATTCTTGCAGGCACGTGCTGCGCGCCATTTCAAACTGGTCGGCCGGCAAATGGGGCCGGCGCAAGAGATCAGCGAACAGCTCGAGCGCGGCGGGCAAGTTGTCGCGCAGCGTGGCGCCGGAAAACGTCGCCTGCGCCACGCCGACCGATTCGCCCCGCTCCACGCCCAGGTTTTCCAACTCCGAAATCCACGCCCGGCTGTCGCGCGAGCCGGCCCCGCGCTGCATCATCTCGCCGGTGAGCGCCGCCAGCCCAGCCCGCCCCGGCGGATCGTACGCACACCCGCCCGGCAGCAGGAACGTAAACGCCGCCGACTCCATGGACCGCGTCGGCTCGCCGATCAGCACCAGGCCGTTCGAAAGTGTGTGAGAGAGAATTTCAGCGGACACGCGCAAATACTACCAAATATTTTAGCTCGTCGTCCCTCGCGCCCATTGCGCAAGGGAATACCGGCCAACTGCAGGCAGCTCGCTACCTACAATTGCAAACGGCGTCTTACTTCGTCCAGAGGGACTGTCGCAGTTTGCGCAGCGCGGGCCTCAAGCAGGGCCATGAGGCGAGGATTGTTCCTGCTCTTGGCGACTTCTTGATCCATTTCGTCCAGTGCGACCAATAGAAACTCGCTACCATCGGCAAGCCGAACCACCAAGTCGTCCTGCCGCGCCTGTTCGAGCAAATGCCCGATGTCGACAGACGTTTGGGTGAGGTCGATAGTTTTCATAGTTCATATCTCTCGCCGTGAATGTACAAGTCGTTTTTGTCCTTAACACCAATCGCGATTACCTTGACGAGCTCATCGTCGGGAAAGACATCGTAGAAAACGCGAAATTTGTCAACGCGCAGCACCCACTCCGCCAGTTTGTTCGGTCGCAGTCGCTTCCGATTTCGCGTTTCAGTTGTAGGTTCATATTCCAATTGACTCTCCAACGTGTTGACAACGCGAACTTGATCGTACTTACTCAGCGAGGCAAGGTCATCGAAAGCTTCCTGCGTCGACGCAATTCGGTACATATGAAATGACCGAAAAAGAATATACGGATCATTTGGCCCAACGCGAAGCCGCTTCAGCAAAACCGTGCCCCAGTATATTGTAGGCCCGCCAAGCCCGCAGCATCAAACCAAGGCAGATTGGGCGGACGGAGCAAATGCGTTGCAGGTCGCCCCCAAACGGCGTCATGAATAGGCCAGCTCGACGGCCTTGAACAGCGTCTTGGTGCGCTGGAAGCCCAGCCGCTTGTACAGGCGCACTGCCCGCTCGTTTTGCGCGGTCACTTCGAGATAGGCTCGCGGCAGGCCGACTTGCTGAAATCCCCGCAGCGCGGCCGTCAACAGGGCCGAGCCGACGCCGCGTCCGCGATGCGCCGGCGTGATGCCGACGTTCTGAATGCCGCCGTACTTGCTCGTTGCGCGGATGCCCTGGATCGTGCCGCAGTACTCCATTTCGCCATCCGCCAAGTACGCCACCAGCCACGTCGCCTCCGGCAGGAAACCATCTTTGAGGCTGATCTCTTGCATCAAGCGGTGGCAGCCGTCGAGATCGGCGAGGCAGTTGAACACGTCGGCGTCGATTTCGTGGCGGAAGCTGTGATACTTCGTTTCCGCGTGAATGCCGAGCCGATCGGGCGCCCAAGCGACAAGCCGATAACCGGGCGGAAGCGGAGCCGAATCGAGCCGTCGGCCGCGCAGGTCGATTTCCATGCGGAAGCGTTTGTAGTAGCTGACGCTCATCGATTTCCGACACTCGCACGAGAACACCGGGCGTGCTTACCGACGGTCCCTTAGAATGTACCGCGTGGCCACAGAGTGGTCAAATATCTTGAGGCGCGACAATGACTTAGGGCGAACCGGACGGTGACGCATGGGGCGTTAAAACTGCGCCAAGCGGCGCGGCCGCCGGGCCGTCGACAGAGAACAACTCGGGCGGGTGTCGCGCAGCGGTGGCCATCGACCAGCCGCGTCCGCCTCAAGTTTCCATCCCTTCGCGGAACCGGCGCGGGGAACGGCCGGGCCCGCGCCGACCACGTCAATCTTGACATCAGGACCGGCACCTGCGAAAATTTTGATGAGTCAAAAACTCGGGCCGCGGCGGCGTTCGCGAGCGCCCCGGGCAGTTTGGCCGTTGAATCTTCATGATCACTAACCATAGGCATATTCCAATGTTACGACGACGAATTGTGTTGGCCTGCACTGCCGCACTGTTGCTGCCACTGGCGATTGCCGGCTGCGGCCTGGACACGGCCGCCAACGCGCCGACCGCCCCCAAAACATTTTCCGGCGACCACCCGATCCGCGTGGTGACCACGACGGGCCCCGTCACGGACATCCTCAAGAACGTTGGCGGCGACCATGTGCAGGTGACCGGCCTGATGGGACCCGGGGTCGATCCGCATCTTTACCGCGCTGTGCCTGCGGACATCGAGCGGCTGTCCGCGGCCGACATGATTTTCTACAACGGCCTGCACTTGGAAGGCCGCATGGCCGACCTGTTCGAAAAACTCGCCGCGCGCAAGCCGACCTTTGCCGTGACCCACTCGCTGGTCGAGGCTGCGGACCCGCGGCTCCGCACGCCTCCCGAGTTCCACGGCTATTACGATCCACACGTCTGGCATCATCCGGTGATGTGGGCCGAGTGTGTGAAGTACGTGATCGGGGTGCTGAGCGAATTCGACCCGGCCCATCGCGACGACTACGCCCGCAACGGCGCGGCGTACCTGGCCCAGATTGCGGATGCGGACAAATATTGCCGCGAACAACTCGGGACGATCCCGAAAGCGGAGCGCGTGCTGGTGACCGCCCACGATGCGTTCGGCTACTTCTGCCAGGCCTACGACTTGACGCCCATGGCGCTCAAGGGAGTGAGCACGGAAGAGGAAGTGTCGATCGGCCGGATGGACGAAGTGATCAACTACCTCGTCGAGCACAAGATCAAGGCGGTGTTCGTGGAATCGGCGGTGGCGCCGCAGATCATCAACGCGCTCGTCGTGCCGTGCCGCGAAAAAGGGCATGAGGTAAAAATTGGCGGCGAGCTGTACGCCGACGCGCTCGGCGAGGAAGGCTCCGGCGCCGACAACTACCTCGGCATGATCAAAGCCAACGTCGATACGATCGTCTCGGCGCTGAAATAAAGCGCACGAATGAATTGGGGCAAGAATGGTCGCACCAAGCTCGTCAAAGTCGTCCAACGGATCGCCTCCCGCGCTCGAAATTCACGACATGACCGTGGCCTACCACCGCAAGCCGGTGCTGTGGGACGTCGATCTCGTCGTACCCGAGGGCAAGCTGGTCGGCATCGTCGGCCCGAACGGCGCGGGCAAGACGACGCTCATCAAGGCCGCACTGGGCCTGCTGCCGCTGGCCAGTGGGAAGGTCGAAATCTACGGCCGGCCGTACTGGGAGCAGCGGGCGATGGTCGGCTACGTGCCGCAGCGGGAATCGGTCGATTGGGATTTTCCGGTGACGGTCCGCGACGTGGTGCTGATGGGCACGTACGGCCGGCTGGGCTGGTTCCGGCGCCCGGGCCGGGCCGAGAACGTCATCGCCGCGCGGTGCCTGGCCGAAGTGGGCATGAGCGACTTCGCCAATCGCCAGATTCGCCAGCTTTCCGGCGGCCAACAGCAGCGCGTGTTCCTGGCCCGCGCCCTGGCCCAGGAAGCCCGCGTCTATTTCATGGATGAGCCGTTTTCCGGCGTCGACGCGGCCACGGAAGCGGCGATCATCAGCCTGCTGCAATCCTTGCGCGCGGCCGGTAAAACCGTGTTTGTCGTGCATCACGACTTGCAGACCGTCCGCAGCTATTTCGATTACGTGATCCTGCTCAACCTGCGCCTGGTCGCGTGCGGACCGACGGACACGACATTCACGACTCAGAACTTGCACGAGACCTACGGCGGCCGGCTCACCATTCTCGACGAGGCGGCCGAAGCGGTGCGGCAACGAGAACCCATTCGATGATGCGGCGCGGCATATGTTTATCGGCTCGTCGGTTACTGGCAACGTCATGCTCGGCACGGCGCTGTTGGGCGCCACGGCGGGCGTGATCGGCTCGTTCGCGGTGCTCCGCCGGCGGGCGCTGGTGGGCGACATGCTCTCGCACGCAGCGCTGCCGGGCATCTGCATCGCCTTCCTCGTCATGGGCAGCCGCAATTTTCTGGGGCTGTCCATCGGCGCATTGGTCACCGGTTTGTTAGGCATTGGCATCGTGACGCTCGTCTGCCGCTGGACACGCACGAAGGAGGACGCGGCGATCGGCATCGTTCTGAGCACGTTTTTCGGCGCCGGCATGGTGCTGTTGACGATCATTCAGAACAACCAGACCAGCGGCAACAAGGCCGGCCTGGATAAGTACCTGTTTGGCGAGGTGGCCGGCACGAGCCGGCGCGACATCCAGATCATTGCCGTCACCGCACTCGTGTGCCTGTTGATCGTCGGCTTCTTGTACAAGGAATTCCAATTGCTGTCGTTCGACCAGGATTTCGCCACCGCGCAAGGCTGGCCGACGCTCGCCCTGGATTTGACAATGATGGGTACGCTGGCCGTCGTGACGATCGTCGGCCTGCCGATTTGCGGCGTGATCCTGATGGCCGCGCTGGTGATCCTGCCCGGCGCGGCCGCCCGTTTCTGGACGATTCGCCTGCAGCGGATGCTGTGGATCGCGGCCGTGTTCGGCGCGGCAGCGGGCGTGCTGGGCACGTTCTTCGCCTCGTCGCTGCCACAATCGGTGCTCCACCTGCAGTGGGCGGGCGGGGGCGAGTTGCCGCCCGGGCCGCTGATTGTGCTCGCGGCCGCGACGATATTTTTTCTCTCGCTGCTGTTCGCCCCGCAACAAGGCGTTGTGGCCCGCGCGTTGGCCGAACTGCGGCTGCAGCGGCGGATCGTCCGCGAGCATTTGCTCCGCGCGCTGTACGAGTTGAGCGAACCAACCTTGCCCAACCGGCCGAAAATTGCCGAAGCCGAGCTCGTTGCTCACCGGGGCTGGACCGGTTGGATGGTCGACTGGTGGCTCCGCCGCCTGCAATCGCAAGGTCTGATCGAGTTGAAGGACAAGTCGGTGCGTCTCACGCCGGCCGGGCTGACCGCCGCGGCCGAAGTCACCCGCACGCATCGCCTGTGGGAGTTGTTCCTGGTCGAAAGCGCCGGCATCGCCCGCGATCACGTCGATCGCGACGCCGACGACGTTGAACACATGTTGCCCACGCCGCTGATCCGCGAGCTGGAAGACCGTCTGGCCGCGACCGGCCGGCTGCCCGCCATCCAGCAAACCGTCCCCGAATCGCCCCATGAGATGCTGTGACACAGGTTTCGATTTGGGTGCCTGGGGTCGAGGCCCAGCCGAGCCCCCAGTGGGTTCAAACTGGGGGCTCGCTGACGCTCGACCCCAGCCACCCGTATGCTGAACATGAATCTTATCCTCGCCCAAACCACCTGGTCCGACATGCTTGCTTCGCCGGTGACATGGCGGATCATCCTCGTCGGCGCGCTGACGAACGTTGCCTGCGCGCTGGTGGGTTGCTACCTCGTGCTGCGGCGGATGAGCCTGATGGGCGACGCCATTTCCCATGCCGTGCTGCCCGGTTTGGTAATCGCCTTTGTGCTTTCCGGCAGCACGAACATCCTGTGGATGTTTCTCGGCGCGGCGGCGGCCGCGCTGGTGACGACGTTTCTCACGCAAACGCTCCACCAATTCGGCCGCGTGCCCACCGACGCCAGCATGGGCGTGGCCTTCACTTCGCTGTTTGCCCTGGGCGTCGTGTTGCTGAAGTTCTACGCATCCAAGCTCCACTTCGACGTGCAATGCGTCTTCGAGGGTATGTTGGCCGCGGGCGCGCTCGATACCTTCACGTTTCAGGGCTGGGAATTGCCACGGCAGATTCTCACGGTGGGTCCGGTCGTGCTCTTGAATCTGCTCGTGATCACGCTGTTGTGGAAGGAGCTCAAGCTCAGCTCGTTCGATCCGGCCCTGTCGACCGCCATGGGCTACTCGGCCACGGTGATGCACTACTTGTTGATGGCGGTGGTGGCGGTGACGGCCGCCGCGTCGTTCGAGGCGGTCGGCTCGATCCTGGTCGTCGCCATGCTGATCGTTCCGCCCGCCACCGCGCACCTGTTGTGCGATCGGCTCGGCACGATGGTCGTTGTGGCGTGTGTGCTGGCGGTCGTGTCGGCCGTGCTGGGCTACTGGCTGTCGAGCGCGGCGGTGTGGAATGTGGCCCCGGCCGGCGCGATGGCGGTTGTCGCCGGCGGGATGTACGCATTGGCTGTATTCCTCTCCCCACAATACGGCATCGTCAGCAAGCTCATTCGCAATCTGCAGACGGCGCTGCGAATTTTGCGCGAGGATTTGCTGTTGATGCTCTACCGCGTTGAGGAAATCGATCCCAGCAAGCGGATGCAGCCTGGCGAGGCCGTGGCCGCAGTGGGCGGTGGCTGGCTGGCCCGCTGGGCGCTGGCGATGCTCCGCCGCCGCGGGCGCGTCGAAATTCGCGACGACCGCCTGCACATGACCGACGACGGCCGCTGGCGCGCTGCCCGTCTGGTGCGCGGCCACCGTTTGTGGGAGGCGTATCTGGTGAAGCACCTCGGCCTGCCCGCCGACCACGTGCACGCGCCCGCCGATCGGCTCGAACATTTCACTCACCAGCCGCTCCGCGACGAGTTGCAAAAAGCCGTCGAAGATGCTCAGCAAGATCCGCATGGTCGTGACATTCCGAACATCCGACCGTGAATTTCACCACGGAGGACTCAGAGGACACGGAGAAGAAGGAATTGAACAGGAGGTAACGGAGGTAACAGAGAATTCGGACGTCCGACTCCTACGTTCGTTCGATCTCTGCTTCCTCTGATATCTCCTGTTCAAAAAATGTTTATCTTCTCTGTGTCCTCCGTGTACCCTGTGGCTAATTAATCAGGCCCCGCAAGACACGCAGGTTGATTGTGTCCAGGTCTTTTCCTTTCTCCATTCCTTTTGGTGTTTCCAGGTACATCGGGATTTTTTTGAAGCGGCGGTCGTTGAGGAGGAAGCGAAACGGCTCCTTGCCCATCAGGCCGCGGCCGATGTGTGCATGGCGGTCGACTCGCGAGCCGAGCGGCTTCGCGCTGTCGTTCAGATGAAACGCCCGCACCAGCTTCAAGCCGACCGTCGTGTCGAGCGAGCGCATCGTGGCCTTGTATTCTTTCTCGGTGCCGAGTGGATAGCCGGCCGCGAATAAGTGGCACGTGTCGATGCACACGCCGAGCCGATCGGGGTTCTTGACTCCGTCGATCATCGCCGCCAGTTGCTCGAAAGTGCGGCCGAGGCATGAACCCTGGCCGGCCGTGCACTCCAACAAGCATTGCGATTTGATTCCGCGCGTCTGCCGATGCACTTCGTCGAGTGCCCGCACGACGGCGGCGATACCGGCCTGCTCGCTGCTGGTGGTATACGCGCCGGGGTGCGTCACCACGTATGGAATGCCGAGCCGATCGGCACGCATCAGCTCGACGACAAACGCATCGACCGATTTCTTCCACAGCACCTTATCCGGGCTGGCCAGATTGATGAGATACGAGTCGTGCGCGAGCGGATGCGAAATTTTCAGCTCCTTGAGCGCCGCCTGAAAGCGGGCCACATCTTCATCCGTCAGCTCCTTGGCCCGCCACTGGTTGTTGTTCTTCGTGAAAACCTGAACACAGTCGCAGCCAACGCGGCGGGCGATTTCAACGGCTTTGTAGTAGCCGCCCGCAATCGATTCGTGTGCACCGAGGATTGCCATGCGACTAAGGTAGCAGCCTGATGCACGTTTCCGCAATTTGCAATTGACAATTTGCAGTCTGCGATTTGCAATGGAAGCTTTCGATGGTGGACCACAGATTGCACGGATATCACCGATATGGAACGTACTTTGATTCTTCTGAAACCCGATTGTGTGCAGCGGCGGCTGATGGGCCGCGTGATCGCGCGATTTGAGGACAAGGGACTCAACATCATTGCCATGAAAATGATGCGCGTGACGCCCGCGCTGGCGAAGCAGCACTATGCCGAGCACGTGAACAAGGCGTGGTATCCGGCGCTGGAAGGTTTCATCACGGGCGGGCCGATTGTGGCGGCGGTGGTTGAGGGGTTGGAGGCGATCCGCGTGGTGCGGGAAATGCTCGGCGCCACGAGCGGCCTCAAGGCGGCGCCGGGCACGATTCGCGGCGACTTCAGCTCGAGCCGGCAAATGAATCTGGTGCATAGTTCGGACGGTCCTGACGCGGCGCAGCGCGAAATCGCGCTCTACTTCCGTGATGACGAGCTGTGTCCCTCCGAGCCGACGATTACGCCTTGGCTGCGGGCGGGCGACGAAAGCTAAACCGCAAGCGGCGGGTTCGTGGTTCATGATGATTCGAGCGCGGGAGGGCTAGTGCGCTCCCTTGCGACCGATTGAAGGAAGTCGTCGATTCTCTGCTGATCCCTTCGTGCGTTGTCTAAGATCGTCTCCATGAGTTTCTGGTCGTCATTCGGGACCAGCGGGATTTCGAATGGCGGGGGAAATTTGAACTCGGGTGGGCGGTAGTTGCCCCGATCCTCGTGCCAGCGTTGGTTGGCGATGTCTTTCTCGTACGTGACCCCTTCGAAGGGGTCCGCTGTTTTTTGGGTGTCGCGCTCCTCTTCGTCGCTCGATTGGTCGTTTAGTGACCACCACCAACCGCGATGCAATCCCTTCTTGGCAGTGTGACCGTCCAATTCGTGAAAGGCGCGGCGGAGTGTTCGCGGTAGGAATCCGCGTTCCTTTCCTTCAATCTGGACTTCTCTGGCGGGGCGCGGGCCATCGGCGAGGGTTTCGCAGAGCCATTTTCGAGCGGCGGTGCGTTCGGTGACTGGTTCGGGGCGGGGCTTGGGCGGTGGGGCGAGGGCGACTTCGGGTGTGATGTCGACCGGTTTGGATTTCCAGTGGATGCCAGGGTGGCCGGGGGATATTTGTTCGATGGAATACGCTAAGCCGCGAGCGGCGGCGGTGAGGTTGGTTTTGAGTGGGAGGAAGAAATGGCGGCTGGGATGTGAATGGTCGCGGCAGAGGGCCCAGACGGAGCGGGCGGCGGAGACCAAGCCCATGGAGCCGGCGGCGCGGTAGATGGCGGCGCCGCTTGTTTTTCGGAAATGAGCGATGGCGAGGATGGCAATTCGTCGATCGGCGGCGAGGCGGGCGAGCGGGGCGAGCACTTTGCGGACGACGGTTTGAAAGTGGGCATCGTTGGGGCCGACGTAGGCGTTGATGGGATCGACGATAATGAGGCGGCAGTCGGGAGTGCGGTCGATCGCGGCTTCGAGCTGAGCGAAGTCGTGGCGGAGGTCAGCGATCGCGGGCAGGATGAAGACGCGGTTGCAGTCGGCATTGGCGGCGTCGAGGCGGGGGCGGATGGTGTCGGAGAGGTCGTCTTGGGCGGAGAGGATGAGGACGGAGGAGGGGGAGCCGGGGAGAGTGGGAGAGGGGGAGATCAACGATTTCGGATTTTGGATTTCGGATTGCGGATTGTGATTGCCGTCCGGCCAGGGGGCACCGCGGGAGACGCGGGCGGCGATGTCGAGGGCGACGAGACTTTTGCCGCAGCCGGGGTCGCCGACGAGGAGGGTGACTTTGCCGATAGGGATGCGGTTGGGCCAGAGCCATTCGACGGGGGCGGCCGGAACGTGGCCGGCGCAGAGCAAATCGACGTTGGAAGTTTCGAAGCCGGAAGTCGATTCTTCATTGGGGACGGCGGGGGAAATGACGGACATTTGTGCGCTCCTCGGGTTTGAGAAAGTAACCAGTTGAGGCTACCTGAATCGCGGCGAGGAATCGCGTGGCCAAATTGGCCATCTTGACAAGGCGGGAAGGCGGTTGAATTTCACGCCGAGGCGCAGAGAGCGCGGAGGACGTCGTCGACGGTGGCGTCGGTGTCCCAGGGGTCAGGAATAAGGGCCAGTCAGGAAAAGGCCAGAACGATTTACCGTCCGGTGAAAAACAGTTCTGACCCCTTTTTCCGGCTCTTTTTCCGGCTCCCCTTTTTCCGGCCGGCCGCTGATCACGGCGGAGACTTTTGGCTGGTTGCAGCGTGTTAATTTGACGGCTGTAGGCCCAGGCGTTCGCGAACCTGCGCGATGGAGAGACCGCCTTCCTCTTCGAGTCGCTTTTGCGACCGCTCAAGGATGGCCTGAAACTGGGCACTGATGCTGAGCAGTAAACTTTCCACATCCTCGTCGCCCGCCGGTACCACGGCCCCGACGGTGTGTCCGTCTTTGGTGAGGAAAAGCGGCTCCGTAGTGTCCGATTGCAGGTGCGGAGCCAGCGCTTCCACGGCTGAGAGATCAAGAGTTTTCATAGCGCTATCCTTTCCCCACCAATCCACACCTCATTGTGAATCTTCTTGCCCACGGCCTTGATGGTGACTACCGGAGTTGGCTGTTCTTGCACTTCATAAAACACACGAACATCACCGAGCCTTAGTTGCCAAGGGGCCAATGGATTGGGCCGAAGCACATTCCGTTTCCGCGTCGGCAGCGTTGGCTGGTGAGTCAGTTGCTGTTCCACGTCGTCGATCACCATCACCTGCTCCGCTTTTGGCATGGTTGATAAATGATCAACCGCCTCCGGAGAGAAGATGATCGTGAAGGCCATTAAACAATACTATCTTGTGGCAGTGCCAGGTGCAAACGGCGATTGCCGAGCGTTACACAAGGCATGAGTAGCGGAAATGGGAGGAAAATCGGTTAATTGGTAGGCGAGAACGTCACTGGGTTTTCGAGGATTTGCAGCGTTTGTTCGCCCGCGTCCAATTCGGCCATGGTGCCGACGGGCAGTGTCGCGTTGTAGCGGACGTGGCCGACGGGGAAGTGCATCAGCACGGGCACGTTGAGCTTGGCGAAGTAGTCGCGGAGGACGTCGTCGACGGTGGCGTCGGTGTCCCAGGGGGCTTCTTCGTCGCGGGCGGAAAATGCGCCGAGGATCACGCCGGCGACGTGGTCGAATTTGCCGGCCAGGCGGAGCGTGTTGAGCATGCGGTCGACGCGGTAGGGGGCTTCGCCGACGTCTTCGAGGAAGAGGATCCTGCCTTCCGTCTGGATTTCGTAGGGCGTGCCCATCATGGCGTGCAGGACGGACAGGTTGCCGCCGATGAGGCGGCCGTGGGCTTTGCCGGCGACTAGCGTGATGGGGCGTGGGACGTCGCGGTACAAACGAGCTTCATCGCCGTTGGCGTACTCGTCGGGCTTGATGGTGATGGTGTAACCTTGGTGCGGTTTATCGGAGCTGGCTTCAATGACCCTCTCCCGGTCCCTCACCGGGACCGGGAGAGGGTAGTTTTTGGCTAAGAGTGCGCGCCAGAACCATTTGGCGGCGAACGGCGATAGGCCTTTTTCGGTGCCGAGTCCGAATTCGGGATTCGGCGAGTGGAACGTGATGAGGCCCGTCCGCTGGTTGATAGCGATGTGGAGGCCGGTGATATCGGAGAAGCCGACGAGAACTTTCGGGTTGTTGCGGATCACGTCGTAGTCGAGCTTGTCGACGATCCGCGTGGTGCCGTAGCCGCCGGTGCCGGGGAAGATCGCGGCAATCTCGGGATCGGCGAAGGCGTTGTTGATCTCCTGGGCCCGCTCGTCATCGGTGCCGCCCAGGAAGCCGTGCTTGCGGAACAGCGTGGCGGGGATGCGCACTTTGAATCCCATCGCTTCGAGCCGCGCCTTGCAGAGGGCGACGCGCTTTTCGTCCAAGTATTTGGCCGGGGCGACGATGATGATCGTGTCGCCTGGGGCGAGGGCTTTGGGGAAGAGCGGGGTGGGGTTGGGGGGCGATTGGGCGAGCGTGGGTGAGCGGAGCGCGAAGACGCAAGCGAATAATAGCGCGGATTTGCAGCGGCAGGGCATTGTTCTTTTTGGGTCGGCGAGGAAGGTGCGTGCGGTGCGTGGGGAGACACTTGTCAGGCGGAGCCTGACCTACTGGGCGCGCTCCTCTACCAGCTCGTATCGGCGGATTTTGCGGTCGAGGGTCGAGCGTTCGATGCCCAGGATGGTTGCCGCGCGGCTCTTGTTCCAGCCGGTCTGGTTGAGCGTATCGAGAATGTGTTGCCGCTCGATGTCGGCCAGCGACTGTGGCTCGTTGCGGTTCAATCGCAGCTCAGCGATGTTCGAGTCGGTGTCGCCGGCCGTTCGCAACGTGGAGAGCACCAGGTCTTCGTGGTCGATGTACGGACCGCGGCACAGCACGACCGCCCGCTCGATGACGTTTTTGAGCTCGCGGACGTTTCCCGGCCAGCGGTAGCGGAGCATTTCTTCCATCGCCCGCGGCGAGTAGCCTTTGATCTTACTGCCCGTCTCGGCCACGAAGCGTTGGAGAAAATACTCGGCCAGCTCGGGAATGTCCTCCGGCCGTTTGCGGAGGGCCGGCACGATGATTTCCAGCACGTGCAGGCGGAAGTACAGGTCGCGGCGGAACGTGCCCTCGGCGACGTCCTTTTCCAGATCGCGGTTGGTGGCGGCGATCGCCCGGACGTCGACCTTGATTTGTTCGCTGCCGCCGACGCGCTCGAAGGGATGACCTTCCAGCACGCGGAGGAACTTGGCCTGCGTCTTGAGGCTCATCTCGCCGATTTCGTCGAGCATCAACGTGCCCTTGTCGGCCGCTTCGAATTTGCCGATCTTCCGCTCCGTCGCGCCGGTGAATGCGCCTTTTTCATGCCCGAACAGCTCGCTCTCGAGGAGCGTCTCGGACAGCGCGGCGCAATTCAAGCAGACGAACGGGCCCTTGCTGCGGGGGCTGGAATAGTGCACGGCCCGCGCGACCAGCTCCTTGCCGACGCCGCTCTCGCCGCGAATCAGCACGGTGGCCCGGCTTGGCGCGGCGCGGCCGATCTCGCTCGCCACCTGGTTCATGAGGTCGCTGCTGCCGACGATCTCGCTCTGCACGCCTAATCGTTCGCGCAGTTGCACGTTCTCGGTGCGGATCTGGTTGAGATTTTCGGCCAGCTCCTGTTGCCGGCTGAGGTTTTCGAGCGCCACGGCTACGGTGTCGGCCACGGCGAGCGTGAATTCGAGGTCGTCGGGATCGGTTGTCCGCGCCGTATCGGTCGAATACAGGTGGATCACGCCGAGCACTTTGCCGTCGCGGCGGATCGGCGCGCAGATGACGCTGGTGGCCAGGATGTCACCCTTGCTGTCGCGGCTGCCGAGCTGGCTGTCGTCCATCACGTTGCGGGCCAGCACGGCCTGCCCGTCGCGCATCACCGTGGACGACAGGAATTGCGAGACGCGGTGATAGCGGTGGGGCGAATCGCTGCGCGACGCGACGACTTCGAGATTGTCGGCCATTTGTTTGGCGGTTGGCCGGCGGGCTTGCAACAGCACGGCGCCGGCGTCGACCTGCGTACCTTCAAACAGGCCGTCGAGCGCGACGTTGGCCAGCGAGACGACGTCCGGCGCCTTGGCCAGCTCGAAGGCGATGCGGCACAGGTTGGTCGCGGCCCTTCCCACCTTGGGGAGCGAGACGTCGACGTCTTCTTCTTCGGGCGGTTCGAGGAACCGGCTCTGGCCGCGTCGATGCGTGATCGTCGTCGGCTCGTACGACTCCAGCACGCTTTCGCTGTCGGTCGCGGGTTCCGTCAGGTCTTCCGATTCGTCCTGCTGCACAGACTGCACCGTGCGCAGCACCGAATGCGAATCGGGAAATGCTTGCGACAGATCGTGGACGAACGCGAGGTGCGAATTGCCGATCCGCACGATGTCGCCCGGCTGGAGCTGATAGTCCACCTGGATTCGCTGGCTGTCGACGAGCGTGCCGTTGCGGCTGTCCAGGTCTCGCAGCGTCCATTGGCCTTGCGACTGGAACACCTCGGCGTGATTCCGGCTGCAGCGCTCGTCCTTGACGACGATTGCATTGGTGGGCGCGCGGCCGATCGTCACCGATTCGCCGTCCACCAGGCGGAACACGTCGGTCCACTTCGAGCCTTCGCGAATAACCAGGTATGCCGTCATCGAATAGCGAGGAAGGACGAGGTAGAAGAGGTGCCGGCGCGCTGGCGGCTTGGGCGCAGCAACCGTAGCGTCGGGTGGCTGGGGTCGAGGCCGAGCCGAGCCCCCAGAGTGAATGTCTGGGGGCTCGCCTCAAGC
>JBIOWO010000300.1:0-8759 GCA_044868555.1 Lacipirellulaceae bacterium | reverse complement strand
TTGTTTTGTCGCTGTCGGCCGCGGCCGCGGTCGCCTTGTTGCTGGCCGCCGCCGAAAAAGCCGCCCTGTCCGCCGCGGCCTTGGAATCCACCCGGGCCGAAGCCGCCGTCACGCAAGGCAAACGAATCGCCCATGAGGGACTGCAACTTGGCCCGTTGTTCGGGCGTCAACACGTCGAGCATTTTGTCGCGGGCTTCGAGACGGAGTTGGGCGATCTTGTCCTGCAGCTCCTGCTGAACCTCGGCCGCACGTTTTTCGAGTTTTTCGCGTTGTTCATCGGTCAGATCGAGCGCTTCTGCCAGGTCGCCCGAGGTCAGCGCATTGGCGCCTTGCTGCTGGACGCGCTGTTGGACGCTGATCTGCTTGAGCCGGTCGAATTGGTGAGGCAATAGAACCTTTTTCAATTCAGATTCCGATTCCTTATTGAGCTTTTCGAGCCGGGCGCGGACATCCTCGAACCGGGCCTGGCGTTCTTCGTTACTGAGGTTGCCCATCTGGCTGAACATGTCGCGCATTTCGTCGCCGATCCGCTGGCGGGCGTCGTCGACAACGGCTTCGAGCTTATCGCGTTGTTCGTCGATGAGCTGCAGTTCTTGCTGAACTTCGTCGCGCTGGACAAGGTTCAGAATCCCGCCGCCGCCGAGAAGTCCACCCGGCCCGCCGGGGCCGCCCGGACCACGCTGTCCACCGCCCGGCTGGGCCAGTAACATGCCCCCAGCAAGAAAGGCCGGACAGAGCGCGAGAAACACCACCGCGTTCAAGAGTATCCGTCTCATCTTTTGACCTCCCAAGTTAACCGTGCGGCCACGTGGTGAACCTGCGCGCCGCAACATTGCCACGTCCTGCGCCGAAGGCTGAAGACGTGCCACCCAAGAACCCTCCCGGGGCGCGGTCACAATTGACTTAACCCCAGACGTAGTACAAAGTTTCTCATATTCCCAGTCGCTTGGCAGCACCCTTTCACGCGGCCCGGCGCCGAGAAATCTCCGCAACGGCGGTTTCCGGCGGAATGATGGCGTCTGAATGGCCCGGCGGACGCCGTGAGACCGGCTTGCCGGACGCTCGAATTCCGCCTAAAGTAAACTGGGCAGAAGGGTTACGTTGCCGAGTCGGTGGTGAAACTGTGCCGCGTCAGGCCGTCGTGCCTCGCCGAGCCCGCTCCGCTTCCCCTATACGACGCACGTAGCCGCCGGTTCTACGACCTCGAATTGAGATTTTGATGCCATGGATCCGTCCGAACTGATGCGGTTGGCGATCGACAAATGCCGCCAGGGGATGAAAGCGGGGCAGAGCCCGTTTGGCTGCGCCATCGCGCGCGGCAACAAAGTGCTGTCGTGTTCCCACAACACGGTGGTGCTGACGACGGACATCACGGCACATGCCGAAGTGAATGCCATCCGCGAGGCGTGCAAAGCGGTCGGCGATATTTTCCTGGACGGGGCGATCGTAGCCACAACCTGCGAACCGTGCCCGATGTGCATGTCGGCCCTGCATTGGGCGCGGGTCGACACCGTGTACTACGGGGCGACGATCGCCGATGCCGACACGGCCGGGTTCAACGAGCTGCAACTGCCGGCCGCCGAGCTCTTGCGGATCGGCCAAAGCAAATTGAAGCTCGTGCCGCAGGTGCTGCCGGAGGAGTGCCGGCAGTTGTTTGCGGAATGGAAGGCGAATCCGGGGAGACGAGTGTATTAGGGACTGGGGGCTGGGGACTGGGGACTGGGGGCTGGGGAATTCGGACAACGTCCATGGCGATCGCGAGCTATCGAGACTTAGACGTTTGGAAGGCCGGCGTGCAATTAACGCTGTCGGTGTACAGGTTAACTGCTTCGTTCCCCGATACAGAGCGATTTGGATTGACCAGCCAGTTACGGCGATGCGCCGTGTCGATTCCGTCGAAGATAGCCGACGGTCACGCACGACTTTCAACCCGGGAGTATATTCGATTCGTATCAATTGCGCTTGGATCGTTGGCAGAACTGGAAACGCAGATACATTTGGCGGATGAACTCGGATTCACCCGCAAGGAAACCGCCAACGATCTGACACTCGATGCCGACCGCTTAGGAAAAAAGCTGCGCAGCCTATTGAAGGCACTCCAAAGGAAACTGAATCAAGCCGATTTTTAACAAAGGCCCAAGTCCCCAGTCTCTAGCCCCCAGCCCCCACTTGGTTACTAAAATTGAAATCGCGGCCGACTGGTTGACCCGTTACACGGGGATGCCGCTGGACCAGTTTGGCCGATATGTGCTGCTCACGAATTTTCGTGATTACGTCGACCGGTTTGCCGACCGCTTTCATTGCGACATCTACGGCGATACGCGGCCCATGCAGGCGGCCACGAATAGCGCCGGCCTGACGATCATCAATTTCGGCATCGGCTCGCCGAATGCGGCCACGGTGATGGACTTGCTCACTGCCTATCACCCGGAGGCGGTGCTGTTCCTGGGCAAGTGCGGCGGGTTGAAGCACGCGACTGAGATCGGCCATTTCATCCTGCCGATCGGGGCGATCCGCGGTGAGGGCACCTCCGATGACTACCTGCCGCCTCTGGTGCCGGCGTTGCCGTCGTTCAAGATCCATAAGTTCGTCTCGCAGAAGTTGGTGGAGCGGGGGCTCGAGTACCGCACGGGCGTGATCTACACGACGAACCGACGGGTGTGGGAGCACGACCTGAAGTTTCGCGAACAGCTCCAGGAATACACGCCGATCGGCATCGACATGGAGACGGCCACGATCTTCGTGGTGGGTCATAAGAACCAGATTGCCCGCGGCGCGCTGCTTTTGGTCTCCGACAAGCCACTCACGCCCGAAGGCGTGAAGACCAGCGAGAGCGACGCCCGTGTGTCGCGCGACTGGTCGGACGTGCACCTGACGATCGGCATCGATTCGCTGACCGATATCGGCGAAAAGGGCGAGATGATCAAGCACTTTCAGTATTAGGGCGTCTGCCGACTGCCCCCGAGGGCCGCGGTCCATTCTGCGGCTTCTACCCACCCCCTCGCATAGCCGCCAAAATCGGGTAGATTGTGGGCCTAACTGTTTGCCCTGTCTCACTATACGTCGCCGGCTGGTTTGACACCCCAATTCGCCCTATTTAGTATGGAAAGTTGAGAGTTTGGGCGATCTCCCGGCCGGCGCAGCTCGTGGTCCCAGCCTGATGCAAACCCTAGCTATTGGCGCTGACCACGGCGGATTTGAACTCAAGCAGCAGCTTGCCGAGCATATCCGCTCGCGTGGATTCGTGGTCGAAGACTGCGGAACGCACAGCACCGAAGCGGTGGATTATCCGAGAATTGCCGCGGAAGTGGCGCAGCGTGTGGCCGATGGGCGGGCTCGGTTCGGGGTGATCGTGGACGGCGCCGGGATTGGTTCGGCCATGACGGCCAACAAGTTTCCCGGTGTGCGGGCCGCCTTGTGTTACGACTTGTCTTCGGCGCGGAACAGCCGCGAGCACAACAACGCCAATGTGCTGACATTGGGTGCCGCGTTGATCGGGGCCGGACTGGCCCGGCAGATCGTCGATGTGTTTTTGGACACGGAGTGTACGGCCGACCGGCACCTGCGCCGGGCAGCGATGATCGATGAGATTGAGAGCCAGCTACGCGCGGCGGCGGGCGCGGCCGGCAAACCCGCGGAGACGGACGGGGCAAAGGCTGCCCAAACTGCAGCGACAACGGAGAGTGCCTTGGCTGACTTATCCGAAACCGACCTGCGACGAGTCGCGGACCGCATTTCCCAGATGCTCGGCACGAGCACGGGCGGCGGGCACTCTGAGCACACGTGTACCGAAGCCTGCGGCTTTTGCCGGAGCTGTGCGGAGCTCAATCCCGAGCTGGTCCGCAGCTTCATTGGTCTGGGCGCTGCCCGCGTGATGCACCGCGGCGACGGGGTGGCGGTGCCCAAGGACCTTGCCAAATACATCGACCACACGCTGCTGCGGCCAGACGCCACGTTCGACCAGATCAGCAAGCTCTGCCAGGAGGCGCGGGAGTTCGAATTCGCCTCCGTGTGCATCAATCCGTGCTATGTGCGACATTGTGCGGGGCTGCTGCGCGCCTCGCCGGTGAAGGTGTGCACGGTGATCGGCTTTCCGCTGGGGGCGAACGTCCCCGAGACCAAGGCCCTGGAAGCGCGGCGGGCGATTCGCGAGGGGGCGACCGAGATCGACATGGTCATCAACGTCGGCGCACTTAAGAGTGGGCGCGACGACCTGGTGTACCAGGATATTCGCGGCGTGGTCGAAGCCGCGATGGACGGCGGGGCGATCTGCAAAGTGATCCTGGAAACGGCGCTGTTGACCGACGAAGAAAAGACCCGCGCCTGCCAGGCGGCTCGCCGTGCGCGGGCCGATTTCGTGAAGACCTCGACTGGTTTCGGGCCCGGCGGCGCGACGGCCGAAGACGTGGCCCTGATGAGCCGGGCCGTTTCGGGAACGAAGATGGGTGTGAAGGCGTCCGGCGGCATCCGCAGCCTCGAAGACGTCCAGCAGATGATCCGGGCCGGCGCGACGCGCATCGGCGCGAGCGCAGGCGTGCGGATCGTCAAGGAATCGCAAGGCGTGACGGTTTCGGATGGTGGCGGGAGCGGCAAATACTGAGTAAGTGAGTACGTGAGTAGGTGAGTAGGTGAGTAGGTGAGTAGGTGAGTAGGTGAGTAGGTGAGTAGGTGAGTAGGCAACGCCGGAACTAGCTACATACTCACATACTCACTTACTCACCTACTCACAAAGATGGACTTTCAAGCAATTAATAATAGCGAGTCACAACCGTGGCCGACGTTGATTTAAGAACCTACATTTTCCTGGACAGCATGCAGCCGCAGTACGCGTCGTTTATCGCGACCGTCGCGCAAGGCTTCCTGCCGACCCAGGGCATGGCCAGTTTGTACGTCGAGATCTCGCCGGGCATCGAGATCAACCGGGTGACCGACATCGCGCTAAAAAGCACGCAGGTCAAGCCGGGCATGCAAATCGTCGAGCGCGTATTCGGGATGCTGGAGATTCACTCCGAATCGCAGGCGGAAGTTCGCCAGGCGGGCGCCGCGATCTTGGAGGCGCTCGATTTGAAGGAGGAGGATCGCACGAAGCCGACGATCGCTTCGAGCCAGGTCATCCGCCATATGGACGATCATCAGACGCAACTGATCAATCGCATGCGGCACGGCAATATGATCCTCGCCGGGCAATCGCTGTACATCATGGAGCTGGAGCCGGCCGGGTATGCGGCACTGGCGGCCAACGAAGCGGAGAAGGCGGCCAACATCAATATTCTGGAGGTGCGAACCTTCGGTGCCTCCGGCCGCGTGTATCTGGGCGGCGAGGAACGCGACATCGAAGTCGGTTACAAGGCCGCGATCGCCGCGATCGACGGCGTCACGGGCAAGAGCTCGAAGAAATCATGAAGGTGAGTAAGTGAGTAGGTGAGTAAGTGAGTAAGTCGCGGTCGCAGCTGCCTACTCACCTACTCACCTGCTCACCTACTCACCTACTCACACACTCACACACTCACACACTCACACACTTAACCTTTCAGCCAGGAGACCTAGCACCATGTCTGAAGCGCTTGGAATGATTGAATGCCGCAGCTTTCCCACGATGGTGGAAGCGGCCGACGCGATGGTCAAAGCGGCCAAAGTCGAGTTGGTGTCGTACGAGAAGACGGGCGGGGGCTACGTGACGGCCGTGATTCGCGGCGACGTGGCCGCGGTGAAGGCCGCTTGCGATGCGGGCCAGGCAGCCGCGACGCGCGTCGGCGAAGTCGTGACCACGCACGTCATCGCGCGTCCGCACGCGAATGTGGATAGCGTGTTGCCGTTGGGTCGGGCCGATTCGGACAAGAAGAAGTAGCCGGGCGCTTATCGCGTTCTCGGCAACTCGCTCGGCTGGAGACTTCTTGCCATGATGATCGCTCGTGTGATTGGGACACTTGTTTCGTCTCAGAAGGAGCCGACGTTGGAAGGCCTGCGCCTGCTCGTCTGCCAACCGGTAAATGCCGAGGGCGATAAGGCGGGCGCGGCCCTGGTGGCGGCCGACGCGGTGGGGGCCGGCGTGGGCGAAATGATCCTCTATGCGACGGGCAGCTCTGCCCGGCAGACGATCGCCACGCAGAACCGGCCGGTGGATGCGGTGGTGATGGCGATCGTCGACCACTGGGAAGTCGGCGGCGAGACCAAGTATCGCAAGAGTGATGACGCGTAAGCGCCAGAACCTGCGCAGGAATTCTTATTGTGTCCACGCTTTCCGAACAACAAGTCGACGCCATTGCCCAGCAAGTGCTGCAGCGCATGGGTGGCCGGGGCAACGCCCTGGGAGCTCACGGACAATCTGGGGCGTTGCCCCAGCCACCCGGCGGCCGGCAGAGATTGGGCGTTTTCACGGAGTTGGGCGCGGCGGTCAAAGCGGCCCGTGCGGCGTTCGAAGCGCTGGACAAGCTCACGCTGGCCAAACGCGACGAGATCATCGCCAACATTCGCCAATGGTCGCTCCGAGAGGCCGAGTCGCTCGCCTTTGCCGCCCACAGCGAGACAGGGCTCGGGCGTTACGCAGACAAGATCATCAAGAACCGGCTGGTGGCGAACAAGACGCCTGGCACCGAAGTGCTGCAGGCCGACGTGAAGACGGGCGACGGCGGCTTGACGCTGTTTGAGCGGGCCCCGTTCGGCGTGATCGGCTCGATTACGCCCTGCACCAATCCCACATCGACGATCATCAACAACTCGATCTCGATGGTGGCCGCCGGCAATGCAGTGGTGTTCAACGTCCATCCCTCGGCCAAAGAGTGCTCGATCCGCTGCGTCGACATCATCAACCGGGCGATTGTCGAAGCCGGTGGGCCGGTGAACCTGGTCGTGACCATGGCCGAGCCGACGATTGAATCGGCGCAGGCATTGATGGTGCATCCGGGCATACGCATCGTGGTCGTCACGGGCGGGGCAGGCGTGGTCGAGGCGGCGATGAAGAGCGGCAAGCGGGCGATCTGCGCCGGGCCGGGCAACCCGCCGATCGTCGTCGACGAGACGGCCGACCTGGAGCAAGCGGGCCGCGACATCGTGCTCGGTGCGTCGTTCGACAACAACGTCATCTGTACCGATGAGAAAGAGACGTTTGCGGTGGCCGGCATTGCCGACAAACTGCTCGCCGTGATGCGGGCCAGCGGCGCGGCGGTGCTCACGCAGTCGCAGACGAAGCAGCTTGAGAACCTGATCTTCACGGAAGTCCGCGGGCCGCGGCGGGCCGGCAAGATCAACCGCGACCTGATCGGCAAGAACGCGGGCGTGATCCTGCAGAAGATCGGCATGAACGTGCCGGAGGATTTGCGGTTGGGCGTGATCGACGTGCCGGTCGACCATCCGCTGGTGTGGACCGAGCAGATGATGCCGATCATGCCGGTGGCGCGCGTGGCGAGTGCCAACGAGGCGATTGACCTGGCGGTGGAGGCCGAAGGCGGACGCGGGCACACGGCCGTTATGCATTCCAAGAACATCGACAACCTGTCGCGGATGGCGAAGCTGATCAACTGCAGCATTTTCGTGAAGAATGCCCCATGCTATGCCGGCCTGGGTGAAGGGGGCGAGGGGGGCACGTCGTTCACGATCGCATCGCCCACCGGCGAAGGCATGACCGACGCCCGCACGTTTTCGCGGCTGCGCCGCTGCGTCGTGTTCGACCACTTCCGAATCGTATGACGAAACTACCCGCCATCGCGCTGATTGAATTTAACAGCATTGCGGCCGGCACGTTTGCCGCCGACAAGATGGTCAAGCGTGCGCCCGTGGAGCTGTTGCACGCCGGCACGGTGCAGCCCGGGAAGTACGTGATCCTGGTGGGCGGCGGCACGGCAGAAGTCGAAGAGAGCTATCGCGAGGGGATGCAGGCGGGCGCCTCCGAGATTCTCGACGAAGTGCTGCTGCCTCAAGTGCATCCGCAGGTGGTCCAGGCATTGGACGGCGCTCGCTCATTTAACGGCCATAACTCCTTGGTCGTGTTGGAAACGTCGATGATCGCCGCCATTGTGCGGGCGACCGACGCGGCGGCGAAAGGTGCACGGATCGAAATCGCCGAGCTGCGGTTGGGCAACGGACTGGGCGGACGCGGCGTGGCGATTCTGACCGGGGAACTATCCGACGTCGAGGCGGCGGCGGAGATTGCCGGGCGGTCGCTGGCCGGCCGGAACGTCACCTTGTGTCATTCCATCGTGTCGAATGTGCACGAGCAATTTGCGGCGCGGTTGGGAGAGTCGACGCGGTTTTTTGGCGGGAAGTAGGTAGAAGGGATTTCCAGCGATGGGTGGCTGGGGCAACGCCCCAGAGGTTTCGTTCCGTTCCGGGGCGTTGCCCCGGCCACCCCATCTGTGGAGCGTTGTCATGCTGTTAGGAAAAGTAATCGGAACGCTGGTTGCCTGCGAGGTGTACGAGGGCCTACGCGGAGTGCCGATGCTCGTTGTGCAGCCGCTCACCAAGTTGTGCGCCCCGAAAGGCGACCCGATCATCTGCGCCGATTCGACCTGCATGGCCGGGCCCGACGAGTTGGTGTACTACGAAGGCGGCCGTGAAGCCGCGATGGCACTGCGGGAACCGTTTGTGCCGGTCGACCACACGATCGTTGGCATTGTCGATGACGTGCATTTGGCCGGTGATCCACTGGAGAAATGAGCCGTGTTTGTCGGCCAGGTAGCAGGTGAAATCACGTCGACGATCAACCACGCCGATTACGACAATCGGCGGCTATTGATCGTTGATCGATTCGACGAATCCGGCTC
>JBIOWO010000299.1:0-12238 GCA_044868555.1 Lacipirellulaceae bacterium | reverse complement strand
GGCATGATCGCTGATTGACTCTACGAATCGTGCCATCGAGTGTCAATCGTTGTCGTTGCCTTAAGCCGCGAGCGCATCATTACTTGCGCTACGTTGACGGCCCGCCGGGCTGCTGTTACAAACGACGCTGAACAATCTATGTCGGTTCGGCGATCGGCATCCGGCTGAACCCTCAACTTTCGATCCTCAACTCTCAACTCTCCGCAATGTCCATCAGCGAACGTAAAAAAGAACTGCGTCGGCGCCGCAAGCGCTCCGAAAAACTCGGTCACTTGAAAAAGCGCCTCGCGAAGGCCACGAAATCAGAGCAAGTCGAAATCGCCCGCAAGGTCCGCGGCATGACGGCCGGCGCGGAAGTGATCATTGCCAACTGGAATCTCACGCCGGTGGATAGATAGTTGTTAGTGGTCAGTTGCTGGTTGCGATTGTCGTCCGACAACTAACTACTAACTACTGACAACTAGCTTCCTACACCACTTCCGCCGACACAATCTCATCTCCGCGCCGCTTCTCGCCCTTGCGCGGTGAGCCGTTGCCGCCGCCGACGGCCGCGAACGTGAAGTCGCTGCCGTCGAAGTCGATTCGCACCGTGCTGCCTTCCGGGAACGCGCCCTTCAAGAGTTCGGACGCCAGCGGGTTCTGAATCTCCTGTTGAATCACCCGTTTGAGCGGCCGCGCGCCGTACGTCGGGTCGTAGCCGCGATTGGCGATCTCCTGGCGGGCTTTTTCGGTGACCTCCAAGCCCAGGTCGCGGTCAGCCAGCAGTTTTTCCAACTGTACGAGCTGCAGGTCGACAATGCGGCGGATCTCCTCGCGCTTGAGCGGATGGAACACGATGATCTCGTCGATGCGGTTCAAAAACTCGGGCAGGAAGCGGGCCTGCAGACTCTCCATTACCGCGGTGCGCATCTCTTCGTATTTGCCGCCTTGCTCGGCAATCTCCTGGATCATCTGGCTGCCGACGTTCGAGGTCATCACGATGATCGTGTTCGTGAAATCGACCGTGTGGCCGTGGTTGTCGGTCAGCCGGCCATCATCCAGCACCTGCAGCAGGATGTTGAACACGTCGCGGTGGGCCTTTTCGATCTCGTCCAGCAGCACGACCGAGTACGGCCGGCGGCGGATCGCCTCGGTCAGCTTGCCGCCTTCCTCGTAGCCGACGTAGCCGGGGGGCGCCCCAATCAGCCGGCTGACCGTATGCTTCTCCATGAACTCGCTCATGTCGAGCCGGACCATCGCGTGCTCGTCGTTGAACAGCACCTCGGCCAGCGCCTTGCAGAGCTCGGTTTTGCCCACGCCAGTAGGCCCGCAGAAGATGAACGAGCCGATCGGCCGGTGCGGATCCTGCAAACCGCTGCGGCTGCGGCGAACGGCGTTGGCCACCGCCTCGACCGCTTCGTTTTGTCCGATCACGCGCTGATGCAACCGCTCTTCGAGCACGAGCAGCTTGGCCCGCTCCGTCTCGACCATCCGCGACACGGGCACGCCGGTCCACGCGCTCACCACTTCGGCGATCTCCTCCGGCCCAACTTCCTGGCGCAGCAGCCGCTTGCCCTGGGTGCCGCTGGCTTTGCCAGTGCCGTTCGCAGCATCATCGTCGGCCTGCTTCGCCTCCGCATCGGCGAGGTGCTTCTCGATCGTTTTGCGTTCAACGTCGAACTCATACAGCTTCTGGTACGCAGCTTCATCGACGCGACCGGCCGCCTGTTGTTCTTTAATTAGCGCCGTCTGCTGGGCCACCTTGTGCTTGGCTTCCTCCAGCTTGCGCTGTAGCTCGGCCGTGTCGCCCAGGCCCATCTTTTCCGCTTCCCACTGTTCGCGGAGGCTGGCCAGCTTCTTGCGCAGCTCGGTCATCTCATCGTTGATCTCGGCCAGCCGATCCTGGGCGTGCTCTTCGGTCTCGTGCTCGAGTTGCCGCGCGGCAAGTTCCAACTGCGTGAGCCGCCGCTGCACCTTGTCGATTTCTTCCGGCACGCTTTCCAGTTCCATCGCCAGCCGGCTCGTGGCCTCGTCCATCAGGTCGATGGCCTTGTCCGGCAGGAAGCGATCGGTGATGTAGCGGTTCGAAAGCTCGGCCGCGGCCACGAGCGCCGAGTCCTTGATCCGCACGCCCTTGTGGTGGGCTTCGTAGCGCGGCTTGAGTCCGCGGAGGATGGCAATCGTGTCCTCGACGTTCGGCTCGCCGACATATACCGGCTGGAACCGCCGCTCCAGGGCCGCGTCCTTTTCGATGTATTTGCGATACTCGTCGAGCGTCGTGGCGCCGATGCACCGCAGCTCGCCGCGAGCGAGGGCCGGCTTCAACAGGTTGGCCGCGTCGCTGCCGCCCTCGGCCGCCCCGGCGCCGACGACCGTGTGCAGCTCGTCGATAAACAGGATGATGTTGCCGGAGTCCATCACTTCCTTGAGCAGCGCCTTGAGCCGTTCCTCGAACTCGCCGCGGAATTTAGTGCCGGCGATGAGCGCGCCCATGTCGAGCGCGACGACCTTCTTGTTTTTGAGACTGGTCGGCACGTCGCCCTGAACGATGCGGTTGGCCAGCCCTTCGGCGATGGCCGTCTTGCCGACGCCCGGCTCGCCGATGAGCACCGGGTTGTTCTTCGTCCGCCGCGACAGCACCTGGATCACGCGGCGAATCTCCTGATCGCGGCCGATCACGGGATCGAGTTTCCCTTGCCGGGCCCGGTCGGTGAGATCGATGCCGTACTTCTGGAGCGCCTGAAATTTGCCTTCCGGTTCTTGATCGGTCACGCGCGCACTCCCGCGCACCGATTGCAGTGCGCCCAGTATCTTGTCCTTGGTGATCGCATTGAGCTGCAGCAGGTCCTGCGCTTTCGACTTCGTCCCGGCCAGCGCGAGCAGAAGATGCTCGGTCGAGACGAATTCATCTTTCATCCCGTCCGCTTCGGCCTGTGCCGCATCGAGCACTTTGGAGAGGGCCGGGCTGATTCCAGGCGGCGAGCCGCCGCTCGATTTCGGCAGATGCGAGAGCTCGGCATCGGCGATTTTTTGAAGCTGCGCGACGTTGGCCCCAACCTTGTCGAGCACGGGCCGCACGATGCCGCCGCTGTCCTCGCTCAGCAACGACGCCAACAGATGCACCGGCTCGATTTGCGGATTCCCCGCCTCGGCCGCCATCTCCTGCGCCCGCACCACGGCCTCCTGGGCCTTGGTCGTCAGTTTTTCAAAGCGGAATGGCATCGTAGAAAGAGTCCGTTGTCCATCGTCCGTTGTCCGTTGCATCGATAACAACGGACCACCGACCACGGACAAATCATCTCCTTACTTCTTCATCTCAAACTCCGCGTCGACCGCGTGGACGAATCAATGTGACAACCGCACCACGTTGCTAATCACAACGACGCAATCCTCCTCACGAACTTCGAAGTAAAATCGCAGCGGCGGGATGTCGCGACGTCGCAGTTGCTCGCTCAAGTAGACTGAGTCCTGCAACGGGTTTTCAGCAAACAATCGATCCGCGGCGTTGGCCGACTCGGTCACCTGGTCTCGTTCCGTTGCGTCGGCCCGAATCGCGATCAGGTTGTCTTCCGCCTCGGCGAGATAAACAACCGTATAGCGAGTCATTGCTTGGCTTGTTCGTTGAGGAGTTTCAATCGCGCCAGAACCTCCGAGGAAGGAATCCTCGGCTGATCGGATGCCAAGCGCCGCTTTGCCTCGTCGATGATGGCAGCTTCCTCCTCAGAAATCTTAGGCGGGAGACGCACGATCACATTTCCCTGGCCGTCGGCAATTACTACGTCGTCGGTCGCGGACGCAAGTTGGTGCATTTGGTCGCCGGTGAGAATGATCTCGGTCATTGTATTGAGCCTCGACAGGCGTTCGTTGAATCCGATTGTATTCTACACAAATCAAACCGACTGCAGCAAACACTCGAACACTCCTCGGCCGCTTAGCTCTTCACCTCAAACTCTGCGTCGATCGCGTCGTCCTCGGGCGACGGGCCGCCCGTGGCGCCGCCGTCGGCACTGGCGCCGGCTGACGCCGATGCCGTTGCTCCCGCACCGCCCGCGGCCGCCTTGTACATCGCCTCGCTCATCGCGTGGCTGGCCGCTTCCAGCTCGCTGACGGCGGTCTTGATGCGGTCCACGTCCTCGCCCTTGGCCACCTCGCGGACCTTGGCGATGGCCGCTTCGAGGGCCGTTTTGTCCGACGCCTGCAGCTTGTCGCCTTGCTGCTTGATCAGCTTTTCGAGCTGGTAGGCGCGCGAATCGGCTTCGTTACGGGCCTCAACCAGCGCACGCTTCTTCTTGTCCTCGTCGGCGTGTGCGTCGGCGTCGCGGCGCATCTTTTCGATCGCATCGTCCGACAGGCCGCTCGACTGCTCGATGCGGACCGTCTGCTCCGTGCCCGTGCCCAGGTCTTTGGCTGCGACGCTGAGGATGCCGTTAGCGTCGATGTCGAACTTGACTTCGATCTGCGGCACGCCGCGCGGCGCGGGCGGGATACCTTCGAGGTTGAACTGGCCCAGCAGCCGGTTGTCGGCCGCCATCTGCCGCTCGCCCTGGAACACGCGCACGGTAACCGCGGTCTGATTGTCGTCGGCCGTGCTGAAGACCTGCTTCCGCTCGGCGGGAATCGTCGTGTTGCGCTCGACGAGCTTCGTCATCACGCCGCCAAGCGTCTCGATGCCGAGCGACAACGGCGTTACGTCCAGGAGCAGAATGTCCTGCACTTCGCCGGAGAGCACGCCGCCCTGGATCGCAGCGCCCACCGCCACGACCTCGTCCGGATTCACGCCCTTGTGCGGTTCCTTGCCGCCGAATAGCTCTTTGACGATTTCCTGGACCTTGGGGATGCGGGTCGAGCCGCCGACAAGAACCACCTCGTCGATCTTGCTCGGATCGAGCTTGGCGTCCTTGAGCGCCTGCTTCACCGGGCCGCGGACGCGCTCGATGAGATTATCCTCAAGCCGCTCGAATTCGGCGCGGCTGATCGACATCTGCAAATGCTTCGGGCCGCTGGCGTCGGCCGTGATGAACGGCAGGTTGATGTCGGTGGTCTGCGCCGAGCTCAGCTCCTTCTTGGCCTTTTCGCACGCTTCCTGCAGCCGCTGCAGCGCCATCTGATCCTTGCGCAGATCGATGCCCTGCTCGCGCTTGAACTGGTCGGCCACGTGATTGATGAGCACCTGGTCGAAGTCGTCGCCGCCCAGGTGCGTGTCGCCGTTAGTGGAGATGACGCGGAACACTCCGTCGGCCACTTCGAGAATCGACACGTCGAAAGTGCCGCCGCCCAGGTCGAACACGCAGATCGTCTCTTCGCCCTTCTTATCGAGGCCGTACGCAAGCGAGGCGGCGGTCGGCTCGTTGATGATGCGGGCCACCTCGAGGCCGGCGATCTGGCCGGCGTCCTTCGTGGCCTGCCGCTGGGCGTCGTTGAAATACGCTGGCACCGTGATCACGGCTTTGTTGACCTTGTGACCCAGATAGGCTTCGGCCGCTTCCTTGAGCTTGCGCAGGATCTTGGCCGAGATTTCGGACGGCGTATATTCCTTGTCGCCGACTTTTACCTTTACATAATCTTCCGGCCCACCGACGACCTGATAGGGCACAATTTTTTCTTCGCTGGCCACTTCGCTGTGCCGCCGGCCCATAAAGCGTTTGATCGAGTAGACGGTCCGCGTCGGATTGGTGACGGCCTGCCGCTTGGCCGGCTCGCCCACAAGCACTTCGCCCTTGTCGGTGAACGCCACCACGCTCGGCGTCAGCCGATTCCCCTCGGCGTTGGGAATCACCTTCGCTTCTTTGCCTTCCATTACGGCGACGACCGAGTTGGTCGTGCCCAGGTCGATGCCAATAATCTTTTCCCCAGCAGCCATGTGACACGCTCCTTTGAAATCCGATCGCGGCCAAAAAACCGGCGCGACTCTTGCGGATTGCCAATCGTTGTTTGTACGGTTTGAAAGGGTCGAAAGCCACTACTCGGCGCATGCGCCACCCCACGGTGCAATCCAACCCTGTGGGAATTCTATTAGCAAAGTCTGTGCCCAGCATCGCGATGGGCTGGCGATTGCCGCAACGTCTTGTAAAATAGCGAGTTACAGATACGCACGTCGTCGAACTTCGCCCGCCCGGCCTGCCAAATTGTCGATTTGTGGTGGCTATGTCGGGCGCGAGCAGCCGGCAGCGGCTGCCAGAGTGGCAGCCTGCCGTGTGCAACACTTTACGGGGCAAAGCGTTAGTTGGATCGAACCACGCATGGCCAAACGCAAAAAACCAGCGCCGAAAAAAGATAGGGACGCGCCAATTTCAGCGTCGGTGGCCGAGTTGCGCCGCATGCTGGATCACATCGATCGCGAGCTGGTCGAGGCGATGAACCACCGGGCGGAAATCGCGCAGCAGATCGGCGTGCTCAAACAGGTCGGCAACGAACGCATCTTCGATCCGTATCGCGAGACGGAAGTGTTGCGGCACGCCGTGGAAGCCAGTCGCGGGCCGCTGAGCGATGACTCGGTGCGGGCCGTGTTTCGCGAATTGGTGAGCGGCACGCGCACTGTGCAGACTGCGCTCCGCGTGGCCTATCTGGGCCCCGAATTCACGTTCAGCCACCTGGCGGCAATCGAGCGATTCGGCCAATCGGCCGAGCTCGTGCCGGTCGGCACGATTGCGGCCGTGTTCGAGGAGGTCGAGCGCGGCCAGGCCCAGTTCGGCGTCGTGCCGATGGAGAATTCCACGGACGGGCGCGTGTCCGACACGCTCGATTGTTTCTCCCGGTCGCCCGTACGGATTTGTGGCGAGCTGCCGCTACGGATTCATCACTGCCTGCTAGGCACGGGAGCACGCGAGCAAATTGAAATCGTCTACAGCAAGCCGCAACCGCTATCGCAATGCCGCAACTGGCTGGCCCGGCATCTGCCGCAAGCCGACGTGCGCGAAGTGGCGAGCAGCGCCGAGGCGGCCAAGCTCGCAAAGAATGACCCGTGCGCGGCCGCCGTCGCCAGCGCGCAGGCCGGAGTGAACTACGGCCTGCCGACGCTGGTCGCGAACATCGAAGACAATCCGGACAACATCACGCGGTTTGCCGTCATTTCGCCCACGACTTCGACCCGCACCGGCACGGACAAGACCGCCTTGATGCTCGAAATCGCCCATCAGCCCGGCGCACTAGCCGACGCGATGGCCGTCTTCAAACGCAACCGGCTGAACATGACCTGGATCGAATCGTATCCGATCCCCGGTCACCGCGGCCGGTATCTGTTCTTCGTCGAGTTCGTCGGCCACGAGAGCGACCTGCGAGCCCGCCGGGCCCTGACCACGCTGCGGAAAAAAGCCCTGCGGCTCGAAGTTCTCGGCTCCTATGCGCAGATGGAGCCGATCGGGTAGACTTTGTCCTTGGTCCGTTGTCAGTTGTCCGTTGTGATTCGTCGGCACACCTGACAACGGACAAAGGACCGCTGACAACGGACGAATTCGCGATGCGACGTAAACTGATTGCCGGCAATTGGAAGATGAACACCGACCGGGCCGGGGCCGTTGCCCTGGCCGAGGCGGTCGCGAAACGATCTGGCGAGTTCAAGGCGCTCGACCTGCTCGTCTGCCCGCCGTCGATATATCTGGTGCCCGTGGCCGACGCTTTGGAAGATTCGCCCGTCGCGCTCGGGGCGCAGAACATGTACCACGAGGCCAACGGCGCGTTCACGGGCGAGCTCAGCGCGGCCATGCTCAAGGACGTCGGCTGCGCGTACGTGATCCTGGGCCACAGTGAGCGGCGGCACATCCTGCGCGAGACCGACGAAGACGTCAACAAGAAGACGCACGCCGCGCTGGCCGCCGGCCTGGTGCCGATCGTGTGCGTGGGCGAGCTCTCCGCCGAACGCGAAGCGGGCCAGACGGCCGCCGTGATTCGCCGCCAATTCGACGGCTCGCTGGCCAAGGTTTCGGCCGACCAGATCGAGCGGGTAGTTATCGCCTACGAGCCGGTGTGGGCCATCGGCACGGGCAAAGTCGCCACGCCCGAGCAGGCCGAGGAGGTCCATGCTGACCTTCGCAGGCTGCTCGCGGAGCGGTACAATGACGGGTCCGCGGCGAAGGTGCGAATCCTGTACGGCGGCAGCGTCAAACCGGATAATGCGGGCCAGTTGCTGTCGCAGCCCAATATCGACGGCGCGCTGGTCGGCGGCGCGAGCCTGAAGGCGAACGACTTTTTGGGCATCGCCACCGGTGCGAACGTGCCGCGAGCCGAGCGGTCCGGGCCAACACAATGGAATTACTCTTGAGAATTGCCGGAATGTCCGCCTCGGCTCGGCGGACCGACGGCATGTGAGCTTTCTACATGGGCGCATTGTTTGCCATCGTTTTGTCGCTGCTCGCGGTGTTTTTGATCCTGCTCGTCTTGGTGCAGCGCGGCCGCGGCGGCGGACTGGCCGGGGCGCTCGGCGGCATGGGCGGCTCGAGCGCGTTCGGCGCCAAGGCCGGCGACGTGTTCACGCGGATCACCATCGTGACGGCAGCCATTTGGATCGTGATATGCGTCGGGGCCGTGTATTGGGCCGGGCACCAGGGCGACGCGCTGAGTGGCGGCGGTGCGGCCCCGGCGGAGACGTCGCCACTCGACGACGCGCCGCCGTTAGGTGGAGCGGCGATCGACAAAGCGGCGCCCGCAACCGGGGCTGGCGGCGGCACCGAATCGGCGTCGCCACCCGTCAATAGCGCGCCGGCAACCACGGCGCCGGCGGGCGGCGAGTCGGCCACCTCCACACCTGCGGAAAGCGCACCGGCCGACGGCAAATAGGCGCGCCCGGTAACTACTCGGAATTTCGTGGGAGTGCTTAGCCTTGCTCATCAGCATGACCGGCTTTGGCGAGGCGCGCAGCCAGAGCGATGGCTTGGCCGTCACCGTCGAAGTGCGGACCATCAACAGCCGGCACTTCAAGCTCAGCTACCGGGCAAGCGAAGGTTACGCCAGCCTTGAGCCCGACGTGGAAGCGATCGCCCGCGACACGATTCGCCGCGGCACCGTGCAGCTCAATCTCCGCGTCGAACGGCACGCCTCGGCCGACGACTATCAGATCAACACGGCCGTGCTCGAAGGCTATCGCGCGCAGCTCGAAGCGTTCGGGAAGCGGAGCGGCTGGGCCGAGCCTGTGGACTTGCGGCTGCTGCTCGCGCTGCCGGGAGTGGTCGATGAGCACGTGCAGGCCGACCACGATCCGCGCGACGACTGGCCGGCTATCGAGCCGGTGATCATCAAGGCCCTGGCGGCGACGACCAGGATGCGGACGGAGGAGGGGGCCGCGCTGGCGGCCGACCTGGAAAACAACGGCCGGCAAGTGAAGCACTTTCTCGATCAGATCGCCGGGCGTGCGCCGGCGGTCGTCGAATCGTACCAGGCGCGACTCGCGCAGCGCGTGCAGCAATCGCTCGCGGAATTGAGCGTGACGGTCGCACCGGCCGATCTGCTGCGCGAGGTGAGCCTGTTCGCCGACCGCAGCGATATTTCGGAGGAGATGATCCGCCTTCGTAGCCACCTGCAGCAATACGACGAAGCGCTCCGCATGCCAGAAAGCTCCGGCCGCAAGTTGGAATTTATTGTCCAGGAGATGGGCCGCGAGGTGAACACGATTGGCTCCAAGGCGAACGACGCGGAGATTTCGCGGCACGTGATCGACATGAAGAGCGCGCTGGAGCGGATACGAGAGCAGATACAAAACGTGGAATAGGCGAAGGGTGGCATGCCTTCGCCGCGCAGCGGCGTAGGCATGCAATGGCCGCGTCAGAACATGCTCACGCGGCTGCGCCGCGAGAGCATGCCACCCTCTACATTGGATGCCGTGACCAATCCATCGGAAATCGCGCCGCTCGTCATCCTCTCCGGCCCGTCCGGCGTGGGCAAATCGACCGTGCTGCGGCGGTTGGTAGAGCGGCATCCGACGCAGCTTCGGCTGAGCGTGTCGGCGACGACGCGGCCTCCCCGGCCGGGCGAAGTGGACGGAGCCGACTACCATTTTCTCAGTCCTGAGGAGTTCGACCGGCGGCGGCAGGCGGGCGAGTTTCTCGAATGTTGCGAGGTTTTCGGCCGCGGACACTGGTATGGCACGCTGTGGGAGGAAGTCAGACCTAGTCGGGGCGGCGAAAAGGCGGTAATCTTAGATATCGACGTCGACGGGGCGGAAAAGGTCCGCCGCCAGATTCCGCACCTGCCCTCCATATTCTTGCGACCCAGCTCCGAGGCGGAGTTGGAGCGTCGCCTGCGGGCACGCGGCACCGAAACCGAAGCCGCGATCCAGCGGCGGCTGGAAGTCGCCCGCCGCGAACTGGCCCGCGCCGACCAGTACCAGTTTCAGGTGGTGAACGACACCGTCGAACGGGCGGTGGATGAGATCAGCGAAATACTGACCAAGCAAGGGATCGTGAAATGATCGAGGCATTGAAAGAGGAACGGATTGTCAACAAGGTCGGCGGGCGGTTCAAGTTGTCGACGCTGATGCAGAAGCGGTTGGTCGCGCTCAACGCGGGCGCCCGGCCGCTCGTGGATATCGGCAGCGAAGACAAGCTCGAAATCATCGTCCAGGAAATCCTGCAGGACAAAATCTTTCTCGATCAGTCGGGCGAGTTGAAGACGATCGGCGAATCGGGCCCGACCGCCGCCGGCCCACCGGAATTCGACCTCTCCGCGCTGTAGGCGAGATAAATAGCCCGGCCATCTTGGCTGGATGTTCCCGCCCCTTCCGACCCAAGATGGGTCGGCTATATTTTGTCGACCATGTCCCGTGAACTGATCATCGGCGTCTCGGGCGGCATCGCGGCCTACAAGACGGCCGCGCTCGTCAGCTCGTTGATCCAGGAGGGGCACGGCGTCTCCGTGGTGATGACCCGGGCGGCCCGCAAGTTCATCGGGCCGGCCACGTTTCGCGCGCTCACCGGCCGGCCGGTCGCGACCGATCAATTCGATGCGCAGTTTCCGCTCGGCGCCCACATCGAGTTGGCCGACAAGGCGGATCTGCTGTGCGTCGCCCCGGCCTCGGCCGACCTGCTGGCCAAAGCAGCCTGCGGCTTGGCGGACGATCTCCTGAGCACGTTACTCTTGAGTTTCAGCGGTCCCGTGCTGCTCGTGCCCGCGATGAACAGCGCCATGTGGGACAAACCTTCGGTCCAGCGCAACGTCGCCACGCTCCGCGGCGACGGCCTGCATTTCGTCGACCCGCAATCCGGCTGGCAAAGCTGCCGCCGCTCCGGCATGGGCCGCATGGCCGAGCCGGCCGATATCCAGGCGGCGATTGAAAAGCTGTTAGCTATTAGCCGTTAGCTCTTAGCTTCCGAATGCTTGACTAATAGCTAACGGCTAACAGCTAAATGCTCTGTATGGCTCGCATCTTGATTACTTCCGGTCCGACGCGCCAATTCATCGACCCCGTGCGCTACCTCACGAATGCTTCAAGTGGTCGAATGGGTCGGGCGCTGGCCGAAGCGGCGCTGGCGTTGGGCCACGAAGTTGTCGTGATTAGCGGACCTGTCGACGTCGAGTATCCGGCTGCCGCGCGCGTCGTGACCGTGGTGTCGACGGAAGAAATGCTCGCTGCATCCGCTAAGGAATTCGAGCTATGCGACGGCCTGATCGGGGCGGCCGCGCCGTGCGATTACCGGCCGGTTCGCGTCGAGTCGCACAAGATCGCCAAGACCGGCCAGCCGATCGATTTGCACCTTGTGGAAACCGACGACGTGGTGGCCACGCTGGGTGCCAAAAAGGGCCGCCGCTGGGTTGTGGGTTTTGCCTTGGAAACCGAGGATCATCGCCTGCGGGCGCTGGCAAAGCTGGAGCAGAAGTGTTGCGACCTGATGGTCTCCAACGGCCCGCAGGCGATTAGCGCACCCGACAACCAGGTGGAGGTGATCACGCCGTCGGGCGAAGTGATCGCGGCGCTGGCCGGATCAAAAGAGTCCGTCGCCCGCGGTATTCTGGCGATCATTGAGGAGCGTCTGGTCCGTAGTCGCGGTGCCTGAACAGCCGAGAAAAACCCCTCCCCGGCCATTCAATCTGGCGAAGGAACGACCGGAGGAGGGGTCAGGAAAGGTATCGCGTTGGACGGCTACGATCTTCGCCGCGGGATCGCGCCCGCTATGGCGGCGATCACCAGCAGTCCGAGAGTCGCCGGCTCGGGGACGAGCGCCGCGCCGATGGCGGGGCCGCCGCTCGACGTTTTTCCGAAATTGGCCCGCCACTGGTTGTACTGGTCGTCGTCGATCGTGCCGCCGATGAAGTCGTTCGGCAGATCACTGGG
>JBIOWO010000298.1:0-23191 GCA_044868555.1 Lacipirellulaceae bacterium | reverse complement strand
TCTATGTAGGCACGAAAACGAAAGGACGAAGCACGAATGACGAATGACGAATGACCAGTATTCTCCATTCGTCATTCGTCATTCCGTCATTCGTCATTGAACCGCGACGGTTTGCACCATGAAACGGCCTATCTGCCTCGGCATCACCGGCGCCAGCGGCGCGATCTACGCCGTGCGGCTGCTGGAAGTGCTGCGCGCCGCCGGCCGCGACGTGCATCTCTCCATCAGCCCCTCCGGCCGCGATGTCATCCGCCAGGAACTCAACATCGACATCAATCTCGACCACTTCGACCCCAACTGTTTACGCCTTAACGCGAAATCTTCCCCAGCCCCCAGCCCCCAGTCCCCAGTCCCCAGCACCCTCCACTACTTCCACCACCAGGACTTCATGGCCCCCATGGCCAGCGGCTCGCACCTCACCGGCGGCATGGTGATCTGTCCCTGCAGCGGCACGACGCTCAGCGCCGTGGCCGCCGGCGCCGCCGGCAACCTCATCCAGCGGGCCGCCGAAGTTCATTTGAAGGAGCGCCGCAAGCTGATCCTGGTCCCGCGCGAAACGCCCCTCTCCCTGACCCACATCGACAACATGCGCCGCGCCACCGAAGCCGGCGGAGTTATCTTGCCGGCTTCACCCGGCTTCTACCATGGCGCCGAATCGGTCGACGAACTCGTAAACTTCGTGGTCGCCCGCATCTGCGACCAGCTCGGCATCGAACACGCACTTACCAAGCGCTGGGGAGCAGATTAAACTCGCGCATAGACGCAGAGACGCGGAGAATAAGCCGGGAGTGAGCTCAGACGTGCAATTGAATTCATTGAAACGCCTGATTTTCAATCGTATTTGATATTCTCTGAGTCTCTGCGTCTCTGCGCGATACACGTACGGTCAAGATGTCGAACACGCTCCGCCATTTCCTCGAGCTCATCCGCTTCAGCCACACGATATTTGCGTTGCCGTTTGCACTACTGGCCGCGGTAATGGCATGGCACCTGGAGGAGTTTGAATGGCAATCAATCCCTCGACCCAACGCGCTGTTCAGCGATCACGATTACTGGATTGATATTGGCGACACGAGGTATCATATACAGTCTCCGTTTGAGGGACGGTTCTACATCCGCTGGCAGGAGGTCGTAGGCATCCTCCTTTGCATGGTCACTGCCCGCAGCTTCGCGATGGCGATGAACCGTCTCGCCGATCGACGGCTCGATGCAGTGAACCCGCGCACGGCCGGCCGTCACCTGCCCGCCGGAATTCTCAGCGTCTCCCAAGTATTAGGGTTCACGATTCTTTGCGCGGCAGGTTTCTTCGCCAGCACCCTGCTCTTCTTCCCAAATCGACTGCCACTATATCTTGCGGCGCCGGTACTCGCATTCCTTGCAGGCTACAGCTACGCCAAGCGATTCACGTCGCTCGCGCACTTCTGGCTTGGTACCGCCCTCGCACTCTCGCCCGTCGCCGCCTGGATCGCGATCCGCGGCGAAGCCGTGCTCGCCAATCCAATCGATCTGCTGCCGGCGATCGTTCTCGGCGGCGTGGTCCTCACTTGGGTCGCCGGCTTCGACATCATCTACTCGTGCCAGGACTACGAATCCGATCTTCGCGCCGGCCTTCATAGCGTGCCGACCCGCGTCGGCATCCCCACAGCGCTCCGCATTGCCGCACTCTGCCACCTGGCAACCGTTGCTTTATTGGCCTCGTTGCCGATCATCTACCCGTTCGGTTGGATTTTTTGGGCAGGCGTGGTCGCCGTGGCTGTACTTCTGGTCTACGAGCACCTGCTCGTCCGCCCCGACGATCTTTCCCGCGTAAATGCCGCGTTTTTCAACGTCAACGCCATCATCAGCCTGGGCCTATTCGCCGTCGGCACTCTGGACCTGTTGGTGGGCGCTCGGTGATACTACAAGAATCGAACGGTAGCTGAAGTCGCAAGACTTCAGATCAAACACGATCAAATCGGAATTCTTGCGAATTCCGCTACTTCATCGGAATTCTTGCGAATTCCGCTACAATGCTCCGCACGTCCAGCCCCATCCTGCAGCCCATCCGCGAAAAGATCGAAGCCGGCGAGCGGCTCTCGCTCGACGACGGCCTCGTGCTCGAACGGCCCGACGTGCCGCTGCCCGAGCTGGGCGAGCTGGCCAATCTCGTCCGCGAACGCAAAAACGGCAATGCGGCCTACTACAACATCAACACGCATCTCAACCCGACCAACGTCTGCGTCTATCGCTGCGTGTTCTGCGCGTTCCGCTCCGATCTCCGCGACCCCAAAGGCTACGCGATGAGCGACGACCAGATCCTCGCCCGCGGGGCTGAGGCCGTCGATACCGGCTGCACCGAGATGCACATCGTCGGCGGCCTGCATCACCAGCGCAAGTACGACTGGTACGTGAACGTCATCCGCCTGCTGCACGACGCCTATCCCGAGCTGCACCTCAAGGCCTGGACGCCGGTCGAAATCGACTGGTTCTGCCGACTGGCGGATAAAAGCGTCCGCGAAGTGCTCGACGACATGCGCGAGGCCGGCCTGGGCAGCCTGCCGGGCGGCGGGGCGGAAATCTATCACCCCGAAGTCCGCAACAAAATCTGCGAGCACAAGGCCGACGCCCGCCGCTGGTTCGAGGTCCACCGCACGGCCCACGAGCTGGGCCTGCGGTCCAACTGCACGATGCTCTACGGCCACATCGAAGAGCCGTACCACCGCATCGACCACCTCATCCGCCTCCGCGAGCTGCAGGACGAAACGGGCGGCTTCCAGACGTTCATCCCGCTGGCGTTCCATCCGGACAACACGGGCCTCGCGCACATCAAGAAGCCGTCCAGCCTGGTCGACCTGCGCGTGATGGCCGTCAGCCGCCTCATGCTCGACAACGTGCCGCACATCAAGGCCTACTGGATCATGCTCGGCATCGGCACGGCCCAGGTGGCCCTTTCGTACGGGGCCGACGACATCGACGGCACGGTCCGCCACGAGCTCATTTATCACGACGCTGGCGCCACGACGCCCGAAATCCTTTCCGTCGACGCGATCCGCCGCCTGATCGAAGAAGCCGGCCGAGAGCCGGTCGAACGCGACACGCTCTACCATCGCATCGAACGCGATGGCACGCGCT
Organism: Lacipirellulaceae bacterium; assembly: GCA_044868555.1. Taxonomy (GTDB): domain Bacteria; phylum Planctomycetota; class Planctomycetia; order Pirellulales; family Lacipirellulaceae; genus JABDGM01. The sequence goes on along the minus strand of JBIOWO010000298.1, from coordinate 20,080 downwards.
GGCAAGCCGGCGAAGCTATCACGGCGGGAGCGTAGACCGTTCGCGTGGGTGCCATGCTCTTGCGACGCGCCTACATGCCCACGCTCGCGGCCACATTGCGTCGCGTCGCATGAGCATGCTGGCGCGAGCGAGGGCATGCCACCCGGTTTTGCGATTCATTGAACCCTTTTTTCCGTCACGCGCACTTCTACAAGCATGACGGCCATCCAAGACCAGACGGACCTGGGCCAAGCCGAAACACCGGATTCGCCGATCGAGCGACCCGGGCTGAGCTTGGCGAACGCCTCGACCCCGACTGGGCCGACCGACCTGGCCAGCCTGGTCCACCGCTTTCAGGCGGATGTCTGGCGCTACGTCCGCTACTTGGGTGCCGACATGGCCGAGGCCGACGACCTCACGCAGGAGACGTTCCTGGCCGTTGCCCGCGGCCAGTTCGTCGAACGCGACGACCGCCAGACGGCCGGCTACCTCCGCACGGTCGCACGCAACCAATTGCTGTTGCTGCGACGCAAACAGAACCGCGAGATATCAACCGTCGAGCTGGAAGCGGCCGACACGGTGTGGGCGGCCGCCGCCGGCCCGGATGGCAGCCTTGAAACTTACCTCGACGCGCTCCGCGAGTGCGTCGACGGACTGGAGGGCCGCGCCCGGCAGGCGATCGACTTGCACTACCGCGAACATGTCGGCCGCGAAACGATCGCCGCCCAACTCGACATGCAGCCCGACGGCGTGAAAACGCTGCTCCGCCGCACGCGACAAGTGCTCCGCGAATGTATCGAACGCAAACTGAAAATATAGCCCGGCCATCTTGGCCGGTTGAAGTAAACATAGCCCGGCCATCTTGGCCGGTTCCCAATCGACCCAAGATGGGTCGGCTATTTGTGCCAGTCAATCGACCCAAGATGGGTCGGCTAATTGTCCCTTACCGCACTCATTAACATGAACCCCGTCAACGAAAATCACGAACCCACGGCAATCGACGATCTGCACGACCGCCTTGTCGACCGCGGCCTGACCGAAATCGTCGGGCGAGAAACCGTGCCCAACCTCTCCGCCCGCATCCTGGCCGTCTCCGTCCCTGCAAAGGCGGCCACCATCGAGGCACCCAGAACGCGCCCCAGCCGCGCGTTCTGGGCCAGCCTCGTCGTCGCCGCCATGCTGTTGGTAGGCGCTTCCGTGTTCTTATTGCCCGCACTCAATTCGGACCGCTTTGCCGCACGTAGCTCTGTGAAGAAAGACCGGACCACGAATAACATGCGGCAGATCGGCCCTGCTCAAACAGACAAATTGCGCAATCATTCCACCGGCGAATTACCCGAAGCGACAGCCAGCGGCCAATTAATGGTCGGCACCGCCGTCAACGGCGACGCCGGTTTGGCCGGACAAGTTGCCCTCAACGAACAAAACTTCGATCCGACGCGTGCGCCTGGTCAGAGATTCCGTATCGACGCCGCACCTGGAACGGAAGGGCAAAGCTACGCGACGGAGTTCTATCAACCTCAACAACAAATTGGCGTTCAAGGCTTGATCAATGATGCGCAAGCTGCGCCTGCTCAAACGGCTGCTTCAACCTCGTTGTCGACCGTTACCACACTTCAGCCCGCGGCAACACCAGAACAGGCCGGCAAGTTTCCAAGGTACTCGACCGACCTCGACATCCCGTTTCGCCAGGGATCGTTCGGGACAGAAGAACGCGGGTCGTACCACACATCCAATCAACCCGCCGACCCAAATCAGGGTGAGGACGTGCTCCGCGAAATTAACGCACCGGCCGCCGCTCCCACTCCGTCCAACGCTGTCAATGGTTCCAATCCGTCCGTCGTTGCGCAAGGCCCCAATCGATTGGGCGCCACGGGCCGTGGATGGCAAGACGTCAAACTTCAATTCTCTCTCGAGGGACGAATAAAAGGCGACAGCGGTGCATTTTTTGATCATGGCGAAGCTTTTGGGATTCCCGTTCCAGGGCAGCCCGAAACGGCCGAAGGCACCGGCCCCGGCTCGCCGGGTGACCAGTACACCCGCATCGTCGAAAACCCGTTCGTGAAGGCCGAAGGCGGTGCGGCCGTGTCCACGTTTTCGATCGACGTCGACACCGCCTCCTACACGAACGTGCGGCAGTTCCTGATGCAGATGAACACGCTGCCGCCGCCAGACGCCGTGCGGATCGAAGAGCTGATCAACTACTTCGATTACAACTACGCACCACCCACGGACGACAGCCGCTTGCGGCTTAGCGACGACGGCCGCGAAAACGAATCTGCCGCCGCCCCGGCCCCCTTCGCCGCCCACGTCGAGGTCGCCGGCTGCCCCTGGGCGACCGACCACCGGCTGGTCCGCATCGGCATCAAGGGCCGTGAGCTGGACCGCAGCAAGCGGCCCCAGTCGAATCTCGTGTTCCTGGTCGACGTCTCCGGCTCGATGAACGACCCGGCCAAGCTGCCGCTCGTGGTCTACGGCCTGCAGCAGCTTACCCGCGAGCTGGGCGAGAACGACCGCGTGGCCATCGTCGTTTACGCCTCGAGCGAAGGGCTCGTGCTCCCCAGCACGCCCGGCACGAAGCAGGACGAGATCCTGGCCGCCCTCGGCCGTCTGCGGGCCGGCGGCTCCACGGCCGGCGGCGCCGGCATCCATCTCGCCTACCAACTGGCCGAGGACAATTTCATCGCGGGCGGCACCAACCGCGTCATCCTCTGTACCGACGGCGACTTCAACGTCGGCGTCACCAGTACGGCCGAGCTTCAGCGGATGGTCGAACAGAAGGCCAAAGACACGAAAGTCTTCCTCTCCGTGCTCGGTTTCGGCCGCGGCAACCTCAACGACGCAATGATGGAAGCCATCAGCGACCACGGCAACGGCAACTACCACTACGTCGACAACCGCACCGAGGCCCGCCGTGTGCTGGTCGAAGAGATGACCGGCACGCTCGTCACCATCGCCAAGGACGTGAAAATTCAGGTCGAGTTCAACCCGCGGCAAGTGGCCGGCTACCGGCTCATCGGCTACGAGAACCGCATGCTGCGGACCGAGGACTTTAACAACGACAAGAAAGACGCCGGCGAGATCGGCGCCGGCCACACCGTGACCGCGCTCTACGAAATCGTGCCGGCCGGCAAGCCGGTCGCCGTCGGTGCGGTGGACGACCTCAAGTACCAACAGCCCACGGACGAGGGTGCCTGGGGTCGAGGCCCGGCCGAGCCCCCAGCACGAGAAGAATCTGGGGGCTCGCCTCAAGCTCGACCCCAGCCACCCAAGTCCCAACCTGACATCGCGGGCGAACTGCTGACCCTCAAAATGCGTTACAAAGAGCCCGAGGGCGACGCGAGCCGTAAGCTCGAATGGCCGGTCACCGACGATGGCAAGAATTTCACAGCGGCGACGGGCGACTTTCAGTTTGCCGCCGCCGTGGCCGGCTTCGGCATGCTGCTGCGCGATTCCCAGCATAAGGGCAATCTCACCTACGCCGCAGCCCTCGAGCTGGCCCAGGGCGGCGTCGGCGACGACAGGCAAGGTTACCGCGCCGAGTTCGTCGACATGGTCCGCCGCGCGAAATCGCTGCGTGGCGAGTGAGCTGCACACTTCCTGCCGTCGCTCAAAGCAAAACGGGTGGCTCGCACCGTGCCGCGATGCGAGCCACCCGTTGCTGTTCTAATAGTCGCGATCGTTACGTTCGCGGCCGCCGTGCGACGCACATGCCGCAAACCGCTGCCAACAACACCATGGTGCCACTGGCCGGTTCGGGAGTGTTGACCGTGACGATGAAGAAATTCTTCTTGGCAATGACGGCCTGCGTATTCAGCTCGCTAAGAGCGGTCAACGTGTTGTCCAAATCCACGCTGATCTTCGTCACGCCCTGCGTAAACGGAATACCTTTGGCGACAAGCACAGCTTGCAAATCCACGTAGAGCTCACCATTCCAGATCGTGGTGAATAGTGGTCCGCCGCCGCCGTCGGTGCCCAAAAAGAAATCGCCGTTGGACGGACTGAACGTCGCGACGATCGCGGGCGTCGACAAAGCGCTAAGATTGATCGGCGTAATTCCCACCCCATCGACCTGCACAATATCGATAAACACCGGCATCTTCGCGATCGTTCCGGTGAGCATCGAATTCAGCGGTACGACTCCGGTCAACGTCGTATCGCCTTGCTCGGTGATCTTGATGTCTCTGATGGCCTGGCCCGGCTTGGCCTCGACCATGAAGGCCAGGTTTCCGTCCGTCACATCCACGCCGCCGGCGCCCGCCGCGCTGGCCGAAAAACCGACCGGGTTGAAATCGAGCGTGTTGCCGGGCAGCGTGCATGCCGCCGTTGTGCACGGCAGCGCGGGATACGGGGCCTCGTTGATTGTCGGCTTGCCGAACAACGGCGGCACATCGCCCACCGTGGTCGCGTCTTCCATGACCATCCTGAAGTTCACCTGAGTTCCGGCGAAGTCGCCGTAATTGATCGGCACGGCGAACGAGGGCATCGATAGTGAGCCCACCAAGATCAGTGCGGCGGGCAAGAGCGGCAAACAGATGGTGCGCGCACAACCGTGAACAAAATCACGACCCGAAACGGTCCGCACAAACAGTGCGTCCAAGCACGATCTAAAAAACATTGGAGTCACTCACGAAGAAGGGAATGCCGGCCCAAGAACGACCACTAGGTCACGCCTCAAAACCCGACGGTCCGACAGATCGCAATTGGCCCGCGCGTATACGCACACCGACCTACGACCCACGCTACCGCGGTCATGATAGGGCACTCCTCAGTGAATGTAAAGAATTATGAAATTAATTTTCTCAGTAGACCCTCCACCCCACTTCCGGGGGATGTCAATGTTGTCGTGCTAATCGTCGTCTTTCGTTCCTGCCAGCCGGCCTTGGCGAAATTCGCTCCGGCCGTCCAGCAATTTCCCTTTCAAATTCAGGCGGCATTCCGCCCCTGCCGCCGCGCGAACAGGCCCAGCAGCCCGATGCCAGCCAGGACCAGCGTGGACGGCTCCGGCACAAACGGTTCGCCCGGTTCGTTCACCGTCACAGTGAGCCCACCGAACTGCTTCTTGGCAATCACGGACTGGGTGTTCGCCTGCGACAGCGCCGTTAACGTATTGTCCAAGTTAATGGCAACCTTGGTAGCGCCCTTCAAAAATGGTTTACTGTTGGCGATCAAAATCGCTCCCACATTGAGCGTGACCGAGCCGGTCCAGGTCGTGCTGAAAATCGGCCCGCCACCGCCGTCGGTCAGCAGACCATAGGTCCCGCCCGAAGGGCTGAATGTCATGCTAAAGGGTAAACCCAGGATCGGTGTTCCAAGTGGAACGAAATCCACGTCATAGATATCCAGGAAGCCATGGGCCGTCACGGACGTGAATGTCGCATCCGTCCCAAATCCAGCCAGCAGCGTATCACCGCCTTCACCCAGAGAAATGCTTGTAATTCCGTTCATGGGCTTCGCGGTGATGCCAAACGACAGTTGACCATCGGTAATGTCTGGAACACCGCCCGCGGATGCAGCGCTGAACCCTACCGGGTTGAAATCGAGCGCATCGCCCGCGACCGTCGGCATGCCAAATAAAGGCGGACTGTCACCCACCGAATTTGCGTCTTCGGTCACCTGCGTGTACGTGACCGTGGTACCCATGAAGTCGCCGTAATTGATCGGCGCACTGACGGCAGGTTGGCAGATCGCCGCCGCAAAAAATAAGACAACGCCCGCTACCAACGCGAGCCTGTAAACAGCGCGCCCAGAAATGCCGAACAATGCGCGCGCAACCCTACGTGTCGATCGAATTGATCTGCCCGTCATTAGCTCGCTCCTAACTTATCAAACGCCGGCTTTCGCCCCAGGTGCATCCAAACTGGCCGACACGCTCCACGCTACGAAACCCCGCTGGTGGAGAGTTTCACTCATCGAAACAAAGGTTGCCTTGCAACATTTAAGATACCGATTGCCGAACCCTTTGCAAGCTAAAAACAGGAAATTCTCCCAGAACTGGCTATCACTTTGGAGCAGGACAGAACGCCGCGGTCCTCGGCTCCAATTGCACCCTTCCAACGGGGGTTGCCAAGTCGCCCACGCGTGATTTCGGAGGCCCGCCTATCCGCGAAAACGACCATTCGCCAACCCATTTTGCCTATCCCACGTCGCCCAATTCAAGCGCGTGGCCGTACCGAGCCAGCATTTGCCGCCGCAGCCGGACGTGGTCCGCCAACCGTAGGCCCGGATCCGCGTCAAAAAGTCGCCTGGCTGCGCCGCGGGCCTCTTCCAGCAGCTCCTGGTCGCGACGCAGATCGGCAATTCGGAGCGGAGGCAGACCGTGCTGCTGCGTCCCAAACAGGTCGCCCGGTCCGCGGAGCTGAAAGTCGAGCTCCGCCAACTCGAAGCCGTCCGTCGTGGCGGCGAACGCCTCGAGCCGCGCGCGGGCCTGCTCGGGCAAGTCCTCGCCGACCAGCACGCCGCAAAACCCGGCGTGCAATCCGCGGCCCACGCGACCGCGCAGCTGGTGCAACTGGGCCAGTCCGAATCGCTCCGCCGAATCGATCACCATCACGCACGCGTTCGGCACATCGACCCCGACTTCGATCACGCTCGTCGACACAAGCACCTGCACCCGGCCGCGGCGGAAGTCGATCATCGCTTGCTCCTTTTCAGCGGGCGCGAGCCGCCCGTGAATCACTCCCACGCGAAACGCCGCCAGCTCGCCGTTAGTGAGCCGCTCGAACGCGGCCGCGACGCTCGACGCCGGTACGTTCTCCGACTCATCCACCAGCGGCGCCACGACAAACGCTTGCCGCCCGGCGCGCAACTTGTCGCGCACAAATTGCCACCACCGCGCCTGGGCATCGCGCTCGACAACATACGTGCGCACTTCCTGCCGGCCGGGCGGCATCTCCCGCAGGTTCGTCACGTCCAGGTCGCCGAACAGCGTCATGCTGATCGTCCGCGGAATCGGCGTGGCCGTCATCACCAGGTAGTGGGGCGATTTTTCGCCCTGCCTGAGCGCGGCCCGTTGACGCACGCCAAACTTGTGCTGCTCGTCGATCACCACCAGGCCCAGCTTGGCAAATCGCACGTCCTCCTGCACGATCGCGTGCGTGCCGATCACCAGGTCCACTCGCCCGGCCGCGATTTCCGCCAGCGCGCCCTCGCGCTCCTTGGCCGTCATTCCGCCCACCAAGAGCACGTGCCGCACGCGACTGGCCCGCAGCAAGCCGGCCAGCGTTTCGGCATGTTGGCGGGCCAGGATTTCGGTCGGCGCCATCAGCGCCGCCTGGTAGCCGCGGGCCACGCACATCAGCATCGCGTACACCGCGACCACGGTTTTCCCGCTGCCCACGTCGCCCTGCAGCAGCCGGTTCATCGGCGTCTCGCTCGCCAGGTCGTGGGCCACTTCGCCGATCGCCGATCGCTGCCCGGCCGTCCATTCGAACGGAAATAGCCGCTCGATCCGCGCGTTGATCTCGGCCGTCGCTTCCAGCCTGGGCGCGCGAAAGCCGGTCTGCTGCTGGTGCCGCCGCGCGACCACTGCCAATTGCAGCACGAACAATTCCTGAAACACAAATCGCCGCCGCGCGCGGGCCAGTTCGTCGGCATCCTGCGGCGAGTGGATTGCCGGCAGCGCTTCGGCCAGGGGCATCAAGTCGTATTCTTTGAGCAGTGGCTCCGAGAACACCTCTTCGAGCGCGGAACCATACTGCTCGACCGCCCCGGCCACCATCCGCCGCATCTGGTATTGCGTCAGCCCCTCGGTGAGCGGATACAGCGGCAGCAAACGCATTTCGGGCTCGTCCTCCGCCCCATCGAGCCAGGTGACGCGCGGATGGGCCATCTCCCAGCGGCCGCCGCGCAGCCGCGGCTGGGCCGAGAACAACACGTGCTGGCCGGCGCGAAACTTGTCTCGCATGAACGGCTGGTTGAACCAGATGGCGCGCAAGTAGTCGTTCCCCTGTCGCACCAGGACACCCACCTGGCTCTTGCCGAACCCGCTCGAGCGGGCGTCGACCTCCACGACCTCGCCGCGGACCGTCTGGATTCCATCCTCATCCAATTCGGCGATCGCCCGACGATCCGACAGATCCTGATAATCGCGCGGAAAAAGAAAGATCAGCTCCCCGACCGACCGCACGTCGATCCGCCGCAACATCGCCGCCCTCTCCGGCCCGACGCCACGCACAAACTCCACCGATGTCGCCAACACCTCGGCCAGAGTCGGCTGCCTGGCCGGGACAGGTTGCGAACCAACAGATGGCGTAAAGCCGCTCATGCCGTCATTGTACGGCGGGACCAACAACAACATAGCCCGGCCATCCTGGCCGGTTCCAAACGCCGCGCGTCGATACCGTTCAGAGTTGCGAATGATCGCATACAACACTGCGATAGTGTCGCTCGCCGGCCATTTCACACGCCGGGAACAGGGGATCAATCCAATCGAACGGATCGGGCGGCAGCGCATTCCGCCGATTATGATCTCGGACATATTCGATCGCATTCATCAAATGCCACTCATCGAATATGAACACGGGAAATTGTCCGGCCGTCCACAAAGATCGCGGAACAAACATAGCCCGGCCATCCTGGCCGGTTCTCAACATAGCCCGGCCATCCTGGCCGGGATTCGACCGACCCAAAATGGGTCGGCTGTATGGCCGGGCCGTCTCGGCTGGTTGGTTCGAAGCAACCAACTCGCGCCGACGTCCGAGTACCGCGGCAGCCGACCGCCGCTTGAGCCGCGCGATTGCTGTCTTGACATCCTCCCGCAGCGGTGCCGATACGATGTGCACATGCGCCCCTTGAATGGTCGCCGCGTAGACGCAATGTCGTTGTTCGCGGACAATCGCGCCAAACTCTCTCGCAACGATCGCACGTTCCGTCGCATCCAGCATGACGGCGTCGTTGGACATCCGCGCGCGACATTCCGCTTCAAGGTATGGATCCGGGCCGACAAGGCGACCACCTCGCCAAGAGCCTCGTAGATCGCCGTGCAACCACGTGCCGTGCGTCGTCGCAGCCCAGTGGATTGCGAGCGTGTTGCGCATGACCGGCAGACTACTAAATATGTGATCGTATGTCCAGTATCACCTCCACGGACTACGAAAGTTTTTGGTCGGTCTCAAAACGACCCAGGATGGGTCGGCTATTTGCGTGGCACATCGCCGCAGCCATATAGCCCGGCCATCCTGGCCGGTTTTCAACATAGCCCGGCCATCCTGGCCGGTTTTCGCAATCCGGCCAAGATGGCCGGGCTATTTGTATTTTTGATACGCCGCCACGGCCAGTTCGTCGACGCGGTCGTTCTCGGCGTGGCCGCTGTGGCCGGCGACGCGGGTGTACTTCACGTCGTGCTGGTGGATCAACCGGTCCAACTGCCGCCACAAGTCCTCGTTGGCGATGGGCACCAGCTTCTTGCCGTCCTTCCGCCGCCAGCCGTTGGCCTTCCATTTGGGCAGCCATTCGCTGATGCCTTTGCCGACGTACACGCTGTCGGTGAATAATTCGACGTGGCTCCGCTTCTTGAGGACGGACAAACCGCGCACGGCGGCCGTCAGCTCCATCTTGTTGTTCGTCGTCACCGGCTCGCCGCCCGACTGCTCCAGCTCCTTGCCGGACGCCGGATGGCGCAAGATGAACGCCCAACCGCCCGGCCCCGGATTGCCGCTGCAAGCGCCGTCGGTGAAAAGATGTACGGTGGGTAGCGCTGTAACAGTCAAAGCTCTGTAGCCGGCCAATCGATTGCGGATTGCGGATTTCGGATTGCGGATTGTCGTCTTCCAATCCGCAATCCGCAATCCGAAATCCGAAATCGTCACACTCCCGACCCTTGACTTTCGATAGTTGCGGCGGGAATCGTGGTGACTTCCACCACGCGGGCCGAGCGCGTCAGCGTTTCCAGGTCCTCGCGGAGCTGCTGGTCGAGCCGCGGCACTTCTTCCAGCCGCCAGGGGAGCCGGATCGTGAACGTGCTCCCCTTGCCCAACTCGCTTTCCAGCGACACGTCGCCACCCAGTAGCCGGCACAACTCGCGGACAATCGACAGACCCAAGCCGGTGCCCGAGTATTCGCGGGTGATCGCGTCGCCATCCGTGTGCCCGACGGGCGCTTGGCGAAACTTTTCGAACACCAGTTGCTGGTCCTCCGGGCTGATGCCGATGCCCGTGTCCACAACCTTAAGCCGCAGGTCGCCCATTTCATCCCGCTCGGCCGACACGTTGATCCGACCCCCTTCGGGCGTAAACTTGATCGCGTTCGAAAGCAGATTGTTGAGTATCTGCTGCACCTTGGCCTGGTCCTGCCGCAGCGGCGCGAGCGTGCCGGATACGTTCGACTCCAGGTCGATGTTCTTTTTCTCGGCCAGCGGCCGGGCCATGTCGCATTGGGCCGACACCAGCGCCCCGATCTTGAACTCGCTCAGCCGCACCTCCATCTTGCCGCTTTCCATCTTGGCCAGGTCCAGGATGTCGTTGATCATCTCGAGCAGCATCCGCCCCGATCGCTGGATATTGCCCACGTACCGCTTCTGCTTGTCGTCCAGCGAATCGATGCCGGTGAGCACCTCGCTGAAACCCAGAATGCTGTTCAGCGGCGTGCGCAGCTCGTGGCTCACCGTGGCCAGGAAGTCGCTCTTGAGGCGGTTCATGTCGTAAAGCCGCATGTTGGCCTGGGCCAGTTCGTCGAGCCGATTGTCGAGCTCGCCATTGACGCTCCGCAACTCGCCCTGCTGGCTCAAGAGTTGCCGCAACATACGGTTGAACGCGGCCGCCAGCTCCTCGAATTCGTCGCCCGTGCGAATCTCGGCCCGCTGCTCGACGTCGCCCTCGCGGACCGCGTTGGCCACGTCGCGCAGGTGCTTCACCGGTTTCACGATCACGTACCGCACCACCGCCCACAGCGAAAACATCGACAGGAACCCAACCACGACCGCCGCCATCCACAACCCGGCCCGGAGCTTCGCCAGCGCCTCGACCGTCTCCTGGCTTTTGATCGTCACGCGCACAACCGCCATCAAGTCGTCTTTCTTCAACTGTGGATTCGGCGCCGCGCCCAGCGTGCTGTGGCAGTTCACGCACGACTGCTTCGCGTACATCGGCTGGTAATATTGATACACTTGTCGGCCGTCGATCGTATTCGACCGATCCCACGATGCTTGCGTCTTCCAACCAGGCGGCACGTCGTTGTCGTCGGCGGCCAGCGGCGGGCTCGCCGACCACTGCTTGACGAGTCCCCGCTCTTCGTCATCACGTGGCAGATAGTCCTCGGGCTTGTGCGGCGGCTGCAGCGTCTCGATCGAGGGCAGCAAGGCGTTCCATTCAAACTCGCGCCCCAGCGCTTCGCTGCTCTCCGCCAGCTCGTGGTAGATGTCGGCCGAGTTCGCAGCATCGCGGTCCGCAGTTGTCGGCCGCTCGATTGCCGAGAGGTTCTCGAGATGCAGCTTCTGCCAGCCGGCCCGATACAGCTCCTCGCTCAGCGTCTTGATGCGCTCGCCAACCAGCTTGTCGGTCTGCCGGCCGTACCAGGTGAAGCTGAGCGTCAGCAAGATCACCAACGACGTGCCAAACCACCAGCGGCACTTCCGCTCCAAGCTCGTCTCGCCCAGCACACGCTTAAACGTCCGATACGACATGCTTAGATTGTACGGCGGGGTCGGAAATGCGTCCAAGTGCGGAATGGTTGAGGGTTTAGAGTTGAGAGTTGAGGGTGGCAAGCTGCCAGCGTCGATTTCTATCCCTCAACCCTCAACTCTCATCCCTCAACCTTCACATCATATCCAGCGGATCCACGTCCACGATCCAACCCGTGCCCTCGCCCGCTTTGAGATCGGCCGTTGCGCGCACGACGGCATCGCGCAGCGACGCCCCATCCACCGAGTGCATCTGGATCTGATACCGATAGCTCCCGCGCAAGCGGGCCATCGGCGCCGGCGCCGGGCCAAGGATCCGCACGGCCGGCGTTTTGTCGTCGGTCTGCGCGTGCAACCGCGCGGCCAGTTCGTCCGCCAGCGATTGAGCCGCGCGCGCGGTTTTGCCGCGGATCACCAGCCGCACCATCGACGCGAACGGCGGATAACCGAGCGCCTCGCGATGCGGCAGTTCATCGCGCGCGAACGCCGCCAGGTCGTGCCGCACTGCCGCCACGATCGCCGGCGTGTCGGGACTGAGCGTCTGCACCACGACGCGCCCGCCCCGCGGCCCGCGGCCCGTCCGGCCGGCCACTTGCGTCACCAATTGAAACGTCCGCTCTGCCGCGCGGAAGTCGGGCAGATGCAGCGCCGTGTCGGCGTTGATCACGCCCACCAGGGTCACGTCGGGAAAATCGAGCCCCTTGGCGATCATCTGCGTTCCCAATAGAATCCGCACGCGGCCGTCGCGAAACGCGGCGAACGCCCGCTCGTGGCTGCCATGCTGCCGCATGCTGTCGGTGTCCATCCGCAGGCAGGCGTGATTCGGAAAGCGGGCCCGCACTTCCGCCTCCAGCTTCTGCGTGCCCAAGCCACTGAATCGCAGGCCCGCATATTGGCACTCCGGGCACTTCGTCGGCGCCGCCGTGTGGTAATCGCAATAGTGGCAGGCGGCGGAGCCATCCGGCCGGTGAAACGTCAGTGCCAGGTCGCACTCGGGACAGCGCATCGCGTAGCCGCACGCCGGGCATTGGATGTGCGTGGAAAAACCGCGGCGATTCAAGAGCAGAATCACCTGCCCGCCGCCTCGCAATGCTTCGTCGATCGCCCGCACGAGCGGCCGGCTGATCGCGCCGTGCGACAACTTGCCGTGAACTTCATCGCGCAAGTCGATCGTCTGCACCAGCGGCAGCGGCCGGTCGAGCACCCGCCGCGGCATCTGCACCAACTGATATTCGCCCCGTGCGGCGCGCAGCCAGCTTTCCAGCGACGGCGTGGCACTGGCCAGCACCAACGGAACACGCTGGTCAACCGCCCGCCGCAGGGCCACGTCCCGCGCATGGTACCGCGGCGCCGATTCCTGTTTGAAAGTCGATTCGTGCTCCTCGTCGAGCACGACCAGCCCCAGGTGCGGCGTGGGCGCGAAGATCGCGCTGCGGGCGCCGATTACCACGTCGACCTCGCCCCGCGCAATCCGCTGCCAATGTTCGTGCCGCTCCACGTCGCTCTGATGACTGTGCAGCACGGCCACGCGATCGAACCGGGCGCGAAAGCGAGAAACCGTCTGCGGCGTGAGGCTGATCTCCGGCACCAGCAGAATCGCCTGCCGCCCGAAACGAACCACCTCCTCGATCGCCCGCACGTACACCTCCGTCTTGCCGCTGCCGGTGACGCCGTGAATGAGAATCGTCCGCTGCTCGGCCGCGTCCAGCGCGTCGCGCAGCACGCCCAGCGCGCTTTCTTGATCGACGTTCAATTCGTGTGGCGGCTCGCGCTCGGTCACGATCTGGTCGCGCTCCCCCACTCGCAGCCGCTCAATGTGTTCAGTGAACAGTCCCTTCTTTCGCAGCTCGTTGATCGGCGCGATCGTGCAGCCGGCGCGGGACGCCAATTGACGTGCCGTTAGCGCTCGCGGGCTCGCCGCCAACACTCGCAGCGCCTCAGCTTGCTTGGGCGGCAACTCGAGCTCCGCAAGCCGCTCGGCAACGTCCGCCGCCACGGATAAGAGCTTCACGTCCCGCGTGCCGGCCTGTGACCGCACACCCGCCGGCACCACCGCCTCCAGCACCTGCCCCCAAGGACATAGATAATAGTCCGCCATCCACTGGGTCAGCCGCAACATGGCCGGCGACAATAGCGGCTGCGGGTCGACCACCTCGCTCACGGCCTTGAGCTTCCGCCCGCCGGCCGGCTTGTTGCCCACCGCGACGCAATAGCCCACGACGCTCCGGTCGCCCCGCCCCAGCGGCACGCGAACCCGCCGACCCGGCTCCAACCGCCGCGCGGAATGGCCGGGCGCTACCAAGCCGTCCGGCACCAGGTAATCGAACTCGCCCGCCGGCCCGCTCGCCAGCACCACGGTCGCCACCAGCCGAGCGGCATCATCGTCCAGCTCCCATGGCGCGGGCTCGGTATCAAAAAGCGATTGCTGGTGAGGCATGCGTATGTGGGGCTGGGGGCTGGGGGCTGGGGATTCGAGAATGTATCGTATCGTCAGCAACACCCCAGCCCCTAGCCCCCAACCCCCAGCCCCATGAACCTCGGCATTTTCGGCGGCAGCTTCGATCCCGTGCATTGCGGCCACCTGGCGCTGGCCCGTGCGTGCCAGGCCGCGGCCGCACTCGACGAGGTCTGGTTCACGCCGACGGCCGTCCAGCCCCTCAAGCGCCGCGGTCCGCATGCCACCGACGCCCAGCGCATCGAAATGCTGAAACTTGCGTTGGTGGAAGATGAATCACTCTGCAGCGAGCCGGGGCGTCCCCGCCCCCGAACTGCGCCACCAACCAACTGGCGCACCTGCACTCTCGAAATCGACCGCGGCGGACTCAGCTACTCCGTCGACACCATCCGCCAGCTTCAAGCCGACCTGCCAGAGGCCAGGCTGTTCTTCCTGATCGGCGCCGACGCAGTGCGCGACGTGCCGCGCTGGCGCGAACCGGCCGAAATCTTTCGCCTGGCCACGCCGCTCGTGGTCCGCCGGGCCGGCCAGCCGGAAACGGATCTGTCCGCACTCGCCAAACTCTGCCCGCCGGAGAACCAACCGCGGCTCGTCGAAATGCCGGCCATCGATATCAGCAGCACCGACATCCGCCGCCGCGCGGCCGCCGGCGAGTCGATCGACGGTCTGGTTCCGAATTCCGTCGCCGACTACATCGCTGCACAGAATTTGTATCTTTGATGCGGCGACGCTTGCCTAGTCATTCCGTGGCACTCGCCAGGGCAAAAGCATCGGCGTCCGCTCGCGGTAGCGGCGATACGGCTCGCCCAGAAAAGTCGCCAGATCGCGCTCCTCGATTTGAATCGCGATCAGAATCCACACCGTCGTCACCACCGCGAACAGCAGCCGACCCCAGGTCATCGTCGGCGCCGACCAGAACGCCAAGATGAAACCAAACATCAGCGGGTGCCGGACCCAGCGATACAGCGAACGCTCGCTGAACGGCGCGGTCGTGTATTCCCGACCCTGAAAATACAGCCAGACTTGTCTCAGTCCAAATAACTCGAAGTGGTCGATCACAGCGCTGCTGTACAAAACGATTCCCCAGCCGAGAAAATAAAGCACCCACAACAGGCCGCGGACGATGCCGTTATCCACGTGCCACACGACGCCCGGCAGCGGTCGCCATTGCCAGTACAGCAGCAGGAGCAGCAGGCTGGCCGCCGCGACGTACGTCGCCCGCTCAATCGGTTGTGGCACGAAGCGAATCCACCACTCCTTGAACCGCGGCCGGGCCATCACGTTGTGTTGCACGGCAAACGCGCCGAGCAGCAGCACGTCGATCGCGATCGCGGAGGAAAGCGGCGCGGCAGGGCCGTCGTCGATCCCCTTGGGAACGACCAGGTCGCCCACAAACCCGATGGCGTACAGAAACGCTGCCAGGAACAGCAGGTACGCCATCAGGCCGTACGCTAAGTACAGACGTCGGATCATTGTTGCGGCCTACCTAGGTGCTCAGCGTACCGCAGCGAAATGAAAAGACAAGGAGACAAGGAGAGGGGAAGACAAGGAGATTCGCCAGCGACGCTCTTTCTTGTGTCTCCGTGTCTCCCCCTCTCCTTGTCTCCCCCTCTGTTAATTCACGCCGCGCTGCGTAGATCGAGCCGCTCGACCAGCTCCGGCGAGCGGATCACCCGCGCCGCCCCAATCTCGCCGCGGAGCGCCTCGGCAACGACGTCCAGTTGCTCATCGGCCGATTGGGCCACGTCCAACAACAGCCACTTGCGGCCGCGTACCAGGCAGTGGCCCCCGCCATCGCCGCCCAGCCAATCCTGCCGCACTTCATAGCCCAACCGCCGGGCCGCATCCACTGCTTCCCCCAAGAGTTCCACCGTATGCATCCATTTCTCCAGAAAGCTGTTAGCTATTAGCTGTTAGCTGTTAGCCAGCAGTTGTCAGCGTCGAGCTAACAGCGAATGGCTAACAGCTAACAGCTTTTTCGGGCCGCGGATTCTAGTCCGATGCGCTGGAGTCGGCCAGCCAGATTCGACGATACCAGACTAGACGCGCAACCAGATAAGCGGCAACGAGTTAAGACAAAGCGTCTCGGCAAAACAGCGCTGCCGGCGCAGCGGGCGCAAACTCTACGGACTGCGGAGAACGGACGCATGCACGAGCCCGGTGGCAGCGATAGCTTAGCGTCGGCCGCAAGGCCGAATTTACCGCCGCCACGCGCCGATCTTTCTCCCAGCAGCGTCCCGCTCGAACGCCAGATCGAACAGCTCGAAGCCGAGCTCCGCCACTCCCGAAAGATGTCGGCCCTGGGCGAGCTCGTGAGCACCACGACGCACGAATTCAACAACGTCCTCACGACGATCATCAACTACGCCAAGCTCGGCCTGCGGCACAAAGACGAAGCGTCGCGCGACAAGGCGCTTACGAAAATCCTCGCCGCCTCCCAGCGGGCCGAGAAGATTACCAACAGCGTGTTGGGCATGGCCCGCAACCGCAGCGCCGACCGCGCGCCCACCGACCTCGCCGCGCTCGTCGAGCAGTCGCTCGTGCTCTTGGAGCGCGAGCTGCAAAAGTATCGCGTGCATGTCGAGCTCTCAGTCGAGGCCTCGCCGCCGGCACTGGTCTGCGGCAACGACATTCAACAGGTGCTCTTGAATCTGCTCACCAATGCGCGGCAAGCCATGCCGCGCGGCGGTCGCATCGCCATCCGCGTCGCGCCCGACCCGGCGGGCGGCACCGTCGATCTCACGGTCCGCGATTCGGGCAGCGGCATCCCGGCCGACGTGCTGCCGCGAATCTTCGACCGCTACTTCACCACCAAGCACGGCCCCGACGCGAGCGGCAAGGGCGGCACGGGCGTCGGCCTGTCCATGTGCCGCGAGATCATCGAGGCCCATCAGGGCAAAATCCGTGTCGAGAGCACGGTCGGCGTCGGCACGGCGTTCACGCTCAAGCTGCCCGCCGCGAGGAGCGAAGCCGCCCCACCTGCCACGCTTCCGGTCACCAAGCTCGGCATCCCCAGCGCCGATGCAAATGTCGTGCAGTAAAGCGTCTGCCAACCTTACGCTGCTATCCTGACTTTCCTGGCCAAACGACGGCGGAATTCGTCCGCTAATCTGGCGAAAACCCGAAAAACGCCGCGTGAAACCGGCTTAATGATAGACTTCTCGACCTTTCCCAGTAAAATCAGGGGAATGGCCCGCACGACTCCTACGGGCCGCTTGTCTTGCGATTGGGGCTCGTCAAGATGACGGAGCTGGCGGGACTTTTCGGCTGGGCACCCGCGGTATGTACATCTGCTGTTCGCTTCCGGAAAAGATTGGCGGTTGCACTGCGCGCCGACCGGCTGGTTGGTTGGCGATCGCGTTGGCCGTGGCGTGCAGTGCATCGACGCCGTCCGCCGCCGCCGAGAAGCCCAACGTCGTCGTGATTATGTCGGACGACGCCGGCTACAACGAATTCGGCTTCTCGGCCGCGTTAAACGGTCAGACAACGCAATTTGAGACCCCAAACCTCGACGCGTTGGCCAATCAGAGCGTTGTGGCCAGGCAAGGATACGTGGCGGCTCCGTTGTGCAGCCCGTCCCGCGCCGGCTTGCTCACCGGCCAGTATCAACAACGATTCGGCTTCGAATACAATCTGGCGACTGGCCCGGCCTATCCGTTTACCGATACGACTGGGTTTTCGGCTGACGAAGTGACGATTGCCTCGCACCTCAGGAATCTCGGGTATTCGACCGGAATGGTCGGCAAGTGGCACGCCGGTTACATCGACGGAGTGAACGTGCCGCTGGACAAGGGGTTTGATGAATTCTTCGGCACTTGGAGCGGTGCCCGGTTCTATTATGCCGACTTTCGCCAGGCCAATGCCATTCGTCGCGGCGATGTCTTTTATGAATCCGAATATCGGGCCGGTGGCAACCCCAATCCGAACGACCCAGACGGCTACGATCCGGTCAATGGACGGTACGTCACCGACGCTTTCGGCGACGAAGCGTCGAGTTTCGTCCGAAATCATGCGAACGATTCCAATCCGTTCTTTCTGTATCTAACTCCGACCGCGCCCCATGATCCGTATCAGGCAAAACAGCAGGACCTGAATCACTTTGCCAATATCTCCGATTCGACGAAGCGGACCCAGGCCGCGATGACGTATGCCATGGACCGCGCCGTGGGCAAAGTAATTCAGGCCTTGGATGATCCGAACAACGACGGAAACACGAACGACTCGGTGCGAAACAACACAATTATTGTCTTTCTCAATGACAATGGCGGCACCAGCTTCAACGACAATGCGCCATTGCGCGGCGTCAAGGGATCCTTTTATGAAGGCGGTATCCGGGTGCCGTTCATGATCAGCGCACCAGGTCTGCAGCCCGGCGTCTACGATGCGCCCGTTTCAGCCATTGATATCTTGCCGACCGTCTACGCGGCTGCGGGCGGCAACGTTGGAGTGCTCAATTCCGACGGCGTCAATTTGATGCCCCATCTGGCGGGCAACGATCTCAGCGATCCCCACCATGCGTTGTTCTTTCGCACGCTCTCGTTGTGGGGAGTCCGCAAGGGTGACTGGAAGCTCACCAATCCGACCGGTGGCGGAGTGGTTCTGTATAATCTCGCGACGGATCCCGGCGAAACCACCAGCGTCATGGCACAGAATCCGGACATCGTCACCGATCTGGTGCGCGAACTGACGGTTTGGGAAGCCCAACTTGAGAAGCCGAAATGGGGCACGAATTTTGTCTCCCCCTATGATCACTTCCTATTTCGCGCCCAGAGTTTTGGCTTCGCATTCACCAGCTCGGCCAATGTATGGACCGATCCTGCTACGGAGTCGGTCGCCACAATCAATCAGGCCGACGTCTATGCCAACACAATTTTGGAATTCCCCGCGAAACTGGGTGGCAATTACGCGGTGACCAACAATCGCGCCCGCCTGTCCGGGCAGACGTTCATGCTCAACGAGATCCAATTGACAGGCACATTTACGACCGCGTTTAACTGCAACGCCACGCTAAATGGTCAACCGTATCTCTTCGTGAACGACCTCGAGGGCAACAGTCCAAAGCTACGTCTCGATGCCGTCTCGTCAGGCACCAATGCACGCTTCACGTTCAACATCGATTCGGACCTGTTCGTACTCGACGACTTGGAAATCACCGGCGACGGGACACAGAACTTTGTCCTTCACGGGGGGATCAGCGATTATTGGCACCCACGCAACGTCAGAAAGACGGGAACAAGCACGATGGATCTCGTCGGCAATAACACGTTTACAGGCGACCTTCAGATTGTCGCAGGTCGAGTCAATGTCAGTGGAGCCGGCGCCATCAACGGGGCCAATCGCATTGTCATCGGCAGCGCGGGCACGTTCAATCAGGCAGGCGGCACCGTGGCCGTGCGCACGATCGACAACTCGGCCGGCGGCTCGTTCCAATTCACGGCCGGCGAGCTGCGCGTTGTCGATTTCGTCGGCAATTTGACCAACCAGGGTGGCAATTACTCGCCCGGCGCTTCACCCGCAGACAGCACCATTACCGGCAACCTGGTGCAGACCGCCCCGTCGACGAAACTCACCATGGAGCTCGCCGGAACGAGTCCCGGCGCCAATTACGACCAGCTCACCATCGACGGCAGCGCCACGCTCGGTGGCACCCTGCAAATCGATCTGCTGAACGGCTTCTTCCAGCAATCGGGCGACGTCTACACGCTGCTCATCGCCATTGGCGGCGTCAACGGCACGTTCGCCAACACGATCCTGCCTGCGCTCTCCGGTGGTCGCTCGTGGCGGCTCGTTTACGGCGCAAGCAGCCTGCACCTGGTCATCGACCCGACCGGAGGATGGAACGGCATCGCCGGCGACTTCGATCGGAACGGCAAGGTCGACGCGGCCGATTACGTGCTCTGGCGAAACGATCTCAACTCGAAGACGCGCCTCTTTGCCGACGGCGATGGCGACGGAACCGTCGAAATGGACGACTTCCAGATTTGGCGTGCGAATTTCGGCAACTCGGCGCCGGCCACATCGTCGGGCGT
>JBIOWO010000297.1:0-15798 GCA_044868555.1 Lacipirellulaceae bacterium | reverse complement strand
CGAGCCCCCAGTAGTTTCACAACTGGGGGTTCGGCTCGGCCTCGACCCCAGGCACCCGCGTGGTTCACTTCCCGCGCAGCTTCATCCACGCCCATCGCTTGGGGCTCTGGGCGTGCCACCCGAACCGTGCGCGGGCGGATGAACGTGTTCATGCTCGTGCTCATGGTCGTCCCGGCTGGGGTCGCCGGCCAGGTAGCCGCTGCGTCGGAAGTAGATGTACAGGCCGATGCCGACCACCAGCATCAGGATCAACGAATAGATATATCCATACCGCCAGCGCAGCTCGGGCATGTTCCAGGGCGACACGCCGGGGTCGAAATTCATGCCGTAGATGCCCGCGATGAAAGTCAGCGGCAGGAAGATCGTGGCGATCAGCGTGAGCTTTTTCATCACGTCGTTCATCCGGTTCGAGATCGACGAGAGATAAAAGTCGCGGACGTCGCCGGCGATGTCGCGGTACGATTCCAACAGGTCGATCAGCTGCACGGAGTGGTCGTAGCAATCGCGCAGGTACACGCGGGCCGCGTCGGTGACGAACGGCGTCGTCTCGCGGCGGAGTTCGTTCAGCGCGTCGCGGAGCGGCCAGATGGCTCGCCGCAACATCAACAGCTCGCGCTTCACGGTGTGCAATTCGGCAAACGCGGAGCGGCTGTCGGCGGCGATCGAGCGGTCGTCCAGCCGGTCGAGGTGGTCGCCGATCGCTTCCAGCACGGGGAAGTAGGCGTCGATTGAGGCGTCGATCAGGCGGTAGGCCAGGTAATCGGGCTGCACGCCGTGTCGCGTGGCGCTGGCTTCGTTGCGGATGGCGGTGCGGATGACGCCGAAGCAATCGCCCGGCCGCTCCTGAAACGTCACCAGGTAGTTCTTGCCGAGCACCAGGCTGAACTGCTCGGTGAGCTGCTCGTTCGAGTGATCGGGAATGCGCAGCACGCAGAACAGGTTGTTGTCGTACGGATCGACCTTGGCCCGCTGATGGACATGGACCACGTCTTCCAACGCGAGCGCGTGGATTTTGAACACATCGGCAATGGCCCGCAGCTTGGCCTCGTTCGCCAGGCCGCTCACGTCGACCCACAGCACCGGCCAGTGGCCCAACAATTCCTTAAGCTCTTGTGGGTCGTCGATATCCTTCTCGATGATGCGCTCCTGATTGTAGGCCATGACGCGGATGGTCGTGGGCGAGGCGTCGTGCGCGATCGCGAGCGTACCCGGTTTGGCACCGGGGGCAGTTTGTTGACGAACGCGCGGCTTGAACCGGCGGCGGTTGCGGCGGTGGTTGGACATGTTGGGTGTCGGGTGTCAGGTGTCAGGTGTCAGGTGTCAGGGAGCGGGGAGCGGGGAGCGGGGAGCGGGGAGCGGGGGGGATGGGCGCTCAGTTTTTGGATTTTGAACGATCGCGAGCTCTCGCAGATGGCCAAAATTCTTCCCTCGAATTCTGGACATCTGCGTGCGATGGAACGTGGTTTTCGCTTCAGCATATTTTTTCTTTTTTCTCGTGAGGCGAAATGCGATCGATTTCGCCTCACCACGTCGCAGCAAGTCGTTAGCGGGCCCCAGGTTCGTGAGTGGCGGTGGGGCGATATTCGCTGGATTTCGCCTCGGGGGTGCGACAAAATCCTCCGTTGGTGCGGCGTTATTCGTCTCGTCGTCGTTCCTCGTGTCGTCGTGCTACCGCGCGGAAATTCGGCCGGGATTCAGCCGGCAGTGTCTGCGCGTCGCCGACGAACGCAGGCCGGTTAGGCCGGACGGTCATTCCACATGCGAGCCTAGCACAAGTGGTGGCCCAATTTCTACAAGAAAATGGCGGAGTGGTCGGAGGTCGGACATCGGAGATTAGAGGGATTGAGTGGCCAGGAATTGGGAGTTGACGCGGACAGCGCGCGTCACCGCGGCCGTGGCTTCGGGGCGAGCCTCTGTCTTGCGGCGTGGTATAATCAGGCGACATGGACCGCCCGCGTCTCATCCGTGGACTGCGAATCGCCGTGTCGGCGGTGTGCGGGATTCTCTGTGTGCTGCTGATTGTGCTGTGGGTGAGGAGTTACTGGCGGTACGATACTGTTCGCGGGCATTTTGTAAAGTCGCAACTGTTTTCGATTAGCTTGTGGCAGGGCGTGGTTTCGTTTACCACGCACCAGGAGGCGGACCCCAATGCTGTCAGGCTATTCGGGCACTGGCATATCGACACCAGGACATCGCCTAGCTTTGTTGATCAGCCGGCTTGGTGGTTCAGAGTGAGCTTGCAGCCTACACTGCGCGCAGTCGTCAGTGCACCCAATTGGTTTCTGGTATTTATGTCCGCCACCCTGGCAGTCATCCCCTGGATTCAGTGGTCAAGGCGTTTCAGCCTCCGCACACTCCTCATCGCCATCACGCTGATCGCGGTTGTGCTGGGGCTGGCTGCGGCCTATTCGCACTTGTGGTAGGATGCTGGGATGGATGAACAGCATCAGCGCGAATCTACAAGACGAACGACGATCAACCTAATCGTCGGAGCATTCATCGTCGCCCAGTTGGGCGCGTTCGTCGGCTTCTATCTCGGCTACGAGCAGGCGTGGCGCAAAGCCGAGGTAGACATCGCAGAGGCCGACGCGTCCACGCGTAAGCTCGCCAAACAACAGGCCGAAGCCCTAATCGATATCCAGGGACATGCTAAGGAACTGGAGCGCCTCTTTCACGAGCAGCAGGATACTTATGAGGCGGAATTGACAGCAGAGCGTGAGCGTGCAGACGAAGCCGCTGAGAAGCTGAAACTCTTCGAGGCCGCATACATCCGCGGCGACAATCGACGCTGATGCTTGGCTCTTGCTTCCACAGACTTACCACTGGGCGCGCACTCTCCTAATCGCCGCCACGCGCTTCGCGGTCGTACTGGGGGTATTGGTGTGCATGGCACAGTAGAGACTACGCAACTATGAAACGAGCCAAAGTATTCCGCGGTCTGCGAATCGCCGTGTCGGCGGTGTTCGGGATTCTCTGTGTGCTGTCAGTGGTGTTGTGGGTGCGGAGTTATTACTTCAATGATGTAGTAGCTCTGCGCGGGGGGCCTTCAAATGTTTTCGTTGAATCGGTGATGGGCCGAATTGTTTTCGGTAGAGACCCGAATCCACATTCCTTTAGCCAAGAAATCGATGGGTGGGAGTCGCTATGGCAGGCTGTGCGGACTGGCGAAAACAATTTCGGCTTCAAAGTAATAGACGATCGACTTTGCAATCACTTCTCAATCCAGATGCCACACTGGTGGCTCCTGCTAGTGACTAGCTCAACGACGGCCGTTCTTGCAATCGGCAGACCATACCGCTTCGGCCTCCGCACGCTCCTCATCGCCACCACGCTGATTGCGGTCGTTTTGGGGGCTTGGGCCTGTTTGCGCTTGTGGTAGGATGGCCGGCGGAACGTGCAACCGAGTTTCGTAGCGCAGCCCTGAAAGGGCGCAATATGACAGCCCAGGGCAAGGCCCCGCGAGCTCCGCGAGCGCGGCCGGCGCCCTGGGTAAACCGCCCGATCAAATCCCAAGCCCTGAAGGGGCGGGATATTCGCGGCCATGATTCATTCAGAATGTCCACGTTTCATTCCGCCCTTTCAGGGCTAGACGATCGATTTCTCATCGTCTACCCAGGGCGACGGCGACGCTCGCTACCGCTCGCGTGCGCCTTTCCCTGGGCTTTCACATCGTGCCCTTTCAGGGCGGGCTTCTTTTTTGCGCGGTAGTATAATCGGCCAGCATGGACCGCCCGCGTCTAATCCGTGGTCTGCGAATCGCCGTGAGTGCGGTGTGCGGGATACTCTCTGTGCTGTTGGTGGTGTTGTGGCTGCGGAGCTTTTGGTTGGCGGATGCATATGGTTTCTCTCCGCAACTCCAGGTGGCGTCGGAGCGAGGAGAGCTAGCAATTGGCATTTCTGAAGATCCCGGTTTCTTTAGTATCCATCCGGGATACACCCGTACCGAATTGAATGAGGAATATAAGAATTGGAACTACCGAAACGCCGCAAAACGCACTTGGAACGTAATAGTAGCCCACGGAGAGACGATTCCGGGTTTAGGAGTAAGCATCATCGTTGTAGAGTATTGCGCTCTATTTCTTATATTCGTTGTTGGCGCCATTGCCGCCGTGTCTCCTTGGCTTCGTTGGAGATACTCGCTCCGCACTCTGCTGATCGCCACCACGCTCATCGCGGTCGCGCTGGGGCTGGTGGCGTGGTCGATCAGGTAGAACGCCGCAATCGTGGAACGAGGCGTTTCGCCCTTTCAGGGCTTTGGTGGTGGGGCTTGATGTTTACCCAGGGCGGCGGCCTGAGCTCGCTGCGGCTCGCCTGGCCTTGCCCTGGGCAATTGGCTCGCGTTCCTTCGGAGCTGAAAAGCGGCGGTGCTTGCGACGGCGAACGTCTCTTGCAATCGAGTGCGCTTCTCCCTCCGCACGCTCCTCATCGCCACCACGCTGATCGCGTTTGTGCTGGGGCTGGTAGTGTGGGCGATGCGTTCTTAACGAAACCGAGTCGCCGTCGCGCGTCGTTTTGGTCGGCTTCTGCGGATAAGTTGTCGAGAACGTCACGCCCTTGCCTCTGGGCCGCTTTTGCGGCATGATTAGGGATTCCTGCACCCCTAGCTCAACTGGATAGAGCATCGGTCTACGGAACCGAAGGTTAGTGGTTCGAATCCACTGGGGTGTATTTCGCGACGATTGTTGGGCCGACGTTCAGATTGGTCGGCGTCCCTCACGCCGAGGGGGCCGGTTCGCGATCTTGGTCCAGAAGGCTCGTGACCAAATGGCGGTAGGCACTTTGCTGGAGTGCATTCCAACCGGCGTAGGCGGGTTCGATCAGGCGGCAGGCGTTGTCGATGGGCACGCCGCGGTTGAGCTCCGCTTGGAAGCAGGCCAGCGATTCGCTCGTGGGGCGGACGGCTGCTGGAAGCGACGCAAGTGGAATCTCGAAGCTCCGCGAGAATTCGAAGCGGGTGCTTGGGTCGTCGGTGTTCGGGCTTTCGTCGGTTGCAGCGACCGGCTGGCCAATTCGGAACTCCCACACGCGGGCCCCGTCCGGGTTGGTCGAGGCGTTCGCGCGAAATGTGGCCGGCGAGTTGGCGCGGGCCCGGTATTGCCGGCGGCGGAGCATAGCGTATTGCCCGCCGACCCAGCCGAGCGCCAGGAGCACGGCGACGGTAAAATAAAACCACTCGCCCTGATTTCCGTCGCCCCACGGGCGGCGGACGATGACAAGCACGACTACGGCCAAGATTGCTGCCAGGACGAGTCCCAGCAAGAGACGGTAGAACGTCACCACGACACGGTCGACCGCATCCAACTTGTTGACGAATTCTTGGCGTTGTTCCGTGGTCCAACTCATGATCGGCTCGCTCCGCTGGGGTGAATTGCTACGTACTGCGGCGGAGACACGCGTCGGCCGCCGCCTTCCCCATATCAAAAAGATAAGTCACGAAAACGGAGTGGGCGGGCGGATTGTATCCGATAAAAGAGCGCTTTGTGTCCGCCGACAAGTCGGCGGCTTGGGGTATGTCGCGCGAGATGCCTAACGTTTCTGGCGGTCGCGTTGGAGGCGTTCGAATTCTTCCTGGAGCGTTTGTTTCGAATCGGGGAGCGAGACTACGTATTGGCGGTCGTATTCGACCGTGTAGTGGTAGTCGATGAGGCGGGCCTTTTCGCCGGCGGCGTTGGCGGCCACTTCGATGTCCCACCGCAAGAGGCCCATCGGGCGCTCTTCGCGCTGGTAGAGTTTGTCGTCGCTGATCTTGTCGCTGGTGTCGCCGAGGGTGACGCGGATGTCGTCACCGTTTTCGGCGTGCGGCAGGCGGTCGAGGACGCGGACCGGCGTTTCCTGGCCGGCGAAGTTTTCGACCACGAGTCGGTAGTCGAAGCGAGTTTCGCGGTTGCCGCCTTTCACGCCGTCGTCCTTGTCGGCCAGCTCGCGGCGGGCGCGGAGTTGCGGATCGGCGCCGAAGCCGACGACAAACGTCTGGCCGCGGGCGACGGTCGGGATTTCGCTCTGGCCGACGAAGCGGCCGTCGAGATAGACGGTGATCGGGCCGGCCAAGAGGTCGTCATCGCTGGAATTCGTGAGCTCGGCCTCGCGGTAGACGTAGGACGTGAGCACCGGCACGGCGATGTGGTAGAAGTGGCTGGGCATATCGGTCTGCAGGATACGGACCATCTGCTGATCGGAGCGGCTGGCCAGGCTGACGCCGCCGGCGAGCTGGTAGCTGAGGCTCGGGCCGTCGGCTTCGTCGGGCAGGTCGCTGCGGAGGACGGCGAGCGTGGTGGCATCGCAGTTCATTTCGAGTTGTTGCAGGCCGTAGGCCACGTCGTTGAGGTTCCAGTTGAATCGGTTCTGCTCGGCGAACTGGATCGAGTTATTCGCGGCCTGGGCAAATTGGCCGCGCTGCTCGTTGAGGCCTTGGATTTGTGCGATGGCTTTGCCCTTGGAGAGGCCGCGACCGAAGAGCGCGTCGCTCGTCGGGGCCGACGACTGGTTGGGCGTGACGAGCGAGCGGAGTGTGACGTGGAACGGCGCGAGGCCGGGGCCGGCGGCGCTGAGGGCGGGCGAGGCGGTGGAGAGCGTGAGGATGACGTCGTTCCAATCTTCGCCGCTGAGCTGGTGGATAAGGGCGTTGTATTCGACGCGGACCTGTTTGCGGTCGGCGCCGGAGCGCATCGTGTAGGCGGGCGACCAGCCGCAGTTGCCGACCAGATAGTTCAAGCGGACTTCGGCCGGTCCGGGCTGCTGCTTTTGCAGGAAGAGCACGGCCTCGCGTTCGGTGCGTGCGGCACCGGCCGTGATTTCGGCCCGCTTGCGATTGAGGAGCTCGAGTTGTTCGTTGAGATCGTGCGCCTGTTTGGCGAGATTGATTTCCTCTTCGGCGATTCTTTCGTGCTGGGCAAAGTCGAATGTCGTGATCCGCTCGAGCGCCTCGGCATTGAGGACGCCCTTGGCAAGGTCGGTCTGGGCGGTGGGGGCGACGAATCCTTCGAGCTTGGCCAGGTATTCGGTCCGCTTTCCGAGCAGGGCCTGGCGTTTGGCGGTGAGGTTGATTTGTTGTTGCGTGTCGAGGATTTGGCGGTCGAGCGTGCGGACTTCCTCGCGCGGCTCTTCGCCGACGGCGCGGGTGCGGAAGCGAACGGCGCGGATTTCGACAGCGTCGCCGCCCTCGGCAAACAAGCTATTGGGGACGACTTGCTCGGGCAGGTTGCCGACGACGACTTCAAGGCTGCCGGGATCGCCGTCGATTGAGATGGCGCGGGTGACTTGGGCCTGACCGCGATAGAGCGTGACGTTCGTGACGCGGCCGGCGACCGGGTCGGCGGCGTGGAGGGGGGCCGGGAGGGCGATGGCAATCAAAGCGCCTAATAAATTGAACCGCCAAGAGCGCAAAGGTCGCCAAGAAAGCGGGGAATCGCATTGCATCTTCTTCGTATTCTTGGCGTCCTTGGCGGATTGATTCATTATGTTCGATGCTCTTAGTGCGAGTGCGTTGATTGCGAATCGAGTTGCGGGTCGCCTGAACATGGTGTGGCTCCTTCAGTTCCGAGTGTTGTGTGCGATTTCACGCGCGGAGCAAGCTCCGCCGCTAAATTTGGTGTGTCGCTTTCCACAATCTACGGGTGCGCGTGCAAAACGTGCAACGGCGATCGTGTAACGGGTTTGTAACGATCGGATAAACTGTCATGGCGCTCCGACTCGTATTGAATCGTTGCCGAACTGATCGGAGTTGGATTGACCAGCGAAATTCGGACGATCTCATGGGTAGTTCGAAAGCGAAGGGAGTTCACATGGGAAGCGTTTACGCATGCCGGCGGCTGGTCGGATCGTTGCTGGTCGGAATGCTGGCAACATCGGCCGTGGCCCGCGATTTGTTTGTCGATAACGTTGTCGGCGAGGACGCGAACAGCGGGTTGCGGGCGGACGCGGGGTCCGGCGATGGGCCGGTGCGGACGCTCGACCGGGCGCTGCGGCTGGTGCGGCGTGGCGATCGAATCGTGCTCGCCAACACGAGCGAGCCGTACCGCGAGATGATCAGCTTGTGCGACGTCGAGCAGCGTGGCTATCCGGATTTACCGCTGGTGATCCAGGGCAATGGGGCGACACTCGACGGCACCGTGACGGCGGCGGAGGGCGCGTGGAAGAATGAGAACGACAACATCTTTTCGATTCGGCCGCGGCGGCTGACGTATCAACAGCTGTTCCGCGACGGGCAGCCGCTGCGGCGGGCGCGGGCGGCGAATTACGCGGGTGCGACGTTGCCGCTCGAGCCGCTCGAGTGGGCGCTGTTGACGGATCGCATTGCGTTTCGTGTCGAAGCAGGGCGGTTGCCGGAGCAATATGGGCTGCGGCACGCGGGTTTGCAGACGGGCATCACGCTGTACAACACCGAGTACGTTCGCATCGAGGACCTCATCATCCAAGGATTCCAGCAGGATGGGATCAATGCGCACGAGCTGGTTCGCGGCTGCGAGCTGGTGCGCGTCGAGTGCCGGGCGAACGGGCGGAGCGGGATCAGCGTGGGCGGCGTATCGCGCGTCACGCTGATAGATTGCAATTGCTACGACAACGGTCGGGCGCAGTTGCGAGTGGAAGGGCAGGGGCGGTTGACGGCGCGTGGCTGCGACTTCGACAAGGAGGGAAAGGACGTGCCTTGGCTGGAGCTGCGCGGGGGTCGGGCGGTGGTGGATGGCGTGGAGTATGGGATGCAGACGCGGTGATTGATATAGCCGACCCATCTTGGGTCGGGCGCAGCAGCGCGACGGACCCGGCCAAGATGGCCGGGCTATGTGACGCCGCCTTCTTCGGCCATTTCTTCGGCTTCGGCGTAGGCTTCGCGGACTTCGGCGCGGTGGGTGAGGATGTAGGCGAGGCCTATCAAGGCGACAGTCATCTCCGTAACACGGTGCCCGAGGGTTACCAAGAAGCCATCGCCTTCCACGACGCCCTGGCCGGAAGGCATCAACGGGTAGAGCTGATCGACGACCAGTTCCTTGGCCCCAATGCCGGCAGGCGTAATCGGCATCGCTCCGACGATGTTGGCGATGGGCACGACGATGAAGTGATCGAGCCAATTGGGATGATTGAACGGCAGGCCGCTGGCAACGAGAAAAATCGAAGTGATGAACAGGGCGTTGCTGAAGATGCTGACGATGGTTGCGGCGACGAGCAGCGGCTTCTGGCCTTTGAAGGCCCGCACCGTGCCGAGCAGTCGTTCGACGGTCGACCCGACGAGCGGGATGCGGCGTGAGAGCTCGCGGATCCGCGCGCCCGATTTTGCAGGGATGAGTAGGAGTATGGCTCCGCCGATGAGGGCGCCGGCCGTTGCTGCCAGCATGATCTCGCAGAGCGCCTTGAGCAGTCCGTCCGAAATGCGATGCACGCCGGTGGCAAGGATGACAATGCTGGCGAGCACGAGGATGGTGGTGACGCCGAGCAAGCGATCGGCGACGACGGTGGCGACGGCTTCGGTGCGACGGCCGGGTTGGCCGTGAGCCAGGAAGATTGCTTTGAAGAAGTCGCCACCGATGGCGCCGGGCGCGACGAAGTTCAGCGCGTACCCGAGCGCACCGTAGCGCATGGTCTTGGGTAATTGAATGTCGATGCCGACGGCGCGGATCAGGAAATGCCAGCGGATGAAGTTGAGGACGATCGCGGTGAGCGTGCAGACGACGGCGGCGGCCAAAAGTGGCCAGTTCTTGTCCTGCTCCCAAAGCTGCGTGAATTTGTCGTTCTGGTAGACTTGGTAGCCGAGATAGGAAAGAATGCCGATGGCGAGCGCGAACTTGGCGAAGGTCAGAAGCGTACGGCGGGTGGATCGTTCGGAATGCTGCATGGTTGTCCGTTGGGCCTTTGAACCTCACAGGATACGCTTTGTGCGGCTGCACGTCTAACCGGCAAGCGTGCTACAGTTGACAGGCAGGAGGGGTATTGATAGGTTTCGAGTTTGCGCGGGGCGGCGATTCGCCGGGCGGAATGCGCTTCGCAGTGGCACGGGGGATTAGCTCAGTTGGGAGAGCGACAGGCTGATTCACGGCGATGCTGCAGCATCTCAATCCAACCCAGAAAGGCGACCTGGCTGAGGCGGGCGTTCTTACTGAATTGTTTCGGTTAGGGTATGAGGTGTTGAAGCCTTGCAGCGCCGGTTGTCGATACGACTTGGCAATAGTTGTCCGCAGCCGAATGGTTCGGATACAATGCAAATTGGCGCGAACGGACGGGCGCTTCGTTGAATTTTGGACGTGCTCTGGAAATCGAGGGAGCGGCCCGAAGCAGGATTACCGAAAATCATGTGATCTTATCGTTGCCTATTGCGTGGCAACGAAAGAATGTTATGCGGTATTACCGGTCAAAGCGCCGCGCACGATTGTACGATTACGACTCACCAAGGCACGAAATAACCAATCAGCAGGCATCCGGTCTGCAAAAGACTACTCACTCGAAGGGGCGTTAGCTCAGTTGGGAGAGCGCGACGCTGGCAGTGTCGAGGTCGCCGGTTCGAGCCCGGCACGCTCCACTTCGATTTTGGCATGATGCCATCAGTTCAAGCCCCGCAAGTCGGGGCTTTCATTTTGTGTGCAGGTCCGGCGAGCCCAGCCCAGCGGCTATTGTACCTACCGGCCCGTCCGATTGTAGCGGTCGTAATGATTTTCCGCGGCCCCTGCGGCACCTCGCGCCATTCGCTACGACCTGCACAACGCGTGCGATCTGTGTCTCGAAACGTTCGATGGCTTGAACGCGCGCTGCGCTCATCGTCCGACCGGCCGGAGCACCGGACGTAGACTCTTGATGGGCACGATTCAAATCACGCGTTCACGCTGCGCGAGGGGGGACCATGTCGACGACTGGCTTTACGCTGGACACGCACAAAGATAATAACGGACTCAAGTATCTCGAATGGCTGCGCGAAGCGATGCAGTCGGGCAAGAGCGTGGGCTCTTTGATTCGCGATGTGGCCGGGCTGGGCTGGAGCATGGGCAAGCTGCAGCCGAGCGAGTACTTCCTGTATCACCTGTACGACGACGAGCGTTTCCCGCCGGACGCGAAGAAGACGTTTCTGGGCGCGGACCGGTTGGCGCAGCTCTTGTACGCGCTCGACATGCCGTGGCCGAAGATCGCGAACGACAAGCCGACGTTGACGGCGCTGTTGCGGGGGCACGACCTGCCGATCCCCGAGACGCAGGCGATGCGGCACAAGGACCGCACGTTTCCGGGCGCGACGTCGTTGCGCGATAAGAGCGACGTCGAGCGGTTCCTGCGCAAGGAAGCAAAGTATCCGCTGTTCTCCAAGCCCACGGACAAGATGTGCAGCCTGGGCGTCGCCAACATCGAGCGGTACGACGCGGGCGACGACTCGATTGTCACGAAACGCGGCCAGCGCGTGCCGGTCGGCGAGTTTGCCCAGCAGGTCGAGCAGTATGCCGAGGGCGGCTATCTGTTTCAGACGCGGCTGGCGCCGCATCCGGACATCGTGAAAGTGGTCGGCGATCAGATCAGCACGGTGCGGATGTTTGTGCTGGTCGACGACCAGGGGCCGCTCTTGCTGCGGGCCGCCTGGAAGATACCGAGCGGCGAATCGGTGGCCGACAACTTCTGGCGGTCGGGCAACATGCTGGGCGGCCTCGACGTGGAGACGGGCGCGGTGCTCCGCGTGCTGCGACGGACGCAAAATAGCACGGAGCAGGTGGAAACGCACCCGAAGACGGGCACCAGCTTTAAGGGTCTCGCATTTCCGCACTGGGACAAGATGCGCGAGACGGTGATGCGCGGCGCGGCGGCACTTCCTTCGTGCCATTTTCAGGGCTGGGACGTGGCACTCACGGATCGCGGGCCCGTGCTGGTCGAGGTGGAAGGCGACGGCGGCGATCCGATCATGGAGCAACTGTGCTTCGACTCGGGCCTGCTGCAAGGCCGGTACCTCGACTTCGCCAGGAAGGCGCTCGCCAACCGCAAAGAGCGGAAGAAGAAAGCGCGGGCGCGGGCCCGTGAGCGGATGCGGGCCAATCTTGCGCAGTTGTCGGCGGGGCGGCAGCCGGCGCAAGTCCGAATGACGAATGACGAATGACGCGGAGGTGTTTTTTGAATTCACCTTTCGATTTGCAGTTGGAGCAGCTTCTTTGTGCGGGCGGTGACACGCGGCTGGATATCGATCCGAAGACGGGTCGGAATCGCTATGCGTGCGAGCCGCGGCCGGGGCGGGCGGTGCCGTTTGGTTCGTGCACGAGCTCGACCGTGTCGCCGCGTGGATTTGCGGCGGCGGGGGAAACGCAGCGGCTGATTTGCGGCGCGCGAGATCCGGATGCGGCTGCCCGCGACTACGCCAATACGATCCGCCGACGGCTGCACAAGCTGCTGACCCTGCGGGACGACGTGGACATCGCGCTTGCTCCGTCTGGGACGGATGTCGAGATGTTGGCGCTGGCGTTGGCCGCTGGGGGATACAAGCGGCCGGTTGTGAACATCCTCGTCGGTCCGGGTGAGGTGGGCAGCGGCACGCCGCAGGCGGCCGCGTGTCGACACTATGACCAGATCACGCCGAGCGGCTCGCGCGTGGTAGTCAACGAGCCGATCGATGCCACGTTGGCTTCGCTCGTGCGCGTGCGGCCCGTTGAGTTGCGAGCGGCGAGCGGCGAGATGATGCCCGAGTCGGAAATCGACGCCGCCGTGATCGAGCTGGTTCTGGAGGCCAGCGAACAGGATGCGATCGTGCTGCTGCACATCGTGGCGCATAGCAAGACGGGCGTTCATGCGCCGAGCCTGGCGTGCGTGGAGCGGCTGCGGACGGCGAGCGACGACGTTGTCGTGGTGGTCGATGCGGCCCAGGGCCGGTTCAGTCGCCGCGGCCTCCGCGACGTATTGCAGCGCGATTACATGGTGATCTTCACCGGGTCGAAGTTTTATGGTGGGCCGCCGTTTTCCGGGGCGCTGTTGGTGCCGCCGAAGTATCGGCCGGCAAGCCGGCGGCTTGGAGCGTTGCCGGAAGGTTTTGGAGCGTATTTTACGGCCGCGGAGATGCCCGAATCGTGGACGGATATTCGACAATCGCTGCCGGCCGAGGCGAATCTCGGCGGCTTATTGCGATGGTCGGCGGCGATTGCCGAGATGGAAGCTTACTACGACGTGCCGAATGAGCTGCGGCTGCGTGTGCTGCGGTACTTCGAAGCGGAAGTGCCGCGGATATTGGGCGAGTCGCATTGCGCCCGCATGTTGCCGGTCTTTCCGCCGTTGTTCGACGATTCGGCGGAGCGACTCTTGGAATCGAAAACGACGGTGTTTGGATTCTGGGTGACGCCGCCCGGGGCGCGACAACCGCTGGGCAAGGCGGAGCTCAAGGAGATTCACGCCGATCTGACCTTTGAGCTCTCCCGCACGCAGGCCGGCATGAATCGAGACGTCATGCTGCAGGAGTATCATCTTGGGCAACCGGTCGAACTGGGGCCGGCCGGGTGCGTGTTGCGCGTCGCGCTCGGTGGAGAGTTGATTACACGGATCGCGATGGACCCGAGTGTGGGCGCGACGATTGACGAGCGGCTGACGTGGTTGCGAGGGCAACTATTTGGCTTGCGCCGCAAGATCGAGTGCCTGGCGCAGGCCTACGCTCCTGTGACCACCGCGATGCCGGCTATCGGCTCGCCCGGCGTGGGTGCATTCGATACAGGATGGACTCCCTTGTCGCCGGTCGCGACGACATAATGGAAATCGCGATTGGGTGGCATGCTCTCTCGCCGTGGCGAGTGAGCATGTTTGACGCCAAAACTTCATGCCTACGCCGCTGCGCGGCGAAGGCATGCCACCCGGACACTATGGCGAGATCATGAAATGGACGTCTTCAATCGTCGGATATCGCTGGACGAAGCGGCGACAATCGTTCAAACCGCTCGCCGCCAACTGCTTGACGGGAGTTCGTCGGCGATCTTTCACCACCTGGGCCTGATGCGGGCGCGCTTCGCCGCGCTGCAAGCAGCGTTTCCAGAAAGTGCGCTGCATACTGTGGCCATCAAGGCGAATCCGGTCGTGGAAATCCTCCGCGAGCTGGTTCAGGCGGGGGCGGGGCTGGAAGCGGCCAGCGTCGAAGAGGTGGCACTGGCGCGGGCGGCCGGCTGTCCGGCCGAGCGGATCGTGTTCGATTCGCCGGCAAAGACTGTCGATGAAATCGGGCAGGCGCTCCGCTGGGGCGTTTATTTGAATGCGGACAACTTCGAGGAGGTCGGCCGGATTGCCGCCGCGCGGCGGACTTGCTCGTCGACGTCGCGCGTGGGATTGCGAGTGAATGCGATGGTTGGCGGAGGCTCAATCGCGCATACGAGCGTCTCGCAATCGAACTCGAAGTTCGGTGTGCCGCTCGCGGCGGACCGGCGCCGAATCGTCGCCGCCTGTGCGGAGCACGATTGGTTATCCGGTCTGCACGTACACGTTGGCTCGCAGGGGTGCGCGCTGTCACTGTTGGTGGAAGCCGTCGCACGCATTGCCGGACTGCGTCAGGAGATCTTGTCCGAGACCGGCCGCGCCATTAGCGAAGTGGATATCGGCGGCGGGCTATCGACCGTCTATCGCACGGGCGACGCGGCGCCGACGCCGGGCGAATATCGGACGCAGCTCGAAGAGCGGGCGCCGGAGTTGTTTGGGTCCGACGTTCGCATCATCACGGAGTTTGGTCGGGCGATTCAGGCAAATTGTGGAATGGCCGTGAGCCGCGTGGAGTACGTCAAGCCGGCGCAGCGGATGGCGGTGATTCACCTCGGGGCCGATTTTTTGCTGCGGCCCGTGTACCGACCCGACGATTGGGAACACGAGTTCTTCGTGCTCGACTCGACTGGCATGCCGAAATCGGGCGCGCCAAGCCCCGTGACGATCGCGGGTCCCCTGTGCTTTGCCGGCGACCTGGTGGCCCGCGACATACCCTTGCCGCCGGTCGAGCCGGGCGACTGGGTCGTCATCCGCGACGTGGGAGCCTACACGCTGAGCATGTGGTCGCGGCATTGCGGCCGCGGCATTCCGGCCGTCATTGGGTACGACCCTCAGAGCAGCAACTCAATGCGCGTCCTGCGACGTGCGGAGACGCCGGAGGATGTTGTGCGGTTTTGGAGCTGAGCGGCGAGGGGTGGCATGCCTTCGCCGCGCAGAGGCGTAGGCATGAGGATTACACTCCAGACATGCTCACGCGGCTGCGCCGCGAGAGCATGCCACCCGAGCACCGTCCGGTTGATCCGATGATTCCGTTCGTGCCATCGCAGGGAACGATTTGAGTGCGGATTTCAACGATCAAGACGATCAACGCACGTTCCATCCGGCACATCCGGAAAATTTTCAGTTCGACTCAACTCGACGATTTGACTTCGGACGGAGTTGACATAGGTTTTGGGTGTAGAGGCATGACGTGCGAACGTCGGCCCCTGGGCAAAGCACTCGCAAGAGTGTGAGCCGCGCATAACTTCTCTTCTCCTGGACTGTTCTCGGTCGTACCAGGGCGCGAAAGGCGAAGGGCAGTTGTCGCGAAGTAAGGGCCTGCTGCGTCATCATCCTCGAAAGGGCAAACCAGTCGCAAGGCTGGGACGCAAAACCAAGGGCCGGCTGCTATGCAGTCGGAAGCCTGGTTGCCGAAGGGATGTTGGCTTGTCGCAAGGGCGACGATTGAAGGATCTTCCGTGCCAACGAGAGGTTGATTTCGCAAGACTCGATTGTAATTGGTAGACCTTTAAGACGGCGATTTGCAGGCTCACCGGGACTCTCCACGGAGTCCCGGTCGCCGTCGAAGGTCAATTATCGGGAGTAATGAATCGACGCGCTCCCCTTCGGATCGCGGTTAAA
>JBIOWO010000296.1:0-16639 GCA_044868555.1 Lacipirellulaceae bacterium | reverse complement strand
AGCACCCTGAGCAGCTTGAGCAACCGCTGCCGCAAGCCGAGCCGGCACGGTGGGTGCCGTACGCGTCGCAGTTGCAATTGGCGACCGGTGGGTCGTAGTCGTGGCAGGAGGAGCAGCTACGGCAACCGCCGGACGCGAGTGTCATCGTGGCAACGATCGCGGCAAATAGAAGTGCATATCGCGGCATCGCAAGCGTCCCTTCGCATGAGAGGAGGCGTCGGCCGCGGCCAGCGCGCGGCGCATCGTACCCAGACCATCGGTCATTGGCTCGCCGCACGATTAGAGAAAATGTGGCGGCTGCGAAGCATTTGCCGCCGCTAGCGGTGCCGCCATCGAGCCGCGACCAAAATCCTGGAAACGGTTGAATTTGATCGATATCGCTGCGGCCACTTGCCGGACGTATAATGAGTGGAGCCATCAATATCCATTTGATTGAGGAAATTTTGTTCAATGAGTACTTCTATTCCAGCCCCAGCCGAGTGGGTGGAAACGATCGGCGAACTGCGTTTGCCCATGAAGGCCGATGTGCGGCTTCAGCAATTGATGGACCTTAACAACGAAGGCCGATTAACCTCGGTGGAGCGGGGAGAGCTGGAGGCGTTGGCCGAATTGAGCGAACGGCTTTCGCTAGTGCGGGCCGAGGCGCTACAACTTCTCGGCCGTGAACCTCAATGACCTCGCGGGCAGACCTTGAACGACAGGTCGCGAATCGCGCCGCCGACCGCTGCGAGTATTGCCGGATGCACCAAAGTCTGCAGGGGGCGCGTTTTCATCTGGAACACGTCGTTCCGAAGTCGCGCGGCGGCGCCACCGTTATGGAGAACTTGGCCTGGGCTTGTCCCGGCTGCAATCTGCACAAATCTGATCGTGTCGAGGCTGCTGATCTCGAAAGCGGATCCACCGTTCCCCTATTCCACCCACGTTCGCATGCATGGCACGACCACTTCGCGTGGGATGATTACCAAATTGTGGGGCTGACGGCTATTGGTCGGGCCACGGTTGCCGCGCTCGATCTAAATCAGCCTCGCAAAATTCAGATTCGGCAGGCGGAACAGACGTTTGGGCTGTTTCCGCCGGGATCGTGATCTGCGATCGCGGCCGGTTCAAGAGATGCCCAGCGAAGCACGGATGCGCGTGTCGGCCAGCGTGTCGGCCACGAAGCGGACACCGGCGAAATCGTAGTGGCGTGTGTGGTGATTGGGCACGGCCACAGTGAAGGCGCCGGCTGTAACGGCGGCGCGGCTACCAATCGCGCTGTCTTCAAGGACCATCATCTGCTGCGGCCCGATGCCAAACTTCTTCGCAGCTAACAAATAGACCTCCGGGTCGGGTTTGCCGTACCGGATGTCCTCCGCGGTGAGCACAAATTGGAACCGCCCGCCGATCTTCAGCCGCGTCATGACATAGTCGGCGTAATCGCGCGTGGCGCTTGTCGCGACGCCAAACGGTATACCGGCCGTGTCGAGCTCGTCGAACAACTCGTACGAGCCAGGCATCGCGGCGAGTGAAGTCTCCATCATTTTCAGCAGCAGCTCGCCCGATTCGCGGATCAGTTCTTCCACCGTATCCGTGAGCGAGTGGAAATCAATCATCACCCGCAGCGAATCGACGGCCGGCCTGCCCATGACCTGCTCGCGAAGCACGGGATCATACGCTTTGCCCCGCCGCCGCAGCACCTCCTCGCCCGCTGTCTCGTACAGGTCTTCGGAGTTGACAATTGTGCCATCGAGATCGAAGGCGACAGCCAGCAGTTTTGTCGACTTGTTCATCATAAAAACTATTTCTCACGCAAAGGCGCGAAGGCGCAAAAGAAGGGCGCGATTAACGACTAAGGACACAAAGTTCACAAAAGAAAAAGGAAAAGACGGAATGATTCGTTCAACTCTTCTTTGTGTCGTTTGTGTCGTTTGTGTCGTTTGTGGTTATTTTTGAATTCTTTGCACCTTGGCGCCTTTGCGAGAGATTTTCTGGTTACGTGAATACGGTGTCGAGCAGGTCGGTTAGTTCGCTGAGGATTACGCTGGTGGCGCCCCAGATGCAGGCGTCGGCAACACGATAGCACGGCGCGCGAAACGTCAGTGGTCCGCGGTGGATCGTCGTGCAACCGATCGCATTGTCGTCGAACAGCGACGCCAGCGGCAACTCGATCACTTGTTGGACCTCGCCAGCATCCGGCTGCCATTGCGGCTCCAGCGTCGCTGCGGCCAGCCACGGAGTGACGACGAAATTGCTGGCGAAGACGTAACAATCGGCGAGTTGGCCCAGTAGATCCAGCGGTGCGTCGAATCCCAACTCCTCGCGCAGCTCGCGCACCGCCGCCTGTTGGGATGTCTCGCCCGGCTCAATCGTGCCGCCAGGCAGGCTCATTTGGCCGCCGTGGCGAAGCAACGACGATGGCCGTTCGGTAATCGGCAGGTGCCAGCGGCCGCCGCGGCGGAAGAGCAGGAGCACAACGGCCGCATGTCGCGCCGTGCATGGTGCCGGCCCCGCGTGACGGCCGTAGCTCAGCTCGGGCGACATCCGCCGGCTGCCAGTCGGACGCGACGGCCGCTGCGCGAGTGCTGCCGCCAGCAGCGCAGGCAAATTGTCGGCAGTGGCGAGCAATTCAGTTCTTGACGCGGTAGACGACATACACTTCGTTCTTGTATGCGATTGGCAGCGAGAGCGGGGCGCTGTCGTCGGCCAGGACGTAATCGAATCCATATTCGTCGGCCAGTTGCCGCACTCGCTCGGTGCCCAGCTCGCCCGGCGAATCGACCCACTCAATTTCGCCGTTCACATCGCGGCTGAATATATTCTTCAGCCGGCCGAACCATTCGACCATGTTGCCGGCATCCTGGGGAATATCCTTTCGCGTTGCCACTTCGGGCCGGCCGGTCCGCCATTTGAACGATTGCGACGACCGCGGCGTGAGGAACAGCGCGTCCGGCGGCGTGTTCTCGGCGATCCAATCACACGCCTCGACCCAGGCCGGGAAGTCGAGCACCCTGGCATCGGCCGGCG
The DNA here is from genome assembly GCA_044868555.1 of Lacipirellulaceae bacterium. Lineage (GTDB taxonomy): Bacteria > Planctomycetota > Planctomycetia > Pirellulales > Lacipirellulaceae > JABDGM01. The sequence goes on along the minus strand of JBIOWO010000296.1, from coordinate 13,636 downwards.
GCACGGGATCGAGCGCCCGCTGCCGGGCCGTGCTGGACAATTGCCAGCCGACCAGAACGAGCACGATCGTCAGCGCCCACACGGCCCACGCACGTCGCCGCTCGAGTCCGGCAGCGATGATCGCCACGGCATACAGCGCCACCGTCATCGGCACGGCAAAGTCGGTCAGCCGGAACCAGTAGTAGCGCAGCAGCCTGGCGGCAGCGAGCGGTTGGCTCCAAAACGCGAGTTCGACGACCACGCCCGCGACCGCCAGAATGACTGCTCCCCATGCGAACTGGCCGATACGCCGCAACGGCGAAGTCGGCTCGGCGAGCGATTTCGCTTCGCGCATCAGCAGCCACATCGCGACAATCAGTGCAGCGTGCCGTGCGAAGCGAATCGCGATCTCCTCGCGCGGCAGCGTGAGCAAAGCCAGGTGATGCGGCAGTCGTTCAAAGACATAAATGCGGGCCGATTCGGCAACGACGTCGGCCGGCACGCCGCGCGTGAGCACGAGCGCGGGCAGAACTCCGATGAGTGCTATGAGTCCTCCGGCGACAAGTCCTGGCACCATCGACGGCAGCCCGGTTTGGCGGCGATCATCGAGCAGCCAGATTCCACCGCACACCAAACCGCTCCAGCCACCCACCAGCGGATGAAACGCGCACGCCGTACCGAGTAGGAACCACACGGCATTCCAGCGCCGGTCGACGAGCTCGTGGAGCGCGACCAGGACAAAGAAGTAGGCGAAGCACTTGGCCTCGACCCCGCCGACGACCCATTCGCCGGCCAGATGGGCCACGGCCGTAAGCGTGACAAACAGTGCGGCCGACAGGACCGCCGCCAGGCGCCGCGGCACCAACCGCCAGCTCAAACGCTGCCACGCCCACGCCAACAAGGTCCATGCCAAACAGCGACCGACCCACGCCGTCGCCGACAGCGACAGCCACCGTGTTACCCAACCGAATGTCCAGATGAACGCGACCTGAGTGTCGGTCGATTCGAGAAACAGGTCACCAGCACACCAGTTTGGATTCCAAAAATGCTTCAGCCGGCACAGATAGTGAGGCTCGTTGACGTGTGGCGGCGGGTCGCCGGCGATCACAAAAAAAACCAGCACGATCAGCACGACCTCGGCCAGCCGCTGCGAAATCGGCTGCCGGGGCGGCTGCATATCGGTTGGTGTTGCCGCATCGGTCATGATTGGCGTAACTCGGGGCCGGGAATCGGCCAGCGTAATCCGTTTCGCACTGCCGGGCCAGACGGCTCTAAAACTTCGAAGCGTCGATCGCCCGGTCGACCGATGATGCACGCCTTGATGACACTTCCCTCGGCCGCGTATGATCGAGTGACGGACGCCGCGGTTGGTTGCCCAATCCATACGTCTTGTTGGCACTTCGCAGCCCATGCACGAATCCTCCCTGACGCCCGGCGAAATGCTGCGTGCCACAATCGCGGCGACAGCCATCCAAGTGCCCGGCGCGCCGAACGCGCTCGCCGGCCGGTTGATCGAGGAGCTGGGCTTTGCGGCGATGTACCTGTCTGGCGCGGCATTTTCGACCGGCGTGCTGGCGCTGCCCGACATCGGGCTGTTTACGCTCACGGAGTTGGTTCAGCAAGTCAATTATCTCACCGCTCGAGCCAGCATCCCGGTGATCGTCGATGCCGACACCGGCTTCGGCGACGCGGTCAACGTCGAGCGAACCGTTGTCGAGCTGGAGCGGGCCGGAGCGGCGGCGATCCAATTGGAGGACCAAGAGCTGCCCAAGCGTTGCGGCCACTTGTCCGGCAAGACGCTCGTCGCTACGGAAGCGATGTGTGCCAAGCTGCATGCGGCGGTGGCGGCGCGGGCCGACGAAGCGACCGTGATCATCGCCCGCACCGACGCCCGCGGCGTCGATGGCTTCGAGGCGGCGGTCGAACGGGCCCTGCAATACGTCGCGGCCGGGGCCGAATGGATTTTTCCCGAAGCGCTGGCGACCGCCGAGGAATTTCAGGCGTTTGCCAGGGCGGTCGACGTGCCGCTCGTGGCCAACATGACCGAGTTCGGAAAAAGCCCGCTGTTGGAATTCGACGAACTGGCCCAAATGGGCTACCGCGTCGTGATTTATCCGGTTACGCTGCTCCGCGTGGCCATGAAGGCGATGGAGACGGCCCTCTCCGTGCTGGCGGCCGACGGCAAACAAAGCGAACTGCTGGACCTGATGCAAACGCGGCAGGAATTGTACGACCTGGTCGAGTACGATTCCTACGAGGCCCGCGACCGCGAACACTTCTCCTGACGATCAGGCGACGCCGGGCGCCCATTCGCCCGTTCGCCGCGGCGAACTCGCTTCGGAACCCTAAACCCTGAACCCTCCCCCATGACCGAACCCATCTACAGTCCTGGCCTGGAAGGCGTGATTGCCGGCGAAACTGCGATCAGCACGGTGACCGGCGGCCTGAGCTACCGCGGATACTCGATCGAAGACCTGGCCCGCCACGGCACGTTCGAGGAAGTTGCCCATCTGTTGCTGCATGGCGACTTGCCCACCGCCGAACAACTGGATGAATTTCGCAAGCGGCTCAAGGCGGCCTCGCAGGTGCCCCGGCCGATCATCGACGCGATTCGCTCGCTGCCCACCTCGGCACTGCCGATGGACGTCTTGCGCTCGGCGACCAGTCTGCTCGCGCATTGGGACCCGGAAGTCAACGACAACAGTCACGAGGCCAACATCCGCAAGTCCGAGCGGCTGATCGCCCAATTGCCGGTGGTGATGGCGGCCCGGCACCGGTTGAAGCAGGGCAAGGAGCCGGTGGCAGCAGAGAGCGGGCGATCGCTCGCCGCGAACTGTTTGTACATGCTATTTCGCGCGGCCCCTTCGCCCGGCCACATCAAGGCGATGGACGTGTCGCTGATCCTGTACGCGGAGCACGAGTTCAACGCCTCGACCTTCACGGCCCGCGTGATCACCTCGACGCTCTCCGATTTGCACTCGGCAATCGCCGGCGCGATTGGCGCGCTGAAAGGCCCGCTGCACGGCGGCGCGAATGAGAAGGTGGTCGACGTGTTGAAGTCGATTGGCAAGAAGGAGAACGCCGAACCCTGGGTGCGGGCCGCGCTGGGGCGGAAGGAGAAGATCATGGGCTTCGGCCATCGCGTCTACAAGGACGGCGATCCGCGAGCCGTGTACTTGAAGGAGCTGTGCGGCCAGCTGGCGCGTGAAACCGGCAACGAAAACCTGGAGACGATGGCCGACGTGATTGAGCGCGTGATCTGGGAAGAGAAGAAGTTGCCGCCGAATCTGGATTGGCCCTCCGCGCGGCTGTACCACTACATGGGCCTGCCGATCGAGCTCTACACGCCGATCTTCGTGCTTAGCCGCACGGCCGGTTGGGCAGCCCACGTCATCGAGCAGCACGACAACAATCGCCTGATCCGCCCCCGAGCCCGCTACACCGGGCCAGCGCCGCGAGCGTGGGTGCCGATCGCCGAGCGATGACGCCTTCGATTCGCCGCGTGCCGAATTGCAGAGTGCTCCGACTGCGAGGGACCGTCGCCGGAAAGGATAGCGCGAACGCGATGCGCGCTCAATCGAGTTTCAAAAGCTCTTCAGCCTTGGTGACCCATGTATCCAGCCGGGCTGGCGTAAAACTTGGATTCTTGGCAGTCAAATCGGCCAGGACGATATCCCTGGCGTCGGTGGCGACGAGCCCCGCCAGATCGCGGATCGTCAGCACTCCGGCGCCCTGGAGTATCCGTTCGTAAATTGGTCCGATGTCCGGTATCAATGCTTTGAGGTCGTCGCGCGCATCGCCACGGGCCTCCTCTGCGTCGCCAAAACCGTTGGCACTTCGCCAATCCGACACAAACGCTTCGATCTGCACTCTGACTTCGTTGAGGATGGCCGGCGCCGAGTAGACGGCCGTGGCGGCGTCCGCGTATTTGACTTCCGCGCGATGCCGCCACGTATCTGCACTCGAATCGGCGCCGGAGCGATCGATCCTTACTTTCTCGCGCAACGCGGTCTCGACCCGATAGACGATCACGTATTTGCGAGTCGTGGGTTCCAACAGCGGCCGCACCACGATTTCGATCTCCAGTTGGGGCACGCCGCTTTGATTCCGGTTACGAATGCCGTTCTTGTGCAAAATGTCGGCGGCGGCGAGCAACACGTTTTGCTCAGCGCCCGACTCCAGAACTGTTTCCATGCCAGGCAAGTCGATCGCAACCCGTACGCGGACGAATCGCAGCTTCTTCAGGTTCTTGGCCAGACGCTTCGAGGAAAATGTTGTTGGTGCCATGTTGATAGCGCAGCTCGAAAAGAAGATGGTGATGTCTTGTGCCGCGACGGTGTTGTGTGAAACGATGTCTGTTGTTGCGACCCGTCGCGGTAGCTAAATTCCAAACAGGCTTCCGACTGCTCCCAGGATTCCGCCCAGTAAATCGCCGCCGCCTTCGCCACCGCCTCCCATACCGGGGATTCCCGGCAGACCGGGAATCGATTGCATGCCCGGCAGAAGGTTCGAGGGGCTGGTCACGGCTGGCACGCCGCCAATGCCGGGGGCGCCGCCGACGCCGGTCGCTCCGCCGGCGCCTGGTGCAGCGCCGATGCCCGGCGCACCGGGGGCCGCGGCCGTGCCATTCGCTCCACCCACGCCGCCAGTGCCGCCGACACCCCCGGTTGAGACAGCCGGTCCGGCCGGGGCCGATGGTCCGCCGGCCGCGGACGGACCGGTTGCGGCAGTGCCTGCGGGGCCTGCCGGCCCACCAGCGGCCGTGGCGCCCGCCACGCCGCCCACCGGCGTGGAAGGCGTCGCCGTCGAAGGCGTGTTGTGGGCGACGATCACGGGTGCATCTTTCGAACCGCAACAGCAACAATCTTTCTTACTGGCAGCCATTTCCCGCGTCGTTCCCATGGCGTTCGCTTCGGCCACCGCCGCTCGCCGCTCGGCAAACGATGTGTGGGACCTGCATTCATTCAACTGATACCGCAAATGGGTGTTTTCCTCGTGGATGTGATCGACTTGTCGTTTCAACGCAAACACGCGGCTGCGGGCACCGGCGTAGCGGTTTCCCAGTTCGCCGAGATCCGCCAGATCGCGGTGGTGCTGCGTGTCCGCTTCCTTGACGTTCTGCCGCAGCATCGCTACCTGCAGCTTGGCGAGCCATAGACAGGCGAACAACAAGACGAGCAGAATCGCCGCCAGCAGGCCCAGCGCCCAGGCCCACGCCGCTCGGTGTGCAAGCCGCGATTGAAGCTCCTGAATCTGGTCTTCTGCTCGACGCAGTTCACTTGCTAGCCGTTTGTTGTCGTCGACGGAGTCGTCGAGGTCTTTCTCGGTTTTTGTCAGTTGCTGCTGGATCTTGACCAACTCCGCTTCGGAATCTTCGAGCTTTTCCGCAGCAACCTTCAATTCGGACTCGTGTTGACGGACTTGCTGCTTCAGGTGGTCGATCCGGTTTTCGGCCCAATTCAGCCTGTCGCGCGCCCGGTCCAGTCGCTTGGTGACGTCGACGAGTTCCGCCTGGATTCGGTCGCGGTCCTCGCGCGTTTCCTCCAGCTTGTTCGCTAAGTGCTTCTTCGCATGCTCACACTTGCCGAGCGATTCCTTGAGCGCCTTGATCTCTTGCTCGCATTGATCGACTTTCTGCCGGCACTCGGCCAATTTCGTCGCGCAGCAGTCGCACGTCGCGCAAACGACGCCAAAGATTCGTCGGCCACCGCAGGCGGCGGGCACCGGCCCGAGCTGAGAGGCAACAACAAGACAGCAGGCTACGACCTTGAAAGCTCGCACCACGCACGAAACCATGTTGCACCTCTCGGCGGAATGGCGGCGGGACAATATCTACGAAGTCTTGCCGAGCGTGCGAACCGGCCGTTGCTCCGCTGCGCACGAACGACTGTTTCATGTTGATATCCGTGTGCGACAAAATGTCAATTAATCGCGGCCGCGCGCAGGCTGCCATAGGTATGTCACCGCGGTATCCGATCGGCGCGTTCGTTGGAGGAGTGCATAACTTCAAAGCGGCCCCGATCGTGTCGCTCCGGCGTGACGTGTCAGGCGGGGCACCAAGCCCATCATGAAATGGCCGTCACAGTCCGGTGGCGTGCGACACTCCCTGGGCGCGAATCGCTGTACTGCAGGTCGCGACCAGTGGTCGCAGAATTCTTGCGATCTCCGCCGATTTCTCGCGAAATCTTCGCCATTTTCTCTTGCTCCCCGGGCAAAATTGCTCTAAGAGTTCGCGCACCGGCGACGATACCAATTTCAGCGGCCCGGCCGGCAACGGCACCAGTTTTGCTCCCACAATCGGGTGGGGCCTCGACCCCTGGCGGCGATTGGCACGTAAGGCTTGATTGGGACAGGCGATCGCCCAAGAGAAAAGGCACCGAACATGGCAGACGAATCAAAAAATCCACGGCACTCCAATCCAGCTCGGCCGGCCCAGCCGGATCGCGACCCGGTTGTGAATGAACGCGTGCAGGAATTGACTTGGGCCCTAGTGGACGAGCAGATCAACGACGACGAAATGCGGTTGCTGGACAACCTGCTGTTGAGCGATGAAACGGCACGGGAAACGTACATCGGCTGCGTTCAGCTGCACACCGATCTCATCGAGCACTTTCGCCAGCCGGCCAAGCCGACCGCGACGCGGACCGGCAAGTCGTTGGTGCTCGGCTTTTTGAGCGACGACGCTTCGGGCGTCGGATTACAGGCACCGCCGAGCGAAGACGTAAAAACATAGTGCCCGAACCGTGCCTGACAAGCGCGCACGACTTGCCTTTGACTGAGGCATCTGCTGCGCAAACTTCTATCCGAGCTGCGCAATCGTTTTGAATTGGTCGCGCAGGGACGGGTACAGCTTCTGGTAGACGGGAAACGCTTTGTCGTAGTAGCGTTTCGCTGTGGCGGCGCATTTGAGTTGAGTCCGGGTCTTGACGGTGGCGTCGCACGCTTCGACGACGTCTTTGTACTCGCCGGCGCCGACGGCGGCCAACAGCGCGACGCCGTAGGCCGGGCCTTCGTCGGCGGCCATCGAGACGACGGTTTTGCCCAGCACGTCGGCCTGCATCTGCCGCCAGAACTTGCTCTTCGCGCCGCCGCCGGACGCCCGGATTTGATCCACGCCCACGCCTTGTTCCTCGATAATCGCCAGGCAGTCGCGGAGCGAGTACGTAACGCCTTCCATCACCGCGCGGACCATGTGGCCGCGCGCGTGTTTGAGCGTCAGGCCGACAAACGCGCCGCGGGCCAACGGGTCGGCGTGCGGCGTCCGTTCACCGGCAAGATAGGGCAGGAAGAAGAGCCCTTCGGCCCCGATTGGCGTCGCGGCCGCTTCTCCGCTCAAGATTTCGTAGACCTCCATCTTCTTGCGTCGGGCTGCGGCCACATCGACAGCGCACAGCATGTTGCGAAACCACTGCAGCGAGCCGCCCGCCGCCAGCGTGACTCCCATCATGTGCCATTTGCCACGTACAGCGTGACAAAAAGTGTGCAGCCGGCCGAGCGGATCGACTTGCGGCGTATCGCTGTGAACGAAGACGACGCCTGACGTGCCGATCGACGTCGAGAGCACGCCGCTGCGGACGATGCCGTTGCCGACCGCCCCGGCGGCGCAGTCGCCGGCGCCGCCGACCACCACGCAATCGGTCGAAAGGCCCAGGAGCTTTGCCGTTTCCTTGGTGAGCTTGCCTGTAACCTCTTGCGATTCGTGGCAGGTCGCGAACAAATCGGGGTCCAGCTCCAATTTCGCGAGCAATTCGGTTGACCAGCAGCGGTGCACCACGTCCAACAGCAGCATCCCGCTGGCGTCGCTGACCTCGGTGGCGAATTCGCCGGTGAGCCGGCGACGGATTTCGTCTTTGGGCAGCAGCACCTTCACGGTCTTGGCGAAGTTTTTTGGCTCGTGATTACGGAGCCAGAGGATTTTCGGAGCGGTAAAGCCGGTGAGGGCCGGGTTGGCGACCATGCGGATCAGCTCGGCCCGCCCACCCGCGCGGCGCTCGATTTCCTCACATTCGGCCGCCGTCCGCTGGTCGTTCCACAGCAGGGCCCGCCGCACGACTTTGTGCTTCCTGTCCAGAAATACCGAGCCATGCATCTGCCCGGACAGGCCGATGGCTTGCACGTTAGCCGATTTCAACTTCGCCGCGCGCACCACGGCCCGCACTGCCTTCACGGTCGCCTGCCACCAGTCCTCAGGGTCTTGCTCACTCCACAGTGGTTTGGGATGGTAAATTGGGTACGTAGCCAGCGCCTGGCCGAGAATTTTCCCGCGGGCATTGATCGCCAGGGCCTTGGTGCCAGATGTACCAACGTCGATGCCGATAAAAACGCTCATTAATGGATATCACCTGATGTTTGAAATAGCCGCGAGTATGTACCGCGCTGCAGGCGTGGTCGAGCTCGCGGACCTGTGGCCAATTGGGTCGCGGCTACTCATTCTCGCTCTCGTCCTGTTAGCGGGGTGCGAGAAAAATGGTTCATCGTCGCCGCCCATGCCGACGAAAAACGCCGCGGAGCCGCGAGCCAGTGTAGCGTTGAAGGTGCTGGTTGTTAATGATCCGAAGCTGGCCGAGGCGATCAATCGGCTCCGCGGGGAATGGGCGGAACGCAGCGGCGGGACACTTTCGGCCGAATCGTTGCCCTGGACCGATGTCGCAAAAGCGGAAAATGTCGATGCCGACGTCATCATTTTTCCGGCCCGGTGCTTGGGTGAACTTGTCGAAGCAAAGCGGCTGCGGCCGATACGCGACGCGGTCGTCAACAGCAAGATTTACAATGCCGACGATGTTCTGCCGTTGGTGCTTGAGAGGCTTGGCACGTACGGCGGCCGGACCATGGCGTTGCCAATGAGTGTCGAGTTGCCGCTGGTGGGCAGCGATCGTGAGTCGGTGGAGAATTGGCCCGCAATTATACTTTTGGCGCGCGCAGCCGGCTACGCGACTCATCCGCGACAGGACGCCGTGCTCTTCGATCCGCAAACGATGGCGGCGCGGATCGCCGAGCCGCCGTTCGTTCGCGCCCTGGAAGAATGGCAGAAGGAGGAAAAGGCCGCCACGAAGCCGGGAGAGAAGCAGATGGCGTGGTCCGAAATTCCGGGTGCGGACCAGGTTTTCAATCGTTCCACGGGCGAATGGGAACCGGTCGCCGGCGGCGCTCGCCAGGTGCCATTATTGGCCGGAGGGCAGTTGCTGGCTGTCACTTCCGCGTCGCGGAATGCCGCCAGCGCGTTCGATCTGGCCGCATGGTTGGCGAGCGCGGAGATCGCCCAGCAACTGGGGCCGATCGCGAAAGGAGCGCTGCCGGTGCGTCGCTCGCAGTTGAGCACGAGCGGCCGCTGGATCGACTCGCCCGCGGGGCGTGCCAACAACGCGAAGCTTGCGAGCGTGCTGCAATCGGCATTGAATCGCGACGAGGCGCTCATGGTGCCGCGAATTCCCGGAGCGGACGAATACCTGGCGGCGTTGGCGGCCAGCGTCGCGAAGGCACTCCGCGGCGAGGCATCTGCAGCGGACGCATTAACCGAAGCGGCCCGCCAATGGGACCAGATCACCGAGCGCCGCGGCCGCGACGCTCAGCGCCGGGCCTATCTCAAAGACCTTGGCATTGAAGAACCGTAAGCGCCTTGTGGATAAGGGTTTGCCCGCAGGCCGCTTGTCAAACCGGGCCGCGACCGGTAGCCTCAAAGTTTCCCTCCACCCGTAGGTCAGGCTTGCTAGGCCTGACGTTTCGCGGCTGAGTCAGGCTGGAAAGCCTGACCTAAGAGAGCATGGCCAGCACCCTCCCGGATCATCAACGGATTGTCTTCACCGGCATCGGGCTGACCGCGCCGAACGGCAACAGCTTGCCCGAGTTCCGCGATGCACTGCTGAACGGCCGCAGCGGGGTGCGAAAATACGATATCCGCTACGTGGGCGAAACACTGGCCGGCATCTGCGATTTCGACGAGCTGCGGTACCAGAAGAAGAAGGAAGTCCGCCGCGGCACGCGGGCCGGCGGCATCGGCATCTACTGCGCCCAGGAAGCCGTGGCCGATTCCGGCCTCGATTGGCCCAACCTCGACCGCGAGCGGGTCGGTGTTTACGTCGGCGTCACCGAGCACGGCAACGTCGAGACCGAGAACGAGATCTACGAAATCAAGGGCTACAACTACGACACGTCCGTCTGGTCGCACCACCACAATCCGCGGACCGTGGCCAACAATCCGGCCGGCGAGATCACGCTCAACATGGGGATCACCGGGCCGCACTACACGATCGGCGCGGCCTGTGCGGCCGGCAACGCGGGGCTGATCCAGGGTGCTCAGATGCTGCGGCTGGGCGAGTGCGACGTGGCCCTGGCCGGCGGCGTGTCGGAAAGCGTCCGCACATTTGGCATCTTTGCCGGATTTGCCAGCCAAGGAGCGCTCGCCAGACACGAAGACCCTGCGAGAGCCTCGCGGCCGTTCGACGCGGACCGCAACGGGATCGTCGTCTCCGAGGGCGGCTGCATCTACGTGCTGGAGCGGTTCGATGAGGCCAAGCGCCGCGGGGCGAAAATTTACGGCGAGCTGGTCGGCTATGCGATGAACAGCGATGCCAGCGATTTTGTGCTCCCCAACCCCAGTCAGCAGGCCCGCTGCATGGAAATGGCCCTCAAAAACGCGCGGCTCAACGGGGCCGATATTGACATCGTGAGCACGCACGCCACGGCCACGCCGAGCGGCGACATCCAGGAGTGCGTGGCCCTGCGAAAGGTGTTCGACAACGGGGCCCGCGCCCAGCCACTGGTGAACAACACGAAAAGCTATGTGGGCCACGCAATGGGGGCCGCCGGGGCCCTCGAATTGGCGGGAAACCTGCCGTCGTTCAGCGACGACGTCTGTCACCCCACGATCAACATCGACCGGCTCGACCCTGAGTGCCAGCTAGCGGGCCTGGTCGTGAACGAACCCCGCCAAAGGAAGGCCGTCCGCTATATCCTCAACAACTCGTTTGGTATGTTGGGGATCAATTCGGTCGTAATAGTGGGAAAAGTGTGAGTTGTCTCACGCAAAGACGCGAAGGCGCAAAGGAAAGCAAAAGGAATGACAAGCACCGCTAATGTGCGCTAATGGGACGCTAATAAGACAGAGAGATTGATTTCATTAGCGGTTATTAGCGTTCATTAGCGGTGAATCTGAATTCGCGGCTTCCTTGCGCCTTGGCGCCTTTGCGTGAGACATATTCAGGTTTTGAATTGAATTAAAGGGAGAAACGACGGCATGACACCCGCCGACATCAGAGAAGAAGTTTTGGATATTCTGCGCGACATCACGCCGGATGATGACTTGTCCCAACTGGACGATAGCGTGCGCTTCCGCGAGCAGCTCGAGCTCGACAGCATGGACTTCCTGGACATCGTCATGGAGCTCCGCAAGCGGCACCGCATCCAGATTCCGGAAGAGGATTACATCCAACTGGCGAGCATGAACTCGACCGTGGCGTACCTCGAACCATTGATGAAGGACATCGAGCGCGAGAAGGTGTGAGGAAGCAAGGAGCAGGGAGCTTGGAGCAGGGAGTAAGAATTGCTTGTTCCGAACTCCCTGCTCCTAGCTCCACGCTCCCTGCTTCCATGTACGACACCATCATCATTGGCGCTGGGATGTCGGGGCTGGCGGCTGGGATTCGACTGGCGTATTACGACCAGCGAGTCTGCATTCTCGAGCGGCACTACACGATTGGCGGGCTGAACTCCTTCTACCGCCTGCGTGGCCGCGACTACGACGTCGGCCTGCACGCACTGACCAATATCACGCCCAAGGGCACGAAGACCGGTCCGCTCGCGCGGCTGTTGCGGCAGCTTCGCATGCGGTGGGACGATTTCGCCATCGCGCCGCAAATCGGCTCGGAGATCGCCTTCCCCGGCGTCCGGCTGCGGTTCGATAACGACGCCGAGACGCTCCGCGGCGAAGTGGCCCGCGCGTTCCCGCGACAGGCCGACAATTTCGACAGGCTGATGAGGGAGATCGTGGCCTACGACGATCTCAGCGAGGCGCACGCCAATCAGTCGGCCCGGCAGGTGGTCGGCTCGATCATCACCGACCCGCTGCTCGTCGAAATGCTGTTCTGCCCGCTGATGTTCTACGGCTCGGCCCGCGAGCATGATATGGATTGGGGCCAGTTCTCGATCATGTTCCGCAGCATATTTCTGGAGGGGTTGGGCCGGCCGGCGGCGGGAGTGCGGCTCATCCTCAAGCACCTGGTGCGAAAATTCCGGGCGCTGGGCGGCGAGCTGAAGCTGCGGAGCGGTGTCCAGCGGCTGGCCATCGAAAACAGCCGCGTGACCCGCGTCGTGCTGGAAAACGATGAGGAAATCGAGGCTCGCAACGTGATTTCGTCGGCCGGCTGGTGCGAGACCATGCGGCTCTGCGACGACGGCCAGCCCGTCGTCACGTCGCGGGCCCCAGGCCAGCTTACGTTTTGCGAGACGATCGCTTCGCTCGATGTCCCGCCGCGCGACCTGGGCCACGACCGCACGATCACGTTCTTCAACGACCACGACCGTTTCGTGTGGCAGAAGCCGGACGAGCTGTGCGACGTGCGGAGCGGCGTCATCTGCTCGCCCAACAATTTTGCCTACGACGAACCGCTCGATGACGGCACGATGCGGATCACGGCCCTGGCGAACTTCGACCGCTGGCGGGCGCTCGACGAGGAAACGTACCGCCTGGAAAAATTGCGGTGGTACGATCGGATCACCGAGTCGGCGGTCCGCTTCGTGCCCGACTACCGCGGCCGCGTGATCGACACCGACATGTTCACGCCCACCACCATCGTCCGCTACACCGGCCACGACAACGGCGCCGTCTACGGCGCGGCGGACAAGCAGCTCGACGGCCGCACGCACCTCGAAAACCTCTACATCTGCGGCACCGACCAGGGCTTCGTCGGCATCATCGGCAGCATCACCAGCGGCATCGCGATGGCCAACCGGCACTGTTTGCGGAACTGACGCGCCGATATAATGGACGTGAAGCGCTCGATCATTACGGGTAAAACGCAATGGCTATCGACATTCGAGAAATTGATCTGACCGACGATCAAAAGCGCCGTATCGCGGAGCTGGCGGAAGAGACGGGCCGGCCGTGGAAAGTGGTTCTGGATGAGCAGCTCGGGGCAACAACCGACGGCATGAAGCTCTATGGGGCTAATAAGGATCCTTATATCGAAGACCCGAAGAAATGGCGCGAGTATTTCCGTGAATGGCTCGCACAACAAACGTCGCACAACCCGAACTTCGACGACAGCCGCGAGAGCATCTATCCGTAGCAGTGTTGATTCTCATTGACACAAACGTGCTGTTGCGGCTAGTGGAGCCCGCACACCGTCAACATGCGATTGCCGCTGAAGCAATCGGTGCGGTTCGTGATTTCGGGCACCGGACCGTCATCGTTCCGCAGGTCGTGTATGAGTTTTGGTCTGTGGCCACTCGACCTGTGGATGCCAATGGACTGGGCTTAACGACCATCGAGACTGAATCGAAACTCGAAAGCTTATTTCCAACGGTCCGCATTCTTCGCGACGAACGGACAATCTACGAACGTTGGCGACAACAGGTGGCCGACCATAAAGTGAAGGGCAAGCAGGTCCACGACGCCCGAATCGTGGCAGCTATGCTGCGACACGAGATTTCGCATTTGTTG